>JBIKPA010000040.1:0-15753 GCA_044357715.1 Microthrixaceae bacterium
TAGCGGGCCACCACGGCCGCCCTCGGCAGTGTGGTTATACACCACGTCCAAAATTACCTCTATGCCTGCTTCGTGCAGGGTTTTCACCATGACCTTGAATTCCTGCACCTGCTCCCCTGCTTGGCCGCGCACGGCGTACTCGTTATGAGGGGCAAAAAACCCAATCGAGTTATAGCCCCAATAGTTGCGTAGCCCCATCTGCACGAGGCGGCGATCATGAATGAACTGATGCACCGGCATAAGTTCGATTGCGGTCACGCGAAGCGCATGAAGATGCTCAATGATTGCCGGGGAACACACGCCAAGGTAAGAACCCCGATGCTCTCTATCTACCCCAGGGTGTAGTTGAGTGAGGCCTTTGACATGAGCCTCATAGAGAACGGTTTCGTTCCAAGGCCGTGCGGGTGAGCGATCCTGACCCCAGTCAAACCAAGGGTTAATCACCACCGACCGCGGCACGTAGGGGGCGGAGTCCGTAGCTGTTTCATGTTCAGCATCAATTGCGTCATTCCACTGAACCGAGCCCTCAATGGCCAACGCGTAGGGATCAAGTAACAATTTGGACTGCAAGTTCAGGTCCGCAGTGCTTCGGCGAGGCCCGCACACTCGAAAGCCATAGCGCATTCCTGGCCCCACATCGGGCAAGTAACCAAACCAAACTGAGCCAACGCACTCAGGCAAATCCACAATCAGTTCTGCACCACGCTCATCAAATAAGCAAAGTTCGACGTTCTCGGCCACATCTGAAAATACAGAGAAGTTGGTGCCCGCTCCATCCCAGGTAGCACCAAGTGGGTAGGGCCGACCAGGCCACACGCGTTGCGTCATGAACTCACCCCAAGAACGCTCAACAGGCGGCCTCGAGAACGCTCAATCTCATCTGCGAGCAGGCGGTCAAGCATGGGGACCCACATACCTCCGCCGTAGTGCAACCACATGGTGAGCTCGCATTGAGCATCACCGAGGGAGTGAACTTGTGCTTCCAGAACCCAATCGCTGTGGGTGCGCGAATCCACCTCGCGACGTTCAAATCTTGCAATACGGGGTGACTCAGACAGGGTCCTCACCATCCGTAGTCGTTTTGATCGACTCAGCAGCCCCAACTGCCCTCGCAAATCTACCGACCAAGCCGGACCGGAATCACCTGGCTCTGGCTCTGCTTCTGCAGCACGCGGAACTATGTCAAGCCAGTCTGGGTACCGGCCCAAATCGGTAATCAAATCGAAGAGCACTTCAGGAGCAACTGGGGCAGCAAGAACTGCAGTGACCTCCACTAGCGGTTCTGACTGAGTGCGTTGGGGCAAAGAAAGACCATGCACCTATTCTGCCGCCCAATCACTCAGATGGACGTCACCTGACTGACTAACCGCCTACTCCGGCACCGGCCTCTGCCGCAGTGATCAACTGATCGGCAGCACTGGCTGCTGCTGGCTCGGCTACTGCTGGCTCCGCTGCCGGTTCGGGCGCAGGAGCAGTTGCGCGGTAAACAGTCCGATTACCGTAAGCAGCTTTGAGTATCGGGTATGGGTTCACTGCATCGCCGCCAGAGGGGTGGATTTCAAAGTGTAAGTGGGGTGAAGTTCCGCGAGCATTTCCGGTATCTCCCACGTACCCCACAAGTTGCCCAGCGGTCACTCGCATTCCATCAGATAACCCTGTGGCGAATGCGGAGAGATGGGCGTAGTAGTACTCGGTGCCAGACTCGCCCACCACCCACAACTTGTTACCGCCAAGCGTGCCGGTTCCGATACGTGCGAGGGTGCCATTTTCTGAAGCAATCAGAGGCGTGCCGTAGTTCGCGAAAATATCTGTCCCCTGATGCCAGTGCGCCGAGGCGGTTCCTGACATGCGCGGGTATCCCCAACTGTCGATGAACTCCACTTCGCTCGCTACGGGAAACACGAAGCCATTGATATAGGCATGAGCACCGGCCTGATAAGCCTGAAGCTGAGCAGTAGCGGCATCCACTGCATCTACAGCAGGTTGGACCTGAGCAGAAGTTTGGGCCAATACGGACTGTGCAATCCCAAGGTCTGAAGCTAAGCGAGCTTCATCTGCACCCAAGGCTTTGCTCTGTTGTTCGTAGTTGCGGAGCAGTCGTTCATGCTGTTGGGCTACAACGGCAAGGTAGCTCCGAGCTACTCCCATATCAACAAAATTGTTGTTGTCTAACAGCGCCAGTTTGTCCTCGGCTCGACCCTGCACATACGCCGTCACGGCATGGTCTCGAAGACGCCGGCGGGCAGTTGCGGCCTTAGTTACTGCTCTCCTGACGTCTTTGGACAGGCTGTCGAGTTGAGTCGTGAGATCTAGAACTGTTTGCGTCTTTTCAGCAACACGTTGCTGTATCTGATCAAGGTTTGCTTGGCTCTCGACTAACGCTATTTGGGCACCAGCCACTCGCTCGGGTAGCACCGCTACTGATCGCGGGTCAAAGCTAAACTGCGCAATTGGCACATCTAGGCCATCCCCCTCTCCTGGATCAACCAAAAATGGCACTCGTGGGTCATTGATCAGTTCATCTGGAATGGGTGGCAGGTAGGTGGTAGTCGGCGACAAAGCTGGGTCTGCTGTGTTCGTCGGAGCCGTCCCAGGCACGCTTGAGTCGCTCGGAACCGTAGTTGAGGAAGTTTCGGGATTACCGGGCGGCGGACCGCTATTGGGAGTGCCCGGATCGGTGGTCCCCTCTTGCGCCGAGACTCCCGATACAGAAAAAACAACCGCGCTCAGGCAGGCAAGTATCACAATCGTTGTTCGTGAGTTGATCATTGTGCCCGGTTCAGCAAGAGGAGGGTGGCGGCGAAGCTCAGGTCGCTGCAATCGCGTCAATGTTACAGCCATACCTTGCACAGAACACCCGGAAGGGGGACCCTTCCCCAGTATTTACTTATCCGTTACTCCCGGTTCACACGCTCTGCACTGCGAGAAAGTCTCAGAACGCTCCGCCCAAATCGAAGCGTCCTGCGCCAGCGCCAGCTTGGTGCCGCCCGTAAGACACCATCAAAAACAGCAGTGGGGTTAGAAAGCCAGATCGAGGCCTTCATCGCCTGCGGCAAGGTAGTCCACCAACAAGAGTATGCAGCCGCACACAAGCACGAGAATGCAGGACAACGCCATGGCTTGGCCAAAGCCAGCTCCCCCGGGACGACTCAGCAGACGCTCAATTGCAACCGGCGCTGTCGGTTGAGCCGCTCGAACAAGGAACACAGTTGCTCCAAACTCGCCGAGGCACGCAACAAATGCGAGTCCGGCACCAGCGAATACTGCCGAGCGAATCGCTGGCAACTCAATGCGCCAGAAGCGCTCTAGAGCACCCGCTCCAAGAAGCTGGCCCGATTCATCAAGAGATGCCGGCAGAGCCTGAAGCGCAGGTAACACTGCTCGCACAACGAGCGGAAGTGCAACGAGCGCCTGAGCAACCGGTACAAGCCAAAGTGAACCCCGCAAGTCGAGTGGCGGTTTGCCGCCGATCAACAAAAAGCCAAGTCCAAGTGTGGTGGCAGAAACCCCAAGCGGGAGCAGCAGGATTCGATCAGCGCTCCCGCCAGGTCGACGCGCAATGACTCGGGCCGAGGGAATGCCAAGAAGGAGCGCTGCTGCCGCTGCGCAACTCGCTGTGATGAGTGACCGCAGTATCGCAGAAAGCGGGTCAACACTCAGTCCTGTGTTCACCGCAGCAGAACCAAGGTGTTGCCAATGATCAAGCCCAAAGCCGGACCCTATGCGAAGCGAACGCTCAAATAAGGCAGCTATCGGAAGACCACAAATAACCAGGATTGCAGCGACTGCTGCAGCAACTGCGGCCCATTCTGGCCACGAACGCGGCAGGCGATCCGACCGGCGCACCCGAAGCTGCGAACTCACGGGCCGTTTCTTGTTGATCCTGCTGTGGATGCTGAGCGTCGCGATAACCGCTACAAGTTGAACTGCACACAAAACCCCAGCGCCCGAAATATCAAACTGACGAGTTGCTCGCGTCCAGATTTCCACCTCGATCGTAGTGACCGAGCCTCCGCCCAGCATCACTATCACACCAAAACTTGTGAAGCAGAACAAGAACACCACTACTGCGGATGCGGTGATGGCGGGCAAAACCGTTGGCAAGACCACACGCCTAGCGGCCTGAAAGGGGGAAGCTCCCAGCAGGCGCGCCGCGGCCTCTTGGTTTGGGTCCAAGCCGCTCAGAGAAGCCCCGACGGTGCGAATCACAACAGCAAGGTTGAAACACAATTGCGCAGCGATGATCGCCCACCAAGTCCCCCGAGCATCGACGAGTCCTCGAGGGCCTAGCACGGTGGCAAATGCAGCACCGATAACCACCGTAGGCAGCACAAAGGGAACCGTCGCAAGCGTGCGTACTAGCGATCGGCCCGTGAAACGAAATCTTGAGATCACCCAGGCAACTGGAACCCCAATGCCAACGGTAAAGGCGCAGGAAACCATCGCCTGAGCAACAGTTACTGCAATGAGTCGCCAAGTCCGAGGAGACCCAAGTATGCGAGCGACTGCCTCTGAACTCCAGATTCCATCGGGCCGAACAGCGCGAAGCAATACTGCAAGAACGGGCAATGCAATCATGGCCAAAACAGCTGCGACAACAATGATGCCTAACCTTGACGCGTGCCCCGCATTGGCATTGGCACCCCGGTAACGCTTTTGCACATCGGAGTGGCGCTGGCTGTTATAAGCCTTCACTCCATGGTTTCTCGCCACTGCTCAATCCAGACCTCTCGTTGTGCAGAGATAACTTGTGGGTCAAGGCGCAGCGGGTCTGACGCTCGGGGAGCAAACTTCTCAAACACCTCTGGCAATCTCACGTCAGTTACGGGAAAGACGTAGTTCGTGAGCGGCAAAGCCTGTTGCCATGCAGGACTCAGCATGAACTCCACGAGTTGCTGCGCCAGTTCTGGTTCTGGCGCACCAGCTAAGACTCCTGCGTACTCAACCTGCTCTACACAACTATCTAGCATCACGCTCGATACAGGCTCGGTTCGTTCGCCCTCGCTAAAGACGACCTCTGCGGGTGGGCTAGACGCGTAGGAAAGCACAAGCGGGCGGTCTCCTCCAGAGACGGTGTAGTCGCTGTAGTACGCATCATCCCAACTCGGTCGCACCCGAACTCCGTTGTCCTTGAGTTGTTGCCAGTACTTCAGCCAATCGGCCTCTCCGCTTCGGGCGACGGTTCCAATGAGAAACGCAAGGCCGGGAGAGGACGTAACAGGACTCTCGAGTACAAGTAGGTCCCGGTAGGTTGGATCGGCAAGTTGCGCCATTGAGGTGGGCGGCTCAATGCCGTTGGATGCAAACCATTCCTGATCAACATTGATGCACACATCTCCGGTGTCGACGGGAACGAGAAGCTGTCCGGCTTCACCCTGAAGGCGCAACTTTTGCGGAAGCTCTCGGGCGATCTCGGGTTCAAAAGGTACGAGCAACTCCTCTTCAAGAGCTCGCGTTGCAAGAGTGTTGTCGATACCAAAGATCACATCACCTTCTGGCGCTCCCGCTGATAAAAGCGCTTTGGTCAACATGGTGCCCGTATCCCCCGTGGCCACTACCTTGATGGTGGCACCGGTAAGGAGTTTGAACTCTGCTGCTGCATCTTCGGGAAGAGCGAACGCATCGTAGGTAACGAGTAGCACTTCCTTCGCGTTTGTTGATTCCTCAGCAGGGCCTGACGCAGAGTTACTACTACTACTGCACGCTGTCGCAAACAGCAGAACTGCTGCTGCAGCGAAACTGCACAGCCCTCCGAGCGGTGATCTAGAAAAACTGTTCGACTTCATGGCTCTGCACTCTCTTGATTCAGGATCAGGGCTACAACTCCGGACGCAACTGCGATGTTTGCAACAGCTTCAATTACTTCGTTCGAAACACCTCGGGTGGAACCAGGCTCTAGATCCTCACCGTCGAATTTCCATCTCAGGCCGGTGCTGACAACCCCATAGGCAGTTCCGTTGAGTGCCATCACCGACAACAACTGCCCTGGCTCGGCCGAGATGGCCCAAGAGTCTCGGACAATTGCCACATAGGTGTGTTCAAACCAGGCGTCGATCCTCAAGTTGGCAAACCGGTCGGCTGCGAGCAACAAAAGTCCACCAAAGAGATGATCTACACGCCCCGATCCGCTGCCAATGACAGTGAGGTCGTTGATCTCGTGAGCATCACAGGCCATCACCGCTTCAAGAGCCAATTCAAGATCGGTTGCATCTTTGTCTGCGGGAAAGGAGCGGATCTCTGCACCACCTTGCACTGCTTGATCAAGCAATTGGGGGTCTACAGAGTCCATATCGCCGATCACGAGATCTGGTAGCCGCCCGCATGCCAGCGCAAGATGCAGCCCAGAGTCAGCGGCTACCACAAAGGCTGCACCCGCAGCAGCATCGCTCAATTCACTTGGCCCTCGCCCCAGAGGGTGCGGCCCGCCAGAAAAAACAACGGCACGTTTCACAGAATCCACTAGAAATCTCCCTCCGCTGGCATTACCCAGATCAGGTTGCGGGTCAGTGGCCCTGAGCCACTTTCTCAGCCCGCTGGTGCGAGCTCCCCGGATGAGTTGTAATCGCTAAACCTACATGCTGCGCAGTAGTGAGTTGATTCAGTCTCCGATAATGCCGTTCATGCGAGCAAGTGTGCGCAACATAACCTCATCCGCTCCCCCGCCGATCGACCACAAGCGAGTGTCTCGGTAAAAACGCGCCGGCCAGTTCTCTTCTACGTATCCCATGCCGCCGTGATACTGAACAGCTACATCTGCCATACGCCTCGCTAAACGAGCCGATCGCAGCTTGGCAACCGTGGCATGGCGAGTGATGTCTTGACCATCCATATACGCAGCGACTGCGGCCCAGTTGTGATGGCGCATCATGTCGAGTTCCGATGCTATGTCAGCAAGTTCGTACTGCAGTGACTGATTTGCCAGAAGTGGAGCACCGAACGCTTCGCGTTCTTTCAGATATGCAACCGTGCGGTTGAGCGCATGTTCGATCGCGCCCACCATCTGATAAGAGGCAATCATCCGTTCGTTTTGAAACTGGCTCATCTGCTGCTGGAAGCCTCGCCCGATTTCACCAATGGCATACTCCACTGGCACACGCACATCGGTAAAACTCAATTCGGCAGTATCTGAAGCACGCATACCGAGCTTGTCGAGGGTGCGGCTCACGGAGAAACCCTCGGATTCGGTGGGAACAATGATCTGCGACATTCCCCGAAAGCCGCCCTCGTCAGAGGTGCGGCAGAGCAAACAGATCCAGTCTGCCTGGGCCCCATTCGTGATCCACATCTTGGACCCGTTGATGACCCACTCGTCACCGTCAATCACAGCGCGAGTCCGCAGGCCCGCAACATCGCTCCCTGCGTCAGCTTCGCTGATTCCTACTGCGGCTACCTGCTCACCAGTAATCGCTCCGACAAGAAACTTTTCTTTCAGCTCTGTTGTGCCGAACTGATGCAACGAAGGTGTGGCCATATCGGTCTGCACCGAAAGAGCCATGGCAACGCCAAGCGAGGCCGCCCGGCCGATTTCCTCGCCAAAGATCATGGTGTAGCTATGGTCTGCAGCAGCACCGCCGACATCTTCTGAGTACTCGAGTCCTAAGAGCCCGAGCGAGCCGAATCTCTTGAAGAGGCTATGCGCTGGAAATATCCCAGCCTGCTCCCACTCGTCAGCGTGGGGATCTATCTCGTTTTGAACCACATCTCTGACCATGGCTCTAAACGACTCGTGCTCATCAGTGAACTTCAACACAGAAACTCCAAAGTTGGTAGGACCCGCTCAACGAGGTTGACAGTATCAGCGGTAGACTCCTGCTTCTCAGTCACCAATCCTGCACCCGCGCAGAGGTCTGTCTCGCAAGGACTGAGAGAGGCTCAGCTACGTGTTCACAATTGTGTTCTGTTTTTTCGGGTGGACTCTGGGATGGATCCTTTTTGGACGGACGAAAGCCGTCCGTCAGTTGGCCGGTGCGAGCATCGCAACACACAGCGAAGAAGTTCTTTCGACTCCAAACGCACTGGGAAACGCAGCCCACGGACGCCCCTTTGACGTGATTATCCCGGCACGGAACGAGGCCGACTCCATCGGTCTCCTGCTCAGCGACCTTGCAGCACTTCCATCAGCTGGCAATCGCGTGGTCGTAGTGAATGACCATTCCACAGACCGCACCGCACATATCGCATCCGAGTTTGCTGGAGTTGAAGTCATCGACGCAGCAGACCTGCCCGAGGGTTGGACTGGCAAGAGTTGGGCATGTCACAGCGGAGTTGAGCACCTTCGTAACAGCTCAACTGACACGGACCGAGGCTTGATCTTCTTTGACGCAGATGTGCGAGTTGAGCAAACCGTTGCCCAACTACTAGTGGATTACCAAAAAGCCTCAGGAGCTCTCGTCTCGGTTCAGCCTTGGCATGAAACGAAGCGGCCCTACGAGAAGCTTTCTGCGCTCTTTAACGTGATTGCGTTGATGGGAACCGCCATGGCCTCGCGAACCAAGTCACGAGGCGCATTCGGGCCGGTGCTAGTGACATCGGACGAGAACTACCTGCTTGCCGGTGGCCATGAGGCAGTACGAAATGAAGTGGTGGAAGACCTAGCGCTTGCGGCGAACTATCGCAGTAGCGGGCAACCCGTGGAACTGTTCCGTGGAGCCGAGTTAGTGAAGTTTCGGATGTACCCAAACGGCCTGCGCCAACTCTGCGAAGGCTGGGCAAAGAACTTTGCTACCGGGGCTGGTGCAACTCACCCACTTCGGCTTCTCGCTGCGGTTCTCTGGCTGACAAGCCTAGGTAGCGCAACCGGGTTAGCCCTAGAAGCAGCAATCGGATCCCAACCGCTCTGGCTAGCGTTGGTGGTGTACTTCGCCTTTACCGCTCAACTGGTGTGGATGTTCCACCATGTCGGAAACTTCGGGTTTCGAACAGCAGTGGCATTTCCTGTGCTCCTTGCGTTCTTCTTCTGCATCTTCGGATGGTCACTCTGGCGGACCTACGTTCGCCGAAGTGTCACTTGGCGGGGAAGGGCAATCCCCCTTGGAACTCAGAGCCACAAACCGTGTTGATTCATCTTGGGGATATCGCTGCAGTCTTTGTGTCTGTTCTGGCTTGGCTCTTCATTGGTTTCAGTACGGGATTTGCCCTTCATAGGGTTCCCGTGAGTCGCTTTGATCATGACACCTGGTTGACCCGACCTCGCCGTTTTGAGGCCGAGGGCAATTTTTATCAGCGGAAGCTAAAAATTCGGAAATGGAAAGATCGCCTTCCCGAAAAAGGCGACCTGTTTCCTGACGGGTTCTCGAAGCGGCATCTGACAAATCGCTCCACCGAACACCTGGAGCGATTTATGGCCGAGACCCGCCGAGCAGAAACCGTTCACTGGCTCAACTTAAGCGCAGGACCGTTGTTCCTGATCTGGTGTCGGCCCCTGCTCGGGGCGTTCATGATTGTGTTCGGGGTTGTTGCGCACCTGCCGTTCGTGATGGTGCAGCGATATAACCGCGAGCGATTAGGACGGCTCCTGCGACGCCGCCGCCCTAACTCGTGAAACCGCCCTAGCTTGTGAAGCGGCCCTTGCGAATTCGATCGGCTTCCATAATCGCAAGTTCCTGCGCTCCAGAGACAACGATTGATGGATCGGGAACATAGTTGACCGCAGGGTTGCGCTCTCCGTAGTCAACAGCGTTCAGGATGACCCGCATAGCGTTCATTCTTGCTAGGTGCTTGTTCTTTGAGCGAATCACCGTCCACGGGGCTTCTACCGTGCTGGTCTTTTTCAGCATCGCGTACTTACGGTCGGTGAAATCCGCCCAATGTTCCTGAGCCTGAACGTCAATCTCGCTGAGTTTCCACTGCCGCAATGGGTCATTGCGTCGACGATCGAAACGCCGCTTCTGCTCGCGTTTGGTCACACTGAAATACAACTTCACCAAAATTGTTCCCTGCCGAACAAGGTCTTTTTCGAAGCCAACTACGCCTCGCATAAAATTCTTATACTCCTGTTCGGTACAGAAATTAAACACCGGTTCCACCATTGCCCGGTTATACCAACTGCGATCGAACAGCACCATCTCTCCACCAGTTGGAAACTCGGCGATGTACTTCTGAAAGAACCACTGCGAGCGCTGCTCTTCAGTGGGTTTACCGAGTGCTACAACCCGATAGTGCTTCTCGTTCATGTAGCGGGTGACTCGTCGAATCGTGCCGCCCTTTCCTGCAGCGTCGCGTCCTTCGAACAGCACGATCATCCGCTTGTCATTTTCCTCCAAATAGCGCTGCAAGACCAGCAGTTCTGCCTGAAGAGGCTTGAGTTCTTCCTCTTTTTTCAACTGCCGCACTGCTGTACGAACCAGTTTTGGCTCTCGTTGCACCACTGCATCTTCGCGATCCGCGAACGGGTTCGGCGGCAGGGTGCGGTTCTGGTCACTCTCAACGGACATGGTGTTCCTCAATATCTGGAAAATTAACTATCCCCTGCAGGAGCTCAGCAGGAGAACTCGAGTGAGCCTAGCGACATCACCTTCGCTGCACACCCCGATAATGTTCATCTGATGACAGATGCAACGGGGCCAACCGAAGAGACAGTACTGAGAACTGACCTAGCGGAGAACCACCTTCGTGAGCGACTCAGTGCCGAACAGTTCATCGTGACTCAACAAGCCGGCACCGAGCCAGCCTTTACGGGCGCCTACTGGGACAAGAAAGACGCTGGAACCTACCGCTGCGTAGTCTGCGAGATGCCGCTGTTCTCTTCTGAAACCAAATATGAGTCAGGCTCTGGCTGGCCCTCGTTCTTTGCAGCGCTTGACCCCGAAAAGGTCACTCTGATTGAGGACCGAAGTCACGGGATGTCTCGGACTGAAGCCGTCTGCGCACATTGCGGTGCGCACCTTGGCCATGTGTTTCAAGACGGCCCTCAACCAACCGGTCAGCGATTCTGCATGAATTCAGCCTCACTAGATTTTGTAGCCGAATAACGCTGCACTTTCCGACTGCGGCGCCAGAGGCGCTAGCGAGAACAAGCGCCTCGCCCTGATCAGTCGTTGACGGTGTGACCCTCGGGATGCTTACGCTCGGCAGGCGTGAAGCGGATCGGGATGTGCTTCACACCTCCAATAAAGTTCGACCGAAGCCGCTCAATATCGCCATCAAATTCGATGTCTTCCATACGAGACACAATCTCGTGGAAGATCAGCCGAAGTTCCATGCGGGCCAAGTTGGTTCCCAAGCAGTAGTGCGCGCCGCCACCACCGAAAGCAATGTGCTCGTTCGGGGTTCGTTCGATGTCGAAGCTAAACGGAGCGTCAAAGACTTCCTCATCCCGGTTCGCAGAGATGTGCCACATCACAACTTTGTCGCCAGTCTTGATCTGCTTACCGCGTAGCTCAAGATCTTTCATAGCCGTGCGTCGAAAGTGCAGCACGGGAGTTGCCCAGCGAAGCACCTCTTCAACTGCGCCATCGATGTACTTATCGGGGTCGCTTCGCAGCTTGGCAAGCTGTTCGGGATTGTCCATGAGCGCAATCATTCCGTGCGCAGTTGCGTTGCGTGTGGTCTCGTTTCCGGCGACGGCTAGAAGCAGAATGAACAGCTCAAACTCTTCTTGAGTCAGGCGGTCGCCGTCGATCTCTGCGTTGATCAGCTTGGTCACCACATCCTCGCGAGGGTCGTTACGTCGAGCTTCGCCGAGGCTTGCCGCATACATGTACAACTCTGCTGCGGCCATGGTTGCTTCATCAGGATTCTCGCTCTGGTATTCGGGGTCATCGGCCCCAACCATCCGGTTGGACCAATCAAAGAGCAGGTGCCGGTCCTCATCAGGAACACCCATGATCTCTGCGATTGCCTGCAGTGGAAGCTCGGCTGCAAGGTCAGTCACAAAGTCGCATCTCCCGGCTTCGATGACCTGATCCACAATGAGTTCGGTACGAAACCGCAGGTGCTGTTCGATCAGTGCAATCATGCGAGGCGTGAACCCCTTGTTGACCAACAGCCGGTACCGGGTATGTCGCGGCGGATCAGTCATCAACATGATCTTGCCTCGCATGTCAAAGCCCGACTCCACGTCGTTGAATTCAATAATGTTCACACCGTTGGCCTCGGAGCTAAACCCCTCGGCATCACGGTTGATCAACTTCAGGTCTGCATGCTTCGTGATTGACCAGAAGCCTGGCCCTGTCTCTTCTTCGGTCCAGTGCACGGGATCTTCTTGGCGTAACTGGGCAAACACCTCGTGGTGTTCCATCCGCTGAAAAGCTTCCGGGTTGGTCAGTACGCTGTCGATGATCTCCATGGGGTGAACGATAACGCGTTCTAGTTTTGAAGAGGAATTGCGCAGGTTGCTACTAGCTCCACGATTCGCTCCCAACCCGCCTAGATTCACCTGATGCCTTTACCTGCAGCCGTACTCTGGGACCTAGATGGAACTCTGGTCGACTCAGAGCCCTACTGGGTTGCTGCAGAGCACAAGCTTGCTGCGATATACGAGTTCGTCTGGACCGTACAAGACGAACTCTCTGTAGTGGGCGCCGCACTCACTGATACTGGCGCTGCGCTTCAGGCAAAAGGGATCGACCTAACCGTGGCCGAGATTGTGGACTTCATGGTCAACAGCGTGGTGAAAGACATCGGCGCAGAAGTTCCGTGGCAACTCGGAGTTCTTGATCTGCTCGCTGAGCTTCAGGCGGCTCAGGTTCCCTGCGCACTCGTGACCATGTCGTATCAGGTGATTGCAGATCAGATCATCGCTGCCACCGCACCGGGAACCTTCCAAGTGGTGATCAGCGGAGATAACGTCACGAACGGCAAGCCTCACCCAGAGCCCTATCTGCTCGCTGCAGAGAGGCTCGGCGTTGACATCACAAGATCAGTAGCGATCGAAGATTCTTTCACTGGTATTACTTCGGCGCGAAGCGCCCGAGCACGGGTGCTAGCCGTGCAACGCAAACTCCAGATCCCTGCAACCAAGGGGCTCAGCCGTGTTGGCGACTTGGCTTCGCTCACGGTTGAGGATCTTTCTAGAATTGCCGCAGGCGAAGTGATCGATCGACTCGCAGACCAAGCGGAGTGACCCGCTAGAAACCCGCAGCTATAGGTGACTAAACCCGCTGGACTCTTCTTTTGTCATCGAGACCGAGACCGGGTGACGGTCAAAGTGCGCCACAGCGTCAGCGAAGTCGGCAAGAAGGATGCCGACAAGATCGCGACTCATATCTTGTCGAATCAGGACTCGCTGCACAGCAACATCGCTGAGCTTGCCAGTGAGCGGGTAGGCCGGAACTTGCCAGCCGCGGATTCGGAGTCGATCGGCGATGTCATACAAGGTGTAACCCGGATCTGCTCCGTCGATTAGTTTCCAAGTGACTGCTGGGATTGCAGTTTCTGGATCCCCTGAGCAAATCAGCTCAAATGGGCCAAGCTTCACAATCTCCTCGGCAATGACCGCGCAGCTAGCGTATGAAGCGTCATGCACCCGCTGATACCCCTCGCGGCCAAGCCGTAAAAAGTCGTAGTACTGCGCTGCGATCTGGCCCGCTGGCCGAGAGAAGTTGATCTGGAATACGGGCATATCTCCGCCAAGGTAGGTGACGTGAAAAATGAGGTCATCGGGAAGCTCGGCGACATCTCTCCAAACCACCCAGCCCACGCCAAGGGGCGCAAGACCAAATTTATGCCCCGAAGTACTAATGGACTTCACCCGAGGAAGGCGAAAGTCCCAGACAACATCCGGTGCGCAAAACGGTGCAAGGAAGGCACCGCTTGCGCCATCAACGTGAATATCCACGTCAAGGCCAGTCTCTGCCTGTAGCTGATCAAGCGCAGCGGCAAGCTCCTGAACTGGCTCAAAAGTGCCGGTATAGGTCACCCCAAATGTGGGCATAACCAAAATGGTGTTTTCATCAACGAGTTCGAGCATCTGCTCAACGTCCATGCAGTACTTGCCTGGAGACATTCCGATTTCTCGGAGTTCGATATCCCAATATTTTGCGAACTTATGCCAGACCACCTGCACGGGGCCGCAGACCATATTTGGAGAGTCAGTGGATTTCCCTTCGGCCCGACGGCGCTCACGCCACCGCCACTTGGCTGCCATCCCAGCAAGCATGCATGCCTCGGATGACCCAATACCGGATGTGCCGATGGTGTTTTCTGAATCGGGGGCATTCCAAAGGTCTGCCAGCATGTGCACACAGCGGCGCTCGAGCTCGGCGGCCTGCGGGTACTCATCTTTGTCAATCAAGTTCTTGTCAATGCAGAGATCCATGAGCGCATGAACCTGCGGCTCTTCCCAAGTCTGACAAAACGTCGCCAGATTCTGCCGAGAGTTACCATCAAGCATGAGTTCATCATGAACTGCCTGATAGGCCTCTTTCGGGTCAAGCTCTTCTAACGGGAACTTGTACTTTGGCGTGAGCTGCGAGAGACCCTTGCTAGAAAAAAGTGAATCGTCGATATGGCCTTGAATGGAACCTTTGGCGTGCAAGCTCACTGAAGTCTCTCCTTGGTAAGGTGCGACTATCTTGGCAGCGAATGAGGTGCAATGTTGCACGCTCACTGAAAGCAACCACCTAGCAACTAGGTCGGAATGGGGAACACATGACTGAAGCAGTGCACCGCGGAGCCGAAGAACTGCCGTTTGTAGAGATCGGTGGCGGCAACAAACTCAAAGTGATCCAGGTCGATCACGGTCAGGGTCTTTGGATTGTAGAAAACATCTTCCAGAAGAATTACGCCATTCAGACCCACCGGCACACCGGCCCCGTATTCGGCTACACCACAACCGGGGCGTGGAAGTACCAGGAATACGACTATGTCAACCGGGCCGGGTCATTCCTGTACGAGCCCGCGGGCTCGCAGCACACCTTGGAATGCATTGAAGACAACACTCACGTCTGGTTTCAGATGTATGGCTCAAACCTAAACCTTGATGCAGACGGAAACATTGAGAGCGTTTTTGATGGCCCAGGAACCCTAGAGGCGTACTACATGCTCGCCGAGGCCGAAGGATTCGACCGCCCCAACGTGCTGGTCTCGTGACGGCTCAAACAGAAATCGGCATGCTTGCCGACCCGAACACGTTCACACATGGTGTTCCCCACGCTGAGATCGCAGCGCTTCGTGCTGCTACCCCGGTGGCTTGGCAGGCAATGAACGGGGAGCCTGGTTTCTGGGCAGTACTGACCCATGGCGATGTGGTGAAGGTTTCTCGATCGCCGAATCTGTTTTCTGCAAGCGAGGGTGGAGTCGTTCTCGAGAACCTTGATGCAGCCAACCTTGA
This sequence comes from Microthrixaceae bacterium, assembly GCA_044357715.1. Lineage (GTDB taxonomy): Bacteria > Actinomycetota > Acidimicrobiia > Acidimicrobiales > Microtrichaceae > IMCC26207. The sequence continues at coordinate 15,272 of JBIKPA010000040.1, forward strand.
AATGATGCGGATGATGTTGCTTGCCATGGATCCGCCGATGCATAACGAGTACCGACGACCGCTCTCGGAGCCATTCAAGGGAAAGATCATTGCCGGCCTTGAGCCGCGGATTGCCGAGATCAGTCGAGAACTGATGACAGGGGTTGCCGGGCGAGACACCGTCGAATTTGTTCATGAGGTGACCTCGGGGTTGCCGACCAAGGTCATGGGCCGCCTAATGGGCCTGCCAGAAGAGGATTGGGATCTGTTGCACTCGCTCGCTGAGCGACAGACTTCGGGGTCTGACCCCGAGATTGTTGGCGACGAGCCCGACTACAGCGCTTCGATTGAGATGGCCATGTATGCCATTGAGTTTGCTGCACGACGCAGGTTGGAGCCGCCACGAGAAGACCTCACCACGCTGATTCTCGATGGCGATTTTGGTGGAAAGCCAATGACCGATGTTGATTTTGGAAGCTTCTTTGTGCAGATCGTGACGGCTG
>JBIKPA010000220.1:0-4639 GCA_044357715.1 Microthrixaceae bacterium
TGAGTTGGCTCGATAACACCGCCCCGTGATCAATGCTGCTCGGGCGCTAGCTCGCCTGAAGTGGGCGCTGCTGCGAGCCGCGGTCAAAGGCAGTGCCCAGCAGCGAATCCAAATTGGCTTATCGCTGCTTCTGTCGATCGTGTTTGGGCTATCGGCTTTTGGGGTTCTTGCCACGCTCGGTCAGCGCTCGGCAAGTGCAGATCAGATTCTGATCGTTCTGCTGCCCGCCACCGTGATTGCGATGGGGTTGTTGTCATCTGCGGCCGGGGTCGAGTCAACTATTGACGCACGACACCTTGCCGCCGAACCACTCACAAAATCTCAGCTCGGCACAGGGCTGCTCGTCAGCGCAGTAGTCGGACCCCCAACGTTGCTTGCGCTTTTAGCCGCCGCTGGAATTGCAGTCGGCTGGTCGAGTACCAATTCTTTGGGGCTTGCGATCTTGGCTCTTGCCATTCTTGGCTGGCTGTTCACACTGTTGCTCTTTAGCCGCACAATGGCCAACCTTTTAGGGGCTTGGACCACAGGCCGGTTTCGACAAGTCGCGCAGGCCCTTGCAACCATCTCGGCATTGCTGGTCTGGTTCATTGTCCAAGTGCTGAGTCGACAGTTAGCAAGTTGGACTTCGCAGCGCTGGACGCAACTCGCCGATCTTGCCAAGTGGACTCCGCCCGGTCAGTTGGCGCTTGCCGGAGTGAACAGCGCAGACCCTAGACAGGCGGTTGTGCATTTGCTCTTCGGGCTGAGCTGGTTACCTTTGTTGGTCTGGCTCAACATCTTTAGTACCGAACGGCTAGCGCTCAGTTCGCCCCGGCCGGGGAGCGGTGGCCGCAAGATGCGCACCGGGTTTCGGGGGTTGCGTTCTGGTATCTACTCGGCCCTGCCAAATAGTGCAGTAGGAGCCGTTGCGGCTCGAACTATCCGGACAAAGTTCCGCACACCAAGGCAGGCGGTCAACACGATTACGGCGCTAGCTATTGGCGCCGGCATCTTTGTAGTCGGTCCGCTTCTTGATGGAGAGATTGGAGATCCGCGGACCGTCATGTTGGGCGGTCTGTTGTTCTTTGCAGTGCTCTTCGATGGCAACAACAGCTTTGGTGTTGATGGGCCGGCACTGTGGATGGAAATTCAAGCCGGTGCAGATGCCCGGGTACTTGCCCGGGCCAAGGCGTTGTCTTCGCTTTTGGTGATGGCGCTCCCGGCGTTGATGTTGCCTGTTGGTTTAGCGGCCATGAGCGGCGGGTGGAAGTGGCTGCCAGCAGCGTGGATTCTTGCCGCAGGATCGCTTATGGGTGCGGCCGGTGTCTCTGTGGGCAGCGCTGCGCTTGCACCCGTTGCTGTGCCCGAAAGCCCAAATCCGCTGGCGGCTGGCGATACAGGTCAAGGTTGCTTGGCTGGTCTGATGCTCAGTCTTGGGCTCTTGGTGTTGGTCATCGCCTCTGCGCCAGTGGCTGGGGCTGTGCTCTATGCGAGTAGTCGCTCGGTTCTTTTAACTACTGCAGCAGCGCTGCTTGGGCCAGTAATTGGGCTGCTCCTGCTGTGGGGTGGCACCACAACAGCAACGAGTCGCCTCACCGGACGCGAGTCTGAGCTTGTTGGGCACATCACTCCGGCCCGCTAGGACCCTTGTTCTGCCGGTAGTTCCTAGGCGCTATTGATTGCCCCGGGGGCCAGACTTGCGCCAGCGCCGGCCGCGCCAACGAAGCGTCTCTCGAATTGCAACGATTGCAATGATTCCGCCCGCTACAAGAATCGGTGCCCATTCGCTCATGGATCGACGGTACCGCGAATCTGCCCACTCGCCCATCGGGCCTTGCTGGTTGAGCCGCCAAGAATCTGCCGGGTTGTCAACTGAGCCTGCTTCGCGGCAGACTACAGGGGTGACTACTTCGCATCTTCTTCTCGTACCCTCCTGAGGCACGTGACCGGAGATCCAATCCGCGTGCGTGCCAACAACCTCCTTAGCGGGAGGTTGTTGTGATTTTCAGAACAGTGTCAATTTCAGAACAGCATCAATTTCAGAGCAGTATCAGCCCAGTGCCAATTAGAGACAAGCCAGGAACAGTGACATGAACACCAATGGTGGACAAGCCCTGATTAAGTCCCTCGAACTAGAGGGAGTTGAGGTCATCTTTGGCCTGCCAGGAGGAGCGATCCTTCCGGTGTACGACCCGATTCTTGATAGCCCTATTCGCCATGTCCTCGTTCGCCACGAACAAGGTGCGGGGCATATGGCCGAAGGGTTTGCACACGCCACTGGTCGGCCTGGCGTTGCCATGGTCACGTCTGGTCCGGGTGCTACCAATATTGTGACCCCTCTTGCCGATGCCTACATGGATTCAATACCCATGGTGGTTATCACCGGTCAGGTACCGCTTCCCTCCATTGGAACCGATGCCTTCCAAGAGTGCGACACCGTTGGAATTACTCGTGGGGTGACCAAACACAACGAACTCGTGACGCGAGCTGAAGATATTCCGATGGCAATTCGTCAGGCGTTTCACATTGCCACCACGGGTCGCCCTGGTCCGGTATTGGTTGACATCCCCAAAGACATCGTCGATCCAATGAACCCAGCTTCGGCCATGAACTGGCATTGGCCTACAGATGCTGATGTTTCATCAAGCATGCCCGGCTATAAGCCCACGACCAAGGGGCACCCGAAGAAGAAAAAAGAGGCTGCCGTGCTGATCGCTACGGCGCGTCAGCCAGTGATCTATGCCGGCGGTGGCATCCTCAAAGCTCGCGCTGCAGAAGCACTGCGAGAGCTTGCCGAGCTGACTGGAATCCCAGTGGTGACCACGCTGATGGCCCGCGGTGCTTTCCCTGATGATCATGAACTCTGCTTGGGCATGCCTGGGATGCACGGCAACTACACCGCCGTAACGGCTATGCAAAAAGCCGATCTGTTGATTGCCCTTGGAAGCCGTTTTGATGACCGCGTCACAGGCAAGCTTGATGGCTTTGCGCCTGGAGCAAAGATCATTCACGTCGATATTGACCCAGCAGAGCTTGGCAAAGTCCGCCGGCCTGACGTGCCAATCGTTGGCGATTGCAGGCTGGTCATTGAAGAGATCATCAAGGCGCTCAACGCTCTTGGTGGCCAAGAAAGCCGTATGGACATTACGCCTTGGCGCCAACAAGTCTCTGGATGGCAAGAGCAGTACCCGCTCGTGTACGAGCAATCCCAAGATGGCGACCTGCTCAAGCCGCAGTATGTGCTTGAACAACTTCGAGACAGGTCACCTGCAGACACCATCGTTGCTTCGGGTGTGGGACAACACCAGATGTGGACGAGTCAGTACTGGAAGTTCAATTACCCCTACACCTGGGTGAACTCGGGCGGCTTGGGCACGATGGGGTTCTCGGTTCCTGCAGCGATTGGTGCCAAAGTCGGCCGACCCGACCGCACCGTGTGGGCAGTCGATGGTGACGGTTGTTTCCAGATGACAGCGCAAGAACTTGTTACTGCTGCCACGGAACGCATTCCAGTCAAGATTGCAATTCTCAACAACGCTTATCTCGGTATGGTCCGGCAGTGGCAAGAGATGTTCTACGAGGAGCGTTACTCAGAGGTGTACTTGTCTCCTGACTTGCCCGATTACGTCAAATGGGCAGAGGCCATGGGCTGTATCGCACTACGTGTTGAGTCGCCAGATGAGGTTGGCCCCGCAATTGACAAGGCCAATGAGATCAACGATCGCCCCGTCGTGCTGGAGTTCCGAACGGACGCTTCGGAGAAGGTCTTTCCGATGGTTTCGCCCGGAACCACGAATGATCAAATTGACGTGGGCCCCTTGCAGAATGGCCTCGGCCGATGACTCTGCAATCCATGAATAGCAGGAGGGCAGGTTCCATGCCGCCGAAGTATCACGTGTTATCGGTGCTTGTCGAGAACCGAGCTGGAGTTCTAGCAAGGGTCTCTGCGCTCTTTGCTCGCCGTGGTTACAACATCTACTCACTAGCTGTTGCCCCAACTGATGATGAGCGATTTAGCCGTATCACCGTCGTGGTTGATGTCGAGCAAGCACCTCTGGAGCAGGTGGTGAAACAGTTGAACAAGCTCATTCATGTGATCAAGATCTCTGAACTCGATCCCCGGGACTCTGTTGAGCGTGAACTGATGCTCGTTACGGTCAAAGCCCCCGCCGAGGTACGAGGCCAGATCATCGAGCTGATCGGCGTATTCGATGGCCGAATCATTGATGTGGGCCACGATGAACTTGCACTCTCGCTCGATGAACACCCCGAGCGACTTGATGATCTTGAAGATCTCTTGCGGCCCTTTGGAATCATCGACCTACAACGAACAGGCCGCGTAGCGCTGCCCAAATTAGAACGCAGCTAGTTTCGCTTCTACTGTGTAGCTTCCGAGTGCCGTTCACTCGATTGGCTAGTTCTCTACAAATCAGGAAGGGCTGAACAAGCTCATGGCAAACGTCTATTACGAAAAAGATGCTGACTCCTCGTTGATCGCTGCCCGCAAGGTGGCAGTACTGGGTTATGGGTCGCAGGGTCACGCCCATGCATTGAACCTGAAAGAGTCCGGCGTGGATGTTCGCGTTGGTCTGCGTGAGGGAAGTTCTTCTCGTGCCAAAGCCGAAGAGGCTGGGCTCCGAGTAGTGGACGTTGCCACCGC
>JBIKPA010000221.1:0-4635 GCA_044357715.1 Microthrixaceae bacterium
GGACTTTGTTGTTCGATCCTCGGGACCGATCTCTGCGGGCATTGATGGGGAATACGCACTTCTGCAGCCGCCGCTGCAGTTTGAAATCAAACCAAAAGCGCTGCGCGTGCGTGTCCCCAGATCAGTCCGAGGGATTTCACCAACAGCAAAGAAGCCGTCATTTTCGAAACGAACCCTGATTGCACTTGGCGATGTAGCGCGTGGCCGATGGCCAAGGACTCACTCGCGGGTCAGCCTTCCGATGCGGCCTCGTTAAGTTCAAACTCAAGCTCCTTGCGGTCGGCCTTGAGCTCCTTCTTCAGAATCTTGTCAGTGCGCTTCACGAGTTCATCGATTCGCTTCTGAAGATCAACAGCTGCCACCACAATTAAACCGGCATCACCCGAGTCGAGCGACTCGCCAAGCTCTCTGAGATCATGACGCGACAAGCCGCGTGACACGTGGCCGGCAAGGGCGCCAAGAGCGGCCCCGCCACCAGTAGTCCCGATAATAACTCCAGCTCCAACGGCAGCGGCCGGAAAGAGCAACAGCGCAGCGCCAGCTGCAAGGCCTAGGCCAGCGCCAACCCAGCCGCCCTTACGAGTGGGCTGCTCGTGCTTCTTAACAATCTTGACCTTGCCTTCAGAGTCTTTGCTAATCACAGCGGCATCGAAGGTGTCAACGAGGCCGAGTTCGTAATACATATCTTTGACGAGTTCGTAGTCAGCCTCGGCATCGGCAAGGTTGGTGTACTCAGCGGCGAACAGAATGAAAGTGTCGTAGTTGCTCATCGTGAAAATCCCATCATTAACTTAAGTACGGAGAGAGAAACTCCCCGAAGACGATGAACTCTAGATGGGTTGAACAGCAACTGGGAAAGACTGAACTGATCTGTGGGCCGTGTGTCAGCAGCCTAAGTCTCATACGAGCCACACCTAAGCCTGAGCAATATTGGGGACTGACCGAGGACGCGCTAGAGTCCCGTGCGCAACAGAGCAATCTGTAGCCACGTCGGAGTGGCGGAATTGGCAGACGCGCCAGACTAAGGATCTGGTGCCCTTAGGGGCGTGGGGGTTCAAGTCCCCCCTCCGACACGAACTTTAAGCCCACGCGGTTGAGCGTGAAGTGTGATTGATCGGGCTAACCACGATCTCGATCACCGACAGCAGCGACTGTCCGAACGCTGTTTAGGTCATCTCAACCAACAGCGATGGAGCGGCCATCGGCGGCAGCCATGTTCATGATTCCTCTCCGGTCGCCTTATTGGCAGGCGACGGCATCGGGCAGTTTGTAACTGCCGTTCAGGACGGACTGGCCGGGGCGGTAAATGCGCATGAGGAAGTTCCAACCCTCGGGGGCATCTAGGCGGTTGAGCACATCACCGCAGGCTTCCTGCGACCCGAAATGAACCGTGAACGTTCCGTCGGCATTCATCTTGGTGTTCGAAGCGTTGAGGATGTTGTTAACGCTCTTCATGTACCCATCCGAGCCGTACACGGTAATGGACCAGAACGCATTGTTCTCGGGCACGTGGTAGGTGGCGGTGTGACAGATGTCGGCGGGCAGATGTCCGTTGTAGTTGATGTACGCAGCGTCCTCATTGGGGAAAAGTCCCCACGCCCCGGCAGCGGCGATGTGGCGGGTCTGTTCATCCGCTTCTCCGCGCTTTCCCATCCAGCCGTCCGGGTACAGATCGAACTTCGCGAACTCTTCTTTGTATTCCGCGGTCAGTGCGGCCAACGATGTCTTGTCCCATTGCGGCTCCGGGAACGGGTCGGCGCTGTTGGCCTTGATGACAAACTCATCCTGCAATTTGTTCACCATCGCGATTTCCGCCGGGTCGTCCGGGTGAAACATCTGGATGCGAACATTGATGGCGAGATACTTGGTGTCCTGGGGCAACGTGTGAGTCCCCGAGGTGTAGATGACGCCCGGACAATAGTGATCGTTGTCAACCAACAGCACAGAGAAATAGCGCCCAGTAGGCATTTCAGGCACCGTAATGGTGGCACCCTTGGACGTGTCGACCAAGGCAACCGTGTAAAGCGTGTCCTTGTTCATCCGGACGACCGTTTGGCTGTCTAGCGGCGTGACATTGCGGAAGCTGAACATGCTGTTGACGCCGCCAGCCAACTGCGATGCGTTGAAGAAGGTTCGGTCCGTTTCAGCTCGGCAGTAGGTCTCCGGCGTCACCTCTCCGGCCTCGATGATCTCGTTCATTTCCTTCACTCCTAGTTGGTGAGGTTGGATCCTCCGCAGCGTAGCTCTGATCGTTTTGAATGGTGGGTGGCCACCGCCTGTCGGCGACGAGAATTTGTCGGTGGGCTTTCCATCCGGTTTCGGGTGGCTTTGGTGGTCCACAGTCCGGTTACGCACCGGGTTAATGCCAGCTGACCTCAGGCTTTTCTAGACGGTCGATGCGGCGGCCGAACACCCCGGAGAGCATGGCGAGGGAATGCCTTGGTCCAAACGGATAATGGGCAGTGGGCAGATACCGGCCAACCAGCCTCGGCTGTCTACTCGACGGCGTCGACGGTTCTTGCATTCGATCCCAACTCGGGGTCGTTCGTTGAGATTTGGAAGGACTGAGCAGATGCGGAAGTTGATGATGCGCCCACGTCGATGACCGGCCTGACTTCCTGATAGTCGCGATGGATCGGCGCACCCTCGTGACTCTTTGGCGCCGGTAAGCGACGGATACCGTTGCTTACCGGCGCCAAAGCCGATCGGCCGGCGGATCCCGTCTCACTATCCCTGGGTCGGCGGCTAGCCTGAGGACGCTGCAGGGGCGATCACGTGTTGTGGTTGCGCTGTAGAGGGGCTCGAAGAGGTAAATGGAAACACGAGTAGAAATCCCAAAAAGGTTCTCGCCTTCTGGCATTGGAACGTACTTGGATTGCCAAGAGCGCTACCGCTGCGAGCGTGTAGCCAACCTGCCAACTGCCACCACAACGGATCAAACTCGCGGCCTTGCGGTGCATACTGCGGCGGAGCGTTTGATGGTGTTGCCGCAGGGGACACGTTCGCGTGAAACTGCAGTTGCACTTGGTGAGGCCGCTTGGGCGGAAATGTTGAACGACCCGAACTATGCACTCGTCGTTGCACCCGAAGGTTATGAGGTTCCAGAAGGTGTGGTGTGGCCGTCACGCTCGAGTCGTGACCCAGAGGCCGACCCAGTAAACATCGATCACGGCATTCCCGTAGACCCGGTCAAAGCCGCCGCGATGTTGGACTCGATTCGAGGGCGTTTGCATGCGTACTACGACCTTGGTGCCAACCCAGACGAGGTGCAGCCCGTAGCGATCGAACCCCATGTTGAAGCGCCGCTGGGGGAGTACGCCGTGCATGGTTACATCGACCGGTTGGACTCTGTTCAGGGGGTTGAGAACGGGGTGCGCATTCTGGACTACAAGTCTGGTAAGGCGCCCGATAAGCGTTTCGCAGGGCCGAAGTTTGCGCAGCTTCGCCTGTATGCCTACGCGGTGGCAAAGTCCACCGACTGGGTTCCGGTCAAGCTCATGTTGGTGTACTTGAACCCGCAACGCCCGGGTGTTCACGTGGAGGATGTCACTGAGGAGACCTTGCGTCAGACCGAGGTTGAGCTTCGTAGCAATATCGACGACATCGTGAACTCATATGAGACCAACACTTGGGTTGCCAACCCAACCGTGCTCTGCAACTGGTGCGAGTTCCGGTTCCCGAACGGCGAGTACCCCGGATGCGAAGCCTACGCCAAGGCGGTCGCGACTGGAGCAGTGAAAGTCCGCTAGGGGCTCTATTCGATGTGTCTATCTGGCTATTGGGTTGCAGGGAGGTCGATAGACAACCCGTGTGCAACCCAATAGCCAAGAACGCCAATTGCGAAGCTAGCTGCCGGCGTGTTGCCAGCCTCGTTCAGCTGAACTGCTCAACCGGTAGTGCGAACCTGACCTAGCAGGGGTTTGGCTCGCCTTCCTTGACTGCGCCAAGGTTTGCCGAGCCTTCGGTGATTACCGATCCGGCTGCCGGGGTTTGGCTGACAACGATCCAGTTGGAGTCGTTGATCTGCATCCGGCCCTCACCGCTGGCATCAAAACTGTCGGAGAAGAAGACACCATTTTCTTGGATCTTGTTCTGCGCATCCTGAAGGTTCATGCAGACAACCTCGGGCATGATCGCTGGGACTGTGGTCGCTGGAGCTGCAGTTGTGGGTGGCGCTGTTGGCGCTGGTGCTGCTGTTGTGGGTGCAACTGTGGTGGGTGCGACTGTTGCGGCAACGGCCGTTGTGTCGGTTGCCGAGTCGGAGGAGCTACCACACGCCCCAGTGACAAAAACGAGACATCCGACCACAGCAATAGCTGCGCTAGCACGTAACTTCATATTGAACCCTCTCCCAAGGTGCTCGCACCGGACGGGCGAGGCACTTCAACGGTAGCACACAGGGTGTCCACAGCCTTCAGTCCTCAAACGGCGGCGGCGGGAAACAGTTGCCAGCCAGCGGACACTCAGGTTGACATTCTTTGGCGCCGGTAAGCAACGGTATACGTCGCTTACCGGCGCCAAAGCGGAGGAGCGCAGGCTGCAGTCCGAGAACTGGGCGAAGGTTGCTGAGGGGGAGCGGCTCGCAGGGGACCTTCTCTGAATGCTGTCGGCAGAGTTTGTGGTGTTGCACGATCT
>JBIKPA010000222.1:0-4601 GCA_044357715.1 Microthrixaceae bacterium
GGGCAGTCAGGCGGCGAGGAGTTTCTGACTACCAAGATCGTGGACTCTGCAATGACTCTGAATGAAAGGAACCATCCGGCCTTGGACCAAGGCTTCGGGCTGGGCCTAAAGGTCAGAACCTGGAGGGGTCGACGCTCTGTGGGCCACGACGGAAACATGCCCGGGGTGGCCGCGCAACTCATCCTCTGCCCTGAGGATGGCGTCGGTGCAGTGGTGCTGACCAATGGCTACTCACTCGCTGTGCCACACACTGTTGCTTCGCTTGTGTTGGAACACCTGCTTGAGTTGCCAGCAGATACCCAGCTGACATCACCGCCGAGCATGACAAGAGCTGAGACGAAGGAGTGGGTGTCACTCGGCCGCCGAATTGAAGGCTCCTACCAACTTCGAGACTCCACTCCCCCGGGGCTCGGCGAGTTGCTCAATCGTTTCTTGCTGCGCATCAGCGTCACCCATGAGGCCGCTGGACGACTGCGCATCGAGGGCAGCCCGGGCTCTGACGGTCCGGCATGGCTGATTCCTACTGCAACGCTTGGGCAGTACCGGATTGCTGCCGGTGTCGATAACGGCACCAATGCAGTGGTTGACGAACAGCCTGACGGTGTCCACCTGTGGTTCGGCTACGCCACACATCTTCAGAAGCGGTGATCGTGCAGCAAGTGGCCATGACATTGCATCGAATCTATTGTCAAATCACTTGACAGTTTTGTAGCGCAGTAGCAAACTCACCGGATGCCAACCGTAGAGACCAACCGAGGAGACGTCAGCATTACCCGCGTGGTGAATGACCCGTTGAGCGATCTGACGGTTGGACAAAGCCGGCTTCGCGTTGATGCCTTTGGGCTTTCAGCCAACAACGTCACCTACGCGGTGTTTGGAGACATGCTTCGCTATTGGGAGGTCTTTCCCGCACCCGAAGGAGCCTCGGACTGGGGTCGTGTGCCCGTTTGGGGATTTGCAGAAGTCATTGAGACTCGCTCCGATGCCCTAGCGCTCGGCGAAAGACTCTTTGGGCTCCTACCCATCTCCGACCAAGTGATCATTACGCCAGGCAGAGCCGACGACTCCTCACTCAGCGATGTTGCCGAGCATCGCGCGGGACTATTTGGCACCTATAACCGCTACGTCCGCGCCGCAGCTGATCCCATCTGGCGGGCGGATCGTGAGAACCAGCAGATGCTGATGTATCCGCTGTTCGTCACTGGATTCGTCATCGATGACTTCCTCCTCGATCAGGGCGACTTTGCAGCAGAGCAACTCGTGGTCTCGAGTGCTTCATCCAAAACAGCGCTTGCTGTCGCTCATGCAGCGCATCAGCGCGGAGCAAGGGTCATCGGCCTTACCTCGCCCAACAACTTTGCAATGGTTGCCGGACTCGGCATCTACAGCGAAGTCCTCACCTATGAACAGATCAACCAATTAGACACGGTGCCGTCGGTCTTTATCGATATCGCCGGCAACTCCGATGTGGTGCATGCGGTTCACCAGCGCCTTGAAGGAAATCTTGGTCACTCAATGATTGTTGGGAACACCAACTGGAATCACTCTGCGACTACCACCGGTGAACTACCCGGACCCGCGCCGGAGTTCTTCTTCGCCCCAACCCAAATCGCACGTCGCACCAAAGAGTGGGGATCGACCAAGTTTGCTGAACACCTAGCAGCAGGCTGGAACGGCTTTGCCGACTGGACTGACACATGGATCACCTTTAAACCGTTTTTGGGCACTGATCAGGCAGTTGAAGTTCTTCGCCAACTCACCAGCGGCCAATCCGACCCCAGCGTCGGACATATTGGATCGCTCACTGATGTGAGTACTGCCTGATGAGTGACCACTCTGCAGGCACTTCCACCGATGCCATCACCATCGATGGTCGTTCTGAGCGTCGTAATCGCGGACGAGAGCAAGTGCTTGACGCAGCAATCCAACTTTTCTCCCAAGGCAATCTCGATCCAACACCCGAACAAGTCGCGGCACTCGCGGGAGTTTCCGGAAGGACCGTGTATCGCTATTTTGAGGATCGTTCCTCCCTCATGCGTGCCTCGATCGAACGCCACTTCGAGCGCATTGAACCACTCGCTGCAATCCCCCAACTCGGCGAAGGTACTCTCGACGAACGCGTTGATGCGATGCTCAACGCCCGCATCAGGCTTTTTACTGAAGTCGCTGCGGCCTACCGCGCCGCTCACGCCAAGGCACCTTTTGACCCCATCCTGAGCGAGAGACTCGACTTCACACGAGCAGCGCTCAGTCAGCAGGTGGAGTTGCAGTTCAGTTTGGAACTCGATGCCTTCGACCCTGGCCTCCGCCCCGTCAGGCTCGCTGCGGTTGACCTACTGCTCAGTCTTGAGTCACTCGTTGCTCTCATCACTCACCGCGGCCACTCCCCGACTGCTGCAGCTGCCGTCATCTCCGAAGCCGTGTTCATGCTCTTGCAACCCATCAACTAGCCAACCACCTTGGAGTAGCTACATGTCCGAACGTATCGAGCATTCATACGGAACCATCAACTGGGAACTAGTTGGAAGCTGGTTACAGCTGCAGCCCGAGAGTGATGGACCCATCTGGGCTCTCAACCTGATGAAGTACCACCAAGTTGCTCGCTACAGCGATGAAAGACAAGGTGTCACAGGTCGTGAAGCAGATGATGCTTACGCACCTTTCAAGTCGCTCGCCGCAGTTGGTGCTGCTATCGAATTTGTCGGAAATGTGACTTCGCAGCCACTCGGTGATCCGCAGTGGGATCGAGTGGCAGTTGTTCGCTACCCCAGCCGGGCCGCCTTCATTGCGATGCAAGAACGCAGCGACTTTAAACAAGCACATGAACACAAAGCCGCAGGCATGGAGTCCACCATCATTTTGTCCTGCGAGCCCTCTGGCCCTGCGGGGTCGGATGAAGGGCAAGGTCAGGTTGTCCTAGTGATCGACCAAGGCGGCGAAGCAGTCGCCGTGGGCGACGGACTCATTGCCAAATTCGAAGCCGAGGGAGTAATCATCGGCGATCAGCGCACCTACCAACGAGCAACCTTTCTGCGGCGCTCCGGTGCAGTAGATGACCTTGTAGCTGCAGCGGCAGCCACCGGTGAATCATTCGTGGTTACTCTCGATCCGTTCATCGACCAACTCGCTGCCTCGCTCAGCGACACAACCGCCTAATCAGGAGCTATGCACCCATGTCTAACGATGCCCTCATGCCAAGCGATCAAGCGCCGAGACTCATAACTGACCACCGAGATACTCGCTACGGCGAGGTCATCGCTGTGTTTCAACGTGACGGCAAATTCCAGGCCGAGGTCTACGGCACCCAACTCCTCAATGAGTGCCCGAGCGAGCTATGGGATGCCCTTGATGCCACTGCGATTGCTGCCGAACTAGGCGCTTTGGCAGTCAAACTCAACGGACCGAGATACTGGACACTTGACGGATTCGGAACAAAGGTGGCAGTTGTCGAACCTGTGTTTCGGGATTTCGGTGGCCTCACAACAAGGCGGATCGCAGTAGTGGAGCTAGGCGAGAATCCCCGCATTACTCCTTACACCGAAAACTATGTGAACCGCGGTGCCGTGTTCTTTTTTGACGCAGGCAAACCCGTCTTTGAACTAGTCGACCCCGACAGCAAGGCGTACATCATGCAGGCCTACTGCATTGGAGTTGATGCAGCGCTCACGCTTAACTCACTCGCAACACTCGGTGAACGGTTGTCGATGCCCGATGGCTGGACGTACCAAACCCGAATCCTGGAAACTGAACTCGTAGTCGACACTTCCGACCACCTAGCTACGGTGCTGCAAGACGAATTCGAGAATTCCTATACGCTGCCGTTCTGAGGAACCAGCCGTTCTGAGGACCGAGCCGTTCTGAGGACCGAGGACTGCTGCGCTATGGAACTTACTTGGATGATTCGTGGACAGCGCCCGGCTCGACCATCGGTGATGGCACACCGAGGCGGGGCGGCGCTCGGACCTGATAACTCGATGGAGACACTCCAGCTTGCTGCTGAGGCCGGGGCCAACTCCGTGGAGGTTGACTTGGTCCAAACCGCCGACGGTCACCTCGTCATGCTCCATGATGCTTTTCTTACCGACGGAGACGTATGGCGCTGGGTGCGAGACCTCACTCTGGCCGAGATCAGCGAGGTCACCGGTGAGCGGCCGGGCACTCACCTTGATCTGCTGTCGACCTGCGCCGGATTGGGTCTTGGTTTGTACGCAGAAGTGAAGGCTGCGAGCACCGAATCGCTGGACCGTTTAGTGGCTGACATCACAGAGCAGGACCTGAACGAGTTGGTCTGCGTGGCTTCGTTCCGAGCCGACATCGTGGCCCATGTAGCGCGTCACGATGTTGTCCCTACTAGCTGGCTTTTCTTGGACCCGGGGTCCGACCCGCTAGCGGTAGCTCAAGATCTTGGCTGCAACTTCGTTCACCCGTGCTTCGACCTGATGCCAGACCTTGTCGATCTGATGGAAGGTGAATGGATTGAGCGACTTTGGCAGGCGGGCCGCGGAGTGGTCTCTTGGAACACCGTCTCGCCAGAACTCATGATCCGCATGGCTCAAGCCGGAGTGGCAGCGATCTGTACGGATGACCCTCGAGTCGTGCCA
>JBIKPA010000223.1:0-4598 GCA_044357715.1 Microthrixaceae bacterium
CCGAGGTAAAGGTGCTGAGCAACTCCCCCGGCTGAGGCAGAGTTCGCAGGTCGTGGCCATCGAAGCTGTACTCAGTATCTGGCTTCAGGCCGAGATACTGCTTCACCGATGCGCCATCATGAATGACGACTTCATCGTTGGCAACGGTGCTCAGTTCAGATGTCAGATGCGTCTTCGCCGTCATAGGAGCAAAGTCAGCCGCCAGGGCGAGCTCGCCGCGCTGGCACAGGCCGTGACCACCATCGCCCCGAGAATCTCCAGCGAGAGATTGCCTCTACAGCCCCTTCCTGAGCAGAGGTAGTCGGCAGGCCAAGTTGAACAGCCGCAACGATGGCCACTGCCTCCTCATCTGTCGGCTCAGGCGAAATACTGCCAATGGACGCTCCGGTGCTTGACATCACAGTGGCATGTTTCCGTGCTTACGATGAGGAAGTTCCTCACGCTTTGAGCGCAGGATTTCAAGACCAGCAATCAGCTTGATCCGAGTCTCTGCGGGGTCAATCACATCATCCACGTAGCCCCTGTCGGTGGCCTCCCATGGGTTCAGGAATGTCTCCTCGTACTCCTCGATGAGTTCAGCCCGTAGTGCCTCTGGGTCTGCGGCTTCTGCCATTGCCCGACGGTGCACAATCTCGACTGCGCCCGAAGCACCCATGACAGCTAACTCGGCCGAGGGCCAAGCGAAAGTCAGATCAGAACCAATCGACTTGGAGTCCATCACCACATAGGCACCACCGTAGGCCTTGCGGGTAATCACCGAGATTCGTGGCACGGTGGCTTCACAGTAGGCGTAGAGAAGTTTGGCTCCGTGGCGAATAATACCGCCGTGTTCTTGGGCAACTCCGGGCAAAAATCCGGGCACATCCACAAAGGTCACCAATGGAATATTGAACGCATCACAGGTGCGCACAAAGCGGGCGGCTTTGGAAGATGACTCGCTGTCGAGCACGCCTGCATACATCGCAGGATTATTGCCAACCACGCCCACGGTATGGCCACCGATACGGGTAAAGCCGCAAATAATTGAACCCGCCCAAGCCGAGGCGTACTCAAAGAACTCGCCGTCATCGGCCACGATTCGCACCACATCGCGCATGTCGTAGGGCTGATTGGCAGAAGCAGGAATCAGGTCATAAAGCTCTTCGCAGCGACGGTCTGAGGGGTCATCCGTTGCTTCGAAGGGTGCCTCATCGAGGTTATTCGAGGGCAAGAACGACAACAGGTAGCGAACGTCGTCAAGGGCTGCACGGTCATCAGCAGAGATGAACTGTGCCACTCCAGAAATACCGGTGTGTACCCGTGCCCCACCAAGGTCAAGCTGCGACACTTCCTCACCCGTAACCTGCTTCACCACATCTGGGCCGGTGATGAACATGTATGAGGTTTCATCAACCATGAAGACAAAGTCGGTCATGACCGGGCTGTAGACCGAACCGCCAGCGCATGGGCCCATGATCACCGAGATCTGTGGAGTCACCCCCGAGGCTTTGACGTTGCGGTAGAAGATTCCCCCGTAGCTCGCAAGCGATACCGCACCTTCTTGGATGCGAGCGCCAGCACCGTCATTTAGGCCGATCACAGGTGCGCCCACTTTGAGGGCCAAGTCCATCAGCTTATGAATTTTTTCGGCGAACACTTCGCCAAGAGCGCCACCAAAGACGGTGAAGTCTTGGCTAAAGATGAAGATCTTGCGACCATCAACCGTTCCCCAGCCGGTGATCACACCATCGCCGTAGGGCCGATCCGCTAACGCGTCGCCCGCACGGTGACGGGCGAGCATGTCGAGCTCATGAAAGGAGCCCTCGTCGAGCAGATACTCAACACGCTCGCGGGCAAGCATCTTGTTACGTTCATGCTGCCGGGCAACTGAGCGCTCTGATCCGGGCTGTGCTGCAAGCTCGCGACGCTTCTGTAGGTCTTCGACTCGCTCTCGAATGGGGTGTTCCATAACTCTGAAAGGTAGCTGCGCAAGGCCGTTGCTCCCAACCCGAACCGGCTAGGTCTTGTACCTTCAGGAGAATGCCCCCCTCAAACGCCCCTCGGCTGTGCGTCTATTGCGCTAGCCATCTTGGCAGTGACCCACGTTTCGTTGAAAGCGCTCAGGCTGTGGGCGAGCTGCTCGTAGCGAAAAATATCGACTTAGTATTCGGCGGCGGCCAGGTAGGGCTGATGGGAGTCGTGGCGGATTCGGCGATGGCTGGGGGTCGCCATGTGATCGGCGTCATCCCGAGCAGCATGATGGGCCGAGAGATCGGACATACAGCGATATCTGAGTTGATGGTTGTTGATGACATGGCTGCAAGAAAGAACGCGATGTTCTTAGCCGCAGACGCGTTCCTCACACTTCCGGGTGGAGTCGGAACGATGGAAGAAATGTTTGAGATGCTCAGTTGGGGTTACTTACATCTTCATTCCAAACCAATGGGACTACTGAACGTGAACGGGTACTACGACTCACTAGTTGATTTCTTGGATCAAACGGTCGAACTTGGAATGACCTCTACCTCTGCGCGGGAGTTGCTGATCGTTGATTCCGACCCGGAACGCCTAATTGACCTGCTACTACCTCAAGGGGTGTAGAACTATGCAGTGCTGCTCCCCGTGCTGCCGCCGTTGCGTCCAATGCTTGCCAAGGCATCCAAGGAACTCCCGGTAGGCGACTTCCTCTATGAACCAAAGTGGGATGGACTGCGCTGTTTGATCTTTCGAGATGGAAACACCGTCGAATTACTCGGCCGTAATGAGAAGTCACTCACAAAGTTCTTTCCCGAGGTAGTTGGTCATGTCATTGAGCAGCTTCCCCAGCAGTGTGTAATCGACTGCGAGTTGTTGGTAGCTACAAAGAGCGGCTTGGACTTCGATCTGATGAGTCAACGGATTCAGTCAAGAGCTGAGCGGGTTGAACATCTCGCTCAGTCTGCGCCGGCGAGCTTGGTGGTCTTTGACCTGTTGTCGCTTGGCAACGCTGACCTGCGGGCCGAAACCCTAGCTGAGCGCCGCAAGCTACTAATTGAGTCCTTCAGTCACCTTCAGAGTCCGCTTCACCTGACCCCTGCCACCATTGATGCAACGGTTGCCCAAGAGTGGTACGACCGCTTCCAAGGATCTGGGTTTGATGGTGTGATGGCCAAACCCCTTGACGGCACCTATGCCGAAGACAAGCGCACCCAGATCAAAGTGAAGCACCATCAAACGGCTGATTGCGTAGTGGCCGGATACCGTGCGCATCCCGAGGGAGGTGTGGCTTCACTGCTGCTCGGACTGTACGACGAACCCGCCGAGGAAGGCACTGCCTCGCGGCTTCAGCCCGTGGGGTTATGTAGTGGATTCTCTGCATCGCAGCGGCGCACCCTTGCTGCTGAGCTAACTGGCTACGAAGAGGGCGGTCATGCCATGCATCCATGGCCCGACTTGACTCATGCTGTGTTGCACAGCGGGCCTCAGGGAATGGAAGGTCGTAATAAGGCTTGGGCCTCGGCAATCTCGGGTGAGTGGGTACCGTTGCGCTGTGAGCTTGTTGTTGAACTCACGTATGAGAATTTTACTTCCCAGCGGTTCCGCCAAGCTGCCCGGTTCGTCAGATGGCGACCCGATAAGTCACCCACCGACTGCCGGTTTGATCAGGTTGATCACCCGCCGCCAGATGAGTACAAAAATCTGTTTCCAGAGGCCTGAGCGCTAGTCGTACTCAGAGCACTAGGAGCGGTCAGCCAGAATTTTTTGCACCTTCCGAGCAACGTCGGGCGCATCAAGGCGATCACACCAGCCTGCAAACTCCGAGGTGGGGCCCGTCCATGCCCAGTCACTCACCTGGCCCACATCAAGGTCGGTCACCAAGGTGGCCAGCACCTTAAACAAGACCGCATTGTCGTAGTCGGCACTCAAGGTGGCGGCCAACTTTGGTGCACCACGAACTCCAGCAACATCCCACTGCCCAGCCGCATGGGGGATGTTCTCAAGATGGGTGTATTTGCGTAGCACTGCGGCCGCCGTTTTGGCACCCCAGCCGGCAAGGCCTGGGAACCCATCTGCCGTGTCGCCCACAAGGGCCAGCCAATCGGGGATTGACTCGGGCAGCACCCCGTATTTTTCTAACACCGCATCGGCGTCACGAAACTGCCCCGCTCTGCGGTCAAACTGCACCACCTTGCCGCCGACGCACTGTGCAAGATCCTTATCTGGCGTGCATATCACCACGCGTTCAACGCTGGTCTCATTCGCCGCACACATGGCAGCTGCGCCAAGGGCATCGTCTGCTTCGACCTCACTCATGGCCCAAACGGTGAGCCCAAGAGCAGCGAGCGCCTCTTCAAGTAGCGGAAATTGAAAGAGTAAGAGCGGGTCAACATCCTCGCCCGTCTTGTACCCCGGCCACAGGTCATTTCGAAACGAGCGAATCACCTGATCGGTGGCCACACCAATGTGGGTGGCACCCTCGTCAAGCATCCCGACTAATGAACGCAGCACGCCACGAACTGCTCCGATCTGCTCATCGGCGGCATTCTTATGGCCGCCTCCGGGTGAGTAGAAGTAGCGAAACAGTTCGTATGTGCCATCAACAAGGTGGACCTGCATGCAAGAACTCTGCCACGAAAGGC
>JBIKPA010000224.1:0-4576 GCA_044357715.1 Microthrixaceae bacterium
AGATCATTCAGATCTGTAGAGATGTCTGGAAGCGAGAAGCGCCCGTTGAACACGACGGCAAGTACTACCAACTGCCGCTCCCTGCAGAAAAGGGTACTGGTCTCGGTAAACCGCTCAAGATCATCACCCATCCTCGACGTGCAGAGATTCCAATTCATGTGGCATCTCTTGGGCCAAAGAATGTGCAACTCACTGCTGAGTTGGCCAACGGTTGGCTACCCATCTTGTTTCACCCCGAGCGCGCAGATTCTGTGTGGGGTGAGGACTTAGCCATTGGTGCGGCAAAGCGTGATCCAAGCCTTGGTGAGATGGACGTGATCGCCGGCGGAATGCTGGCCATCGGCCCGGAGTCAGAGGTAGCTGGGTTCCGTGAATTCTCTCGGGCGATGGTTGCTCTATATGTGGGCGGCATGGGAGCGCGGGGGAAGAATTTTTACAACACGCTCTTTACTCGCTACGGATACGAGGCCGAGGCCAAAGAGATCCAAGACCTGTACTTGTCTGGAAAGAAGCAAGAGGCCGCAGCCGCAGTGCCAGCGAGCTTCTTGGAAGAAACCTCGCTCTGTGGCGAAGAAGGCTATGTGCGTGAAAGAGTTGCTCAGTTCGCAGAGGCTGGCGTGACCATCCTGAATGTGAACCCCGTCGCACGAAGCCTAGATGCCCAAAAAGACATCATTGCTAAGGTGAAAGAGATGTGCTCCTAGCGCAACGTAGCTAGGCGATCGAGCACTTCGATTGCCTCGTCCACAAACATTTTGACCATCTCGCCTGCCGGAATTAATGATTCAATCGCGCCGATCCCTTGGCCAGCAGGCATGAACTCAATGCTGGGGTCAACACCAAGGGTGTGTTCATCGCCGCCAAGGTGATTTGCTCCGTCTTGCATTGATTTGATGACCTGGCCGGGGAAGGGTTCTGCAACTCCGCCCGCGGCCTCGAACTCTCTTGCATAACTCGTGCGCATCACCCGGCACGTCTTGCCCGTATAGGCACGGGTAATCATGGTGCCATCGTCTGCCCCGCCCAGAATTGCATCTTTATAGCCAGCAACTGCGCGTGCTTCTGGGCTTGCAATAAAGCGCGTACCAACCCAGATCCCATCTGCCCCAAGGCTGAGCGCCGCAGCTAAACCCCGCCCATCAACGATGCCACCTGCAGCGACCACGGGAACCTGTGCTCCCACAGCATCGACTACTTGTGGCACAAGGGCCAGAGTCGCGACTTGCCCAGTGTGGCCGCCGGCCTCGGTTCCTTGGGCCACCACGATGTCGCATCCGGCATCGACTGCAGCAATAGCGTGAGACACTTTGCCGCACATATTGACTACTAGAAGACCGCGCTCATGGCACAGGTCGATCACCTCTCGCGGCACGCCAAGGCCGGCTACAAATACGGTTGCGCCGCCATCGGCAATAGCTGTGACCTTAGCTGCCATGTCTTGTGGCGCTGCAGTAAGAAGGTCAACCCCGAACGGCTTATTGGTGAGTGCCGCAGTTGCTGCAATCTCGCTCACCATCTCGTCGTTGCCCATGACGGAGGCACCAAGGCACCCAAATCCACCCGCCTCGGACACTGCAGCGACAACTTGGTGATACGAGACCCCTCCCATGCCAGCAAGCATGACGGGATGATCAACATTGAGCAGTTCGGTAAGGCGTGTTTGCATCTGCCCAATGTAGGCCCAACGGGTTGCCTTAGCGCGACGCGTACGCTCCGGGTTGTGTAGTGACGCCTCGACCCCACCTGCGTGGCGTGGCGATCAGCGCCCTTGGGTAGTCCTCAAAGAGCCAACGACCGAAGTTCTTGCGGGTCCAAGCATTGGCCCCTGCAATGCGCACAGCGCGGTCTGCGCCGCTGACGGAACTCAAACCCTTCACCAATAGTTTCGACATGCGGTGATCGGCTACGAGTTCACGCCGCAGAGCGTCAGCGTATGCATGCGCTGCGTCGTTTGAGCGCCGGTGGTCACGAAGAGACTCAGCAGCGCGGATTCCAGTCACAAGTGCCTGAGCAATCCCCTCTCCGGTCATCACATCGCAGGCCGCGACTGCGTCTCCCACAAAAAGCGCTCGCTGCGTGGTCGGAACCATGTTGTCTACTCGAGCTGGAATCGGCCATGCACGATGCGGTTCCTCGGGTACAAAATCGGGGCCAAGTACTGCCCGAATATGTGGCCGGTCAAGCAGATCAGGCCACAATGCCTTCATTTCTTTGGTCTTGCGAACGCCATCTCGCTGGATACCAAAACCAATGTTGGCTCTGCCACCCGGTAAGGGAAAGGACCAGAAGTATCCAGGTAACAAGTCGGCTTCGAAAGAGATGAACAAGTCTTTCGCAGCAACTGGACCAACCCCAGAGACGTACTGGCGAAAAGCATGCCATTCACCCAAGTAGCCCTGAGCGGCAACCCCGAGTTGCTTTCTCAAAGGTGACCACATGCCGTCGGCTCCAATGACCCAGTTCGCCCGGATCTTGCCGAGATCTTCCACCTCTACGGTAATGCCTTTGGAGTCTTCAGACGCCGTAATAAGACCATGACCATCGAGTACCTCGGCACCCTCTTTTCGGGCCAGATTCAACAAGGCATCATCGAGGTCCTTGCGGGTAGCGATTGCAGCGAAGCTCCCCCCAGTTCGAGGGAGTTGGAACAACCGTGTAATCCCTGTTGGTGATCGAACCCAGCAATCTTCGGCCTCCTGCCAAGATTCCACTGAATCTGGCTGCAGGCCAAGCGCCTCTAGCAGTCGAAGCGCACCCGTGGTGAGACCATCTCCGCAAATCTTGTCTCTAGGGAACTTTGCTTTATCAATGACAACTGCCTCAATGCCTGCACGTGCCAATGTAATTGCAGCAGCAGATCCCGCTGGGCCGCCGCCAACAATGAGAACCTCTACTGATCGATCAGGTTTCTGCGTAGTTTCCAGATTCAAACCAGATCCAGAAGCTCGTCATAGGCAGTTCGCAGGCATTCCATAAAGACGTCCTTATCGGGCACTGCAGCCGGATCAAGGTTGACGCCAATATTTAGCTCATTTTGGTAGCTCAGTAAGGTGATATTTACTGCAGCGCCAGCTAGGGGGCCAAACGGGTAGACCGAGGTGACCGGGATTCCCTGCAGGTAGATCGGAATAGGTGACCCGGGTACGTTTGATGCCTGAAAGTCCAAGCCCTTCATCATGGATCCAAAGATCTGAGTTACCACGGTGGTCGGCAACTTGTTCAGAATTCCAGAGAGGGGCTCAACAAGTTGGTTCGCCGGTTCGTCTCTCGCCGCAATGGCCCGTTCGCGGACGTGGGTCATGAGTTCACTCAGGTCCTCAAAGTCAATCTGAATCTCAAAGCGAGCGGGCACAAAAGCGTTGCCCGAGGAAGTTGAGGGAGAATCCCCACGAATATTGATGGGCATTCCCATCCGAAGGGCGCCCTGTTCTGCACCGTGTTTCAGGTGGTACAGCGACATTCCTCTTGCAATCCCAGACAAGAAGGTGTCGTTGATGGTGCCCCCAATGTGGTGGCCCACCTTCTTGGCAAGATCGAGCGGCATGGACAACACGTCAAGGCTGTTGGACAGAGTCCGGCGAGTCATGATGGCAGAGAGAGGGGTTCCCTCGGGGCGAAGAATGCGCCCTGCCGAGGCAATCAGTTCTGCAGATGAAGAGACTGTGGAAGTTGGATCAGAGAATGCGTCCCGAACCGAACTGGCGCCGGAGGCCGACATCTGAAACGCAAACGCCAGTTGCCTGCGAGACTCGTGTTGGAACGCATTTAGGAAACGTTGCCCTTGGTTCAGAACATGTACGTCCGGTGCATGAGGCATTTTGCGCTCGGCAGCATCGGGAGTGAGCTCAAAAAGCTCCAACATCAGTTCCACCCCGCCCACGCCGTCGGTGATCGAGTGGTGAAACTTCAACACGATTGCAGACTTATTGCCAGACAGGCCCTCCACAATTGTTGCTTCCCACAGCGGCCGAGCGCGATCAAACCCTTGCATCGCAATCGGGCCAGCCATGTTCAGAAGGTCTGCCATCGAACCCGAACCGGGAACTCGTGCCGAGCGAAGGTGATAGCGAAGGTCGAAGTTGGGGTCGAACTCCCAACGCGGGGGAGCAAGTGAGAGCGGGTTACCGCGCACTCGTTGCCGAAGTCGGGGAACGACTCGGCTGGCTCGATCGAACGTGTGATGTAGTTGGTCAGAACGAAGTTCACCGTCGAGAACCATCAAGGTGGTGACCGTAGAGCGAAGCATCGGATCCTTCTCGATGCTCCACATCAACGCATCTTGGTCGCTCATGCGATCCTCGAAGGTGACCAACGGGCCTTGTTCAGGTGTGCCGCCACCCGTATTCATTGCAGCCTCGTTCATTGCAGCCTCGCTCGTTCCAGCCTCAGGATTTGTAGCCTCAGGGAATCTGAGCGCTGCCCTCATACTAGGGAGGCTCAGAGGCTGGTGCTTGGCGAGTCCTTGCCGTATCTAGGCGAAGTACTAGTCGCAGTCGTATTTCGCGCGGAACGTGTCTTTTTCTGTATGGCCATCCACAAAGGTTCGGGTGCGTTCGGTAGAGACACTGCCGCAGCC
>JBIKPA010000042.1:0-15505 GCA_044357715.1 Microthrixaceae bacterium
CTCTGTGCGGTAAATCACGTCACCCTCATCCTTGCGGACCATTGGACGGTGCGTTGGAATCGGAACCACCTGCAAGTTATAGGTGCCCATGAACTCGGCGGCTTCGGTCACTGCTGTTCCGGTCATGCCTGCGAGCTTGTCGTACATGCGGAAGTAGTTCTGAAGAGTGACCGTTGCCAGGGTCTGGTTCTCTTCTTTTATCTTGACGCCTTCTTTTGCCTCAACAGCTTGATGAAGACCCTCGGACCACCGTCGGCCCTCAAGGACACGGCCGGTGAACTCGTCCACTATTTTCACCTCGCCGTCCGCAATCAGGTAGTCACGGTCCTTGCGATACAACTCTTTTGCCTTAATCGCTACTTGCAACTGATGCACCAAGCTGTTGGAAACATCGTCGTACAAGTTGTCGACCCCAAGCGATTTTTCTACACGCTCGATACCTTCGGGAAGCGGGAAGACAACCTTCTTTTCTTCGTCTACCTCATAGTCGACATCGCGATTCAGTGAACGGGCTACTTGAGCAAACTTGTAATACAACTTTGCAGCGTCGCTGACCCGACCAGAGATAATGAGTGGAGTGCGAGCCTCGTCAATGAGGATTGAATCGACCTCATCGACGATCGCAAAGGAATGGCCACGCTGGACCTTCTCCTCGAGCGACAAGGCCATATTGTCTCGCAGATAATCAAAACCGAACTCGTTGTTGGTCCCGTAGGTCACGTCACATGCGTAGTTCTCACGCTTTACTGCCTGATCGTTCTCACCTGGAAGAATCATGCCGACGGTGAGTCCCAAGAAGTTATGGATCCGGCCCATGGAGTTGGCATCTCGTTGAGCTAGATACTCGTTCACCGTGATGATGTGAACCCCGTTGCCCGCAAGGCCGTCTAGGTACACGGGAAGAGTAGAGACCAAGGTCTTTCCCTCGCCGGTCTTCATCTCTGCAACCCAGCCGAAATGAAGTGCCGCACCCCCCATCAATTGCACGTCGTAATGGCGCTGACCGGTCACCCTACGAGCAGCCTCTCGAGCCACAGCAAAGGCCTCTATCAGAAGGTCGTCAAGATCCTCACCTCTATCCAAACGACCACGAAACTCGTTGGTTTTTGACTGCAACGCCACATCAGACAGCGCCTCATACTCGGGTTCTAGCGCGCCAATCTCTGGAACGAGGCCTGCGAGTGCCTTTACTTTTTTACCTTCACCGGTGCGCAATACTTTGTCGAGGAGTCCCACATCGTTGATACTACCGGTGGCCGAGGTAGGACCTGCACCGAAGATGAGAACCAAGCGGGGAGAACAACCCGGAGTGCTTCACTCTGCAAGGTCTCTGGGTTCTTTACCATCGATTTGATGTACTCAGAACCTGTGCCGACCTCGCTAGGCGCATCACTTCTCGCTCTCATATTCCCTCCTCGGTGCGTTCTCTGCCTGACTGCGGGCACCGGGCTTTGCATCGCGTGTATCACCACCCTGCCTCCCGCGCCCGAACTTGCAGCACCACCGGGATTCGATTCGTGTTTTTCACTTCTCAGTTACAGCGGAGCCACAAAGCAACTCGTTGCGGCACTCAAGTTCAACAATCACCGAGATGCCGTGGGCGTGCTGGGATTTGCCATGTCGCAATTACTCGATATGCCTGAGTCTCTGAGCCATCCGCAACTGACTGTGACGTGGGCACCTACCTCTGCGCAACGCAGGAACAAGCGCGGCTTTGATCAAGCCGAACTCTTGGCTGGCGCTGTGGCGAGTTCGCTCGGCTTACGCTCGGCCAGACTCCTGCGTCGGCTACCCGGTGAGGCTCAAACGGGGAACAACAGGGCCGATCGACTCCTCGGCCCTCAGTTTCAATCTCAGGTTCAACCCCCTGAACGGGTGCTGATTATTGACGATGTACGCACAACCGGTGCCACCTTGTGCGCTGCGGCAGATGCTTTAATCGAATCAGGAGCCAGGTCGGTGCATGGCCTGACCTTGGCCGTAACCCTGTTGCAGGGCTAGTTTCCCGGAAGGTTGGCCCATGGGTTTGCACCCGAAAGCATGCGATCTATTCGATCCTGAATCATCCCCTGCCATTCGGGATGAGTGAGCACATAAAAACGGTTCTCTCGCATGGCTTCAATGACAAGTGAAGCCACGTGTGCCGGCTGCAGCCCCTCTGCGATCCAACTGTTAATCATCTCTTTCATGGCCAACAGACCCTCGCCAGTCTCTTCAACCTCGACGGCATCAGGCAGATCGGGGCGGTTCCGTTCCGACTCATTGATCTTGGTTCGCACCCAACCGGGGCACAAGACGCTCACCCCAACCTCGGGGTGGGTCATCTGCAACTCGACCGACAATGTCTCTGACAACGTCACTACCCCATGCTTGGCAACGTTATACGGGCCCATAAACGGGTTAGAAGTCAGCCCAGCCATTGAGGCAGTGTTCACGATGTGGCCACCGCCGCTCGCAATGATGAGTGGTGTAAAGCTGCGCACCCCGTGGATGACTCCCCACAGATCCACATCAATAATCCAGCGCCAGGTTTCTAGGTCGATCTCCCAAGAGAGCCCGCCGCCTGATACGCCAGCGTTATTGCAGGCAACATGCAACGCACCAAAGACGTCCATAGCTGCCATGCCAATGCGCTCAACATCTGCTGCTTGAGCCACATCGGCAGTCACTGCAAACACATCGGCACCTTGGCCTCGCAGTTCTTCTGCAGCAGACTCGAGCGCCGCTGCTTCAACATCGGCAAGAACAACCTTCATGCCAACATCTACAAATGCTGCGGATAAAGCTTTACCAATGCCACTCGCTGCTCCGGTGACTACAGCAACTTTGCCCTCAAACTGCTCCATGGAGACCCCTTCAATCAATGCACTGCGCGAGCGGAAAACCCGCGCAGTGCATAAGTGTTAGTACTTGTAATGACTTGGCTTGTAAGGACCTTCCACCGGAATACCAAGGTACTCAGACTGCTCGGCGGTCAGCGTAGTCAGCCGCACGCCAAGAGCATCAAGGTGGAAGCGGGCAACCATCTCGTCGAGTTGCTTCGGCAGGACCCAGACCCCGAGTTCGTAGTCGGCGGTCTTGGTAAAGAGCTCAATCTGAGCGAGCACCTGATTCGAGAATGAGCAACTCATCACGAAGCTTGGGTGACCTGTGGCGCAACCAAGATTCAACAGGCGACCCTCGGCAAGAACGATCACCGAGTGACCATCAGGGAATACGAACTCATCAACCTGCGGCTTGATCGTAACCCGCTGGATATCACTCTGACGGAACACTCCGGCCATGTCGATCTCATTATCGAAGTGGCCAATATTGCCGACAATCGCGTTGTGCTTCATGGCGTTCATGTGCTCAGCCGTGATGATGTCTTTGTTGCCCGTCGTAGTGATGAAGATATCTGCCGTGTCGAGAACATCTTCAAGGCGGACCACTTGGTAGCCCTCCATCGCAGCTTGCAACGCACAGATCGGATCGATCTCGGTCACAACAACGCGAGCGCCCTGGCCACGAAGTGACTGTGCGCAACCCTTACCTACGTCACCAAAACCAGCTACCACGCAGGTCTTTCCGCCGATCATGACGTCGGTGGCGCGGTTGATGCCGTCTACAAGTGAGTGCCTGCAGCCATAGAGGTTGTCAAACTTTGACTTGGTTGTGGAATCGTTCACGTTGATTGCAGGGAACAACAACTGTCCTGCATCAAACATCTGATACAGCCGGTGCACGCCAGTGGTGGTTTCTTCTGTCACACCTTTGATACCTGCACCGATCTTGGTCCAACGCGAAGCGTCTTCAGTCAGTGTCCGACGCAATGTGTCGAGTACAACCTTCCATTCCTCTGAGTCGGAGTCAGAATCTGCGGGCACCTCGCCAGCGGCTTCGTACTCGGTGCCTTTGTGAACCAACAACGTGGCGTCGCCGCCGTCGTCAAGGATCATGTTGGGGCCAGTCGAACCCTCCGCGTCTGCAGGCCAGTTGAGAACCTGCTCGGTGCACCACCAGTACTCCTCAAGGGTCTCTCCCTTCCAAGCAAAGACGGGCACGCCTTGGGGGTTGTCAATGCTGCCTTGCGGCCCGAGCACCACTGCGGCCGCTGCTTCGTCTTGGGTAGAGAAAATATTGCAGCTGCACCAGCGCACTTCAGCGCCTAGCGCAGTGAGCGTCTCAATAAGAACAGCGGTTTGAACCGTCATATGCAACGAACCGGTGATTCGAGCCCCGGCAAGCGGTTGAGCATCGGCGTACTCAGCCCGGATCGCCATCAATCCAGGCATCTCTACCTCTGCTAGATCCATCTGCTTGCGACCCAGCGGGGCGAGAGACAAATCGGCCACTTTAAAATCAGTAAAACTCATTTTCTTTCCTCCTGCGCGCTTAGGTCACCTTTGGTGATGGGCGCGCTCATTGAAGCGGATTGTTGCTTCAGGCTGGGGTCGTCTGACTCCTAGTACATACAGCCAAGGCAAGATCGTGATGTTAGCTGCTTCACTACTGCCTCACCTACTCCCAAGCTTCTTCATCTTCCTCCATATCCTTGCTTTTTGGTGCCGGTGAGCCGCCAGTTCGGCAGCTCACCGGCACCAAAGATCAGATGTGATCGCCGAAAGAGAGCGTGAGGTCTGCGAAACTATGTTGGTCACAAGTCAACATGAACCGGAGAACCCCCTGTGAATAGGAAAAAAGCAACCTTGATTGCGATCGCGCTAGCCGCCACCATGCTTGGAGCAGCTGCATGTTCGTCAAATGAGTCGGCCGACACTACAACTACGACCACTACATCTACTCCTGCTGAGACAACCACAACAGTTGATCCAGCAGCTGCTGCCGCAGCCCAAGCGGCCGAAACCGTGCGGTTTGATAAAGAGGTTCAACAAGACCTCAATGACGTGGGCTGCTATGCCGGCTCTGTAGACGGCAAATTTGGCCCTCGCACGGACGCCGCAATTTTGGCCTTCCAAGCAGCAGATGGCATCAAGGCTGATGGTCAGTACGGTCCGGCCACAGATGCCGCCCTCAGGAAGGCTGCTGCCGAAGGCAGGACTGTCTGCGTGGCATCAACTACCACCACTGCCCCAAAGACAACCACAACTGCCGCATCCGGTGGAGCCGCACCTTGTACAGCTGCAGCACTCTTGACTGCTCTGCCTGCTGAGGGTGAAACCATTGGCTCCTTCGTCTGCTCGGGTGGCTACGCCGCTGGAACACTCAGCGATGGCAGCACCAAGTTCATTCTCGAGTCCAAGAACGGCAAATGGTACGCATTCAGTACTGACCCATGCGGCGCTGCTAGCGCAGGGTTGCCTCCAATCATCCTTGAGGATGGCTGCCCAAGCTGATTCGACAAAGTTCTGTCATCTTTGGCGCCGGCAAGCTGCGGAATTCGCAGCTCACCGGCGCCAAAGTAGTTTTTGAGCGGCACTGATCCTTGCGAGGCGGAACTGCTTGAGGAGTTGGGGTTAGCGCAGGCGGGCTTTGATCTCGTCCAAGATCGGCACGGGACCAGGGTCAATCCCCTCGATAGCTGCCATATGCAGCGTAACGATGTCTCCGAAGAACATCAGATCGAAGAGTTGCGCTAGACGGCCCTCGCCTGCAGCCTCAACCGAGTAGACGCCGGACACAATCTCGTCGCAGATCTCGGAAACCAACTCAAAGCGTTTCTGCACCTGCGGATGCTCAAAGCCGTGCCGCAACAACAGCATCGAGAAAACCTGCCGAGTGACATCACCGTGCTGGCCCCAACCGCAGATCTCGTTATGTGTGAGTTCGGGGATTCGGTTTGCGAACGATGCCACTTTGGGGTTCTCGTTGAATTGGCCTTTCCATCGCCAAGCCGCTGCCTCACCTAGGGTTCCGCCCCCATACACAATCGGCAGGGTTCTCCCAATGCGCTGCGCCAATTTGAGCGCTTGATTGCCATCTGCGAGCAGCTCATCGCGACGCCGGGATACTTGGGAGATCATCGCATCCACCTGAGCAGATACACCAACAAGTAGACCCAGTCGCTCAAGCACTAACAGCGGAGGGATTGAGACTGCGCCAAGAGCTGCGCGAGGCATTGGTATTGAAGAATCAAGCGAGATCACCGGCGCACCCCATTCGTGAGCAATTCGCTCGAGGTGGCCCCCTGCTGTCGCTACCACAAGGCGGGCTCCCGCGCCCACGGCCTGATGTACAGCGTCAATCGTCTCTTCGGTTTCACCTGAGAAAGAAACAGCAAAAACCAAAGTGTCGGGTCCAACAAACTCCGGGCACTCATAGTTCTTTGATACCAGAATCGGAACGGGGCAGCTCGCGCCGGCAACAGCGGACACAACGTCACCCGCTAGCCCACTTCCACCCATGCCCAAGATAAGCACCGAGGAGATCCCTTCGGCTGGCGGCAAACCCACAACCGACTCGGTGCGCGCAACGGCGTCGATGCATTGATCTGGTAGCGAATACGCAGCCTGAAACATTCCAAGACTGTCAACTGGTTCAATCATGATGGCTGCTTCCTCAAAGCTGTATCAATCGGCAAACGCCGCCCTATTCAGCAAAGGTTGGCAAAATGCCCTCTGCGTCTGCCTTCGCGGACAGCCTGTCGGCCTCGGCTGAATCTACTGCAGTGGCCTGATCGATCAACATGACAGGGATTCCATCACGCACGGGGTAGGTCTGATTGAGACGAGGATTAAAGAGCAGTTGCTCATCGGCAAAATACAACAGCGGCCCCTTGTCTTGTGGGCAGGCCAAGATCTCTAGCAATCGTGGATCAAGGTGTTCAGCTGTACTCATGGGTGCTCCTTGCGCGGTTTAGGTGAGTTCGTCGGATCGAGGCTGTGCGGACCTTCCGGCAACCACAGCGCCCAAATAGAGTAGGTGCGGCAGAGTTAATCGGCCATTACTTGTTGGACCTCGGCTACACGAGCGGCACAAGCAAGGGCATCGGCTGCTTCAAGGTTGAGTCGCAGCAACGGTTCGGTATTGGATGCCCGAAGGTTAAACCACCAGTCGCCACAATCAACGGTGAGGCCATCCATCCGGTCCTGCTGAGATGACGCGTAGTGCTTCGCAACCTTTTCGATGACCTGAGCAGTGTCTGAGACCTTTGTGTTGATCTCACCAGAGTCACCGTATCGCTCAAAGGGGGCACGAAGCTCTGACAGGGTCTGGCCTGAGACAGAGAGTTGTTCGAGAACAACCATGGCGGCGATAATCCCCGAATCGGCCCGGAAATTATCTCTGAAGTAGTAGTGAGCAGAGTGCTCACCGCCAAAGATCGCCCCGGTCTCTGCCATCACCTCTTTAATGAAGGAATGCCCAACTCGGGTGCGGATAGGAGTTCCGCCGTGCTCAAGGACCACTTCTGGAACTGTCTTCGAACAGATCAAATTGTGGATCACTGTCTCGCCTGGATTGCGATCCAAAATTCCAGCAGCAATGATGGCCGTCGTGGTTGACCCAGACAGGCCCACACCGTTTTCGTCGACTAGGAACACGCGGTCTGCATCGCCATCAAAGGCCAAGCCAATGTCTGCTCCGACCTCGAGCACACGGGCTCGCAAATCGGCCTGATTCTCTGGCTGAATCGGATCGGCGGGGTGATTTGGGAACGTACCATCTAGTTCGCCATACATAATCTCAACATCGAAAGGCAGAGACTCAAACACGGCTGGCACGATAAGCCCACCCATGCCGTTCGCAGTATCTGCAACGATCTTGAGCGGAGCCAAAACTCCAGTATCGACAAACGAGCGAACGTGATCAGCGAAGGCCGCTAGCAGATCTTGTTGCGACAGTGAACCAGTGGCTGCGCTCCCTGGACCCTCTCCGTTGAGTACGGCCTCGGCCACCTTGCGAATCTGGCTCAACCCGGAGTCCTCACCGACCGGGCGCGCACCCGACCTACAGAACTTGATGCCGTTGTATTGAGCCGGATTATGTGAGGCTGTAAACATCGCACCCGGCGCATCAAGGCTGCCAGCGGCGAAGTACAACAAGTCAGTCGACCCCAAACCAAGATCCACCACATCTAGCCCTTGGCTTTGTACACCGAGAGCAAATTGGGCCACTAGCTCAACCCCCGAGGGCCTCATGTCTCGCGCAACTAAGACTTTGCTAGGCCGATCCGTTGAATCGGAATCGCCCAGCACAAACTGCGCAAAACCCACACCGACCGCATACGCAATCTTGGAGTCGAATTGTTCTGGAACGAGCCCACGAACGTCATAGGCCTTAAAGATATTCTCGAGAGTGCTCACGGGCACTGAGCGTAGCGGTCAGAAGCTGGCTCCAAGAACAGCTAAGCCGCAGTTGCAGAGGGGGGAAACTCATTGGGGTCAGCCTCATACTGTCCGAGGCGGCCCCAGCGACGAATTCGAAACAGGTCGCGTACCAGCCGGAAAGCATCCCTCGCTACGTTGACCGTGGAACGAGCGGAGTTCTCTACTTCCACCGGCACTTCGTGCATCGTGAGCCGGTAGCGCTCGACAAGAGCAAATACCTCAACATCGAAAGCAAACCCATCAATCTTGGCGTGAGAGAAAATAAGTCGCCCAACATCGGCTCGCATGGCTTTCAGGCCACATTGCGTGTCTCGGTATCGTCCAAGCAGAACCAAGCCAGTCAGAACATTAATGATGCGGCCGCCGACCTCTCGCAGGCGTCCGGCCTTCACCACCGTCTGGGTATCGACATGCTGCCGGCTCCCGACAACTACATCCCAGCCTTCCTCCACCCCCTCAAGCAGCAGCAGGATCTGTTCGGGTGCATACGACAGGTCTGCATCGGTGAAAGCAACCACACGACCAGAGGCTGCTAGTACACCAGCGCGTACAGCCGAACCCTTGCCTGCGTTGACAACCTGTTTGAGTACCAGATCGGCTCCCCCGCGCTCGGCCTCGGCTGCAGTGTCATCTAGAGACCCGTCGTCTACCACCACAATTTGCAGACCGCCATCATCGTCAACTGATGAAAGGGCTGAGCGGATTCGCTGCACCGAAGCTGCAATGCGATCGGCCTCACCATAGGCGGGCACAACTACTGAAAGGCGAACACCGCCTTGTGAGGGGACACGAGGGTGAGGCGCACGCTGGTCTTTGCGTACGGTGACAAACATTGCCTCTCGATAGGTGACGAGACGGACGAGAAATGCCAACATCAGCGCTGGCAGCTTGATGACTAACAGAGCGCCCCACCACTCGGGGCGCAAGAGTTCATAAAGCAAGGACAGAACGAGAACATCGGCGAGTAGGGAGAATGCAGATGCTCGTACATACTCCGCTGGCCTGCGATACCAACGCCGAGAGGGGTCATCGGGAAAAGAGACAAGGCCATGCAACACCCAAGAAACACCCGTCGCTAGAGCCACTGCAACTGAGTCTGCAATCCAAATAGCTAGGCCCAACTGCTCACGCAAGAAAAGGAGTGCAAGGAGGTCAACAGCAGTTGCAATGAGACCAACAAGGGCAAAGCGGCGAAGTAGATCCATGTCGGCTGGCCTACTACATCAAGGCTGCGATGAAGCAGGCTGAGCTAAGAAAGGCCATCTGGGGTCAGGGCTCCGCCGAACGGTGCTCGGCATCGGCACCCGGTTCGATTTCGGCGCTCGAATCTGCATCAGCATCCTCCGGGCTCACATCCGTCTCCAACTCCGAATCGGCGTCTTCGACGGAGTCCGTTCCCTGGACGGAGTCCGTTGAGGTTCTCTCGGCAGATTCGGCTTCATCTCGAAGCCTCCGGCGATGATCAAGCACGGCGAGACCAGCTAGAGCGACCAAGCCAATGATGGTTGCCAAGTAGCCGAGAATGTCGTACTTGCTATACCCATACCCCATCGACACGTGCTTCTCGGTGGGAACTACGACCATAAAGTTGGGGCTCACGCGATAGGGGCCCTCAGCGCCGCTCGCATGCCAGTTCGGGAAGTACGAGATTTTCACCAGCACTGGCTCGCCGACTTTGTCTACATCAAACTCAATTGAATCCTGAGTCGTGACTATGTTGCTGACCTTGATCGGAGGATTTGGTTGCTTCTGAGACGAGGCTTCGGCAGCCGTTGCTCGCGGCCAGTCCTCCGGTCCCGAGGTTGCAAGCAGGACATCCCACTTTGTTGGGTCATTAAACCAAGTGACTGCGGGTCCGGGCGACTTTGAGCCAGCAACAGCTGCTTCGATCTGAGCCTCGTTAGGCGGCAACCGCTCCTTCGAGTAAACCCACCCGTCAATGTGATCATCAGCATCAGTCACAACCACGGGGTCGTTCTCTAGCGGCACCACAAGCTCGGAGTCGGCTACCTCAAACACAGCCCAATTGGTTGTTTGCGGAGCGCCCGCAGTGTCTGAGTAGGTGAAGGTCTCATTGGCAACCTGAGTCAGGCGAGATTCAGTTTTTGCGGCCGCAATCGCAGCCGGAGTTGTGGCCATGTAGTACTTGACTCCAAGCAGCTGAAGATGCGACACGCCCTCATCAATATTGAAGCTGTTATAAGGCAACTCTCGCTGAGCCCGTGATGGTG
This sequence comes from Microthrixaceae bacterium, assembly GCA_044357715.1. GTDB lineage: Bacteria > Actinomycetota > Acidimicrobiia > Acidimicrobiales > Microtrichaceae > IMCC26207. The sequence goes on from JBIKPA010000042.1 coordinate 10,499, forward strand.
CAGTGGAGAGCTCAGATTGGACAAGGAAGTGGAATGGCGTCGTTGAGGAGGCCTCAAAGTACAGCCCCTCCATTGACCCGACACAACCATCGGTGTAGTAGGGCAACAACATCAGTGCCATGGTGGTGCCATGACGGTTCAGTCCGCTGTCGTACTCCCAAAATGCCCGTCCGCAACCGTGCTCGGCAGAGACGTCGTTCATCATGTCCATGATGCCGATGAACTCCGGGTAGGCATCTTTACCTTCGAGTCCCGCGTAGTTCCACCTTGCCCAATCATTGACTATCGCCGTTTGAAAATTGATTCCAGCCCAGCGGTAGACCGTTGAGGTAGGCCGACCGGGGTCTGCCACAAGCGCTCCCCCTGGCAGCAAGCGAAAGGCTCCGAGCAGGCCAACCAGAAAGATAAATACAACAACGAAAGTTCCAACAACCGCCACCATCATTGGCTCTTCTCGGCGATGAGTCATGTCTTGAACTGCGAGCGAGATCGACCTGATAATGAGAGCTAGCGCAAGGCCAGCTAGCAGGTAGAAGGCCAAGTAGTAGAAGGGCAGCAGTCGGGCGTTCCAGAGCCGATACTGCGGGAAGTAACGGAAAGTCCAAGCAACTACCAAGATAGTCAGACCCAAGAACCACCCGAATCGAACCCGTTGTATAAGTGCAAGCACCAAACCGAGTCCTGCTAATGCAAAGACAAGGTTCCGATAAGGCATACCGCCCGAATCAAGCTCTGGGATGGCTAAGAGGTAGTCGGAGTACTTTGTGTACTTCTCCCAGCCCATATCGTTCATGTAGGTGCTGTTTCCTAAGAACGGCAATGACCAGAAGCCTGTCAAGAGACCGCCCACCGGGCCAACGAGAAAAATCCACTTACCGAGCCGGGTATCGATGCCTGCAAAGAATGCGATGACGAGGCCGAGCAAAACCAGCGCAAGAATCCACCAGGTGGACCAAAGTGCAACCATCGCCCCAGCCAGCACTATTGCACCAACAGCGGGAATCCATGCCAAGCGCTGCTTCAACCATGGAAGCAGGCGCGGCTCGAAACCAGTGAAAAGCGCAACTGCGGCAACCGTTGCGAGTGCGGGGAACCACCACTGTGAGGGAAACCAGACCGAAGCGCCAGGCAAGTCCCTGAGTTGATTCAGCACGGGAAGATTCGAGTCAGAGATCAGGGTAAACAGCGTGAGGACAACAAGTGCCCCGGCAACCCAGCGCCCGACTTTGTTTGCATCCCACCAGGGCGTGCGATCTTCTCTGCGTAAGAACAACAAGATGAGGATGGTCGCGATTCCGGCGAATATCGCTGGAATCAGATGGGTCAAGATGGTGAGTGCTAGCAGCGTTGCGCCGAGCGCCCTATCGCGACCAGTGCGCACGCCCTTGAAGATGACTGCCAGATACAAAACGGCCAAGGTGAGCGAGATCGAGAAGGCGAACTCGCCTGCCAAAGTTGAGGCGCCGTTTCCGCCGAGGATGGTGAATCCCTTGTCGTAGATAAACCCCAAAGATGCCATGGCGATAAGCGGCGGGCCGGGAAAGGCGACCCGCGCAGCCTTGGCTAGGCAGTAGGCGGCAATGGGCAACGTGACCATGCCAGAAACAGTGACCAACTTAAAGGCGATGTTGTATGGAATAGGTACCAGCAGGACCGCAACGAATACGGTGACGATCCACATCGCTGTTCGCATCCAAGCCTCGGGTAGGCGCTCCTTGAGTTTCCAAACGCCGAACCCAAGAAGGGCTAACAAAATCGGGCTGAGCCAGATTGGTGGGCCGTAGGACACCCACAGCACAAACAGCGATGGAACCACCATGTAGAACACGTAGGCGGGGAATCCCGCATACCAGTCTTGGGTCCATCCAGATAACCGAAACTGAGGCAGCAGGTGATCAGCTAAGAAGCGTGGTCCCCAAACATGGGCACCCATATCGCCGCCTGTTGCGGTCGTGTTCTGCAGGACCAGCAGCGGATCAAGCGAGATGAACACAACGGCACAGCAGGTGGCCACGATGCCCCAAGAGACCCATTTAGCAAGGTTTGCTCCCGAGTTCTCTGGATCGTCTAGAGCAACTGAGCGAGCGGTCTTCTCCGGGGGTACACCTTGAGTGCGGCCAGCATCATCGCTGGGAACATCAAAGAGCGTCTCTTCTTCAGATCCTGAAAGAAGCGCTGACTCTTCATTTAGCTGACCACCGCCCGGTCCTGACCCGGTTGCGGGCATCTCATCCATAACTCATCCTGACACGAACTTAGCCTCTATTTGTGACAGCAGGCACCAGATTTTTACAGACGCGTCGTAGATCTTGGTAGCAACCACATGCGAGTAACGAGGATTCAACTAGACGAGTAAAGGCGAGCGAGCCTTAGATGAAGAAACTAAGCAGAGAGCGTGCGACGGTAGCGGGTTTTAACCTCGCTGATGTCGTGAAGCAACCCATCAAGCTCTACCGCTTCACCATCTCTGCGCCAGCTGCGAACATCGCAGATTGAGCAGGAACTCATGAAAAGCTTTGCACCATCAATGGTCAACGCAATTTCAACTTGTTCGTGTTGGCATTCGGTATTCGTCATCGGTGTGCTCCCAGCAGGTCTGTTTTCTTATTTATCGTCAACCCGGAGCGATAACCAAGAGCCTCAGTGAGACCCCGTGCCTTCGTCCCGGACACCAACCCATTCGGCAGAGTAACCCGGTTGTTAAGGAGAACTTCAAAACTTTAAGAACCCATGTTCACAAAGAGAGCCACAACGGTGGTCATGTTGAAGCCAATGTGCAACCAAATTGAGGGTCCTAGTCGACCAGTCACTGCGGCCAGAGTGCCTGCGATCAGACCCACAAGCAACAAACCAGGGAATTGAAGTACCTGCAGGTGCATACCTGCAAAAACAACTGAGCTCACCAGAACTGCAGCCCAAGTGGGCAATCGGCGCTTTTCAAGTGACCGAAGAAGAAGACCTCTATAAAACAGCTCCTCGACTACTGGAGCCAAGACACCCACCAGAAGTGCAAACAGTATCCAACTGAGGTTGCCATCAGTTCTTTCCGCAAGCTGCTCTGCAGGCTTTGAAAGTTCTGCCTCATCGGTACCGGTCAGAAAAAAGATCGGCGCGTAGATCAGCGGCAGCAAAACCAGCTGACAAATCACGCCTGCTACAAGGCCAAGCGGAGCATCGAATGCCCGCATGCGAAGCCCAAAATCGGCGATCAGCCCATGGCCCTTCGATCCGGCAAAAGCTACAGCGCCCAGATAGCCCGCCCATAAGGGTATTTGCAGCAGCGCAAGACCCCAGATGGGGGTGTCAGCGGAAGAGTTCCAACCTGCGACAGCCAACACGAGGCTGCCAAACAATGCCGAGAGGATCAGGCTTGCGAATATGCCAATTACTACGTCGCCAAGGCCCCAACGCAGATCCTCATCACCTTGGGGTAGGCCGCTTTCTGCGAACTCGATCACAGCATCCTTCGAGTTATTTGCTGCATGGGGGCGGAGGATAGCTGACTTAGGCGCCGATCAAATCAAGTTGGTCAGGGCCTCGATACGTTGGATAGGCACGCGACTGAGGCTCTGCCGGAAGCTGTTCTGTTTCCGCCTCGATGGCAAACTCGTTGCGTAGCTCCCACCCCTGGGGAACGCGCACATTGTTGGCATGTTGTGCACAGAGGTCATGAACCATGGGGTGCGCCTCAGGCCGCAGCGGCTCGAGCCAAACCACCCCGTCTGAATATGCATACGACATTGTCGCAACGGCGGTACGGGAACAAGTTGGTCTAGCGCAGCTCCGGCTCACGAAGGCAGAAGGTACTTGTGCTCGCGTTTAAAACTGCGGATGCTCGGTCAGAATTTTTCAGAATAACTGCCTAAACAGCAGAGCTTTCTCAGAGTCTTTGGAATCACGCTAGGGAGAACGCCTCGACTCCTTCTAGGCTGTAGCCATGCCTGCTGAGCAAAATAAAACTTCACCATCCGGGTCTGGCGGTTCCGGAGGTTCAACCGGACGCACGAGCAACCTGCCATCTTGGCTGGTCTGGGTGCTAGTTCTTGTGGTGGGTCTTGTGGTCATAAGCGCACTACAACTCAGTTCGAAGACAACCGAACCTATTCCTTACACAAAGTTCACCCAAGAAATCCAAGATGGAAACGTCAAGAGCGTCACTTGGAACAACGTGGATGCAACCATCACCGGCGAGATGAAGAGTGGAGAAGCTTTCACCACAACTGGGCCAACAGACCCACCACCTGAACTGCTCATCCTGATGGAAGAAAAAGACGTCGCTGTGGAATTTGACACTCCAACAGCTGGGTTCTTGATGCAGATCATTCCCCTGATGCTGCCAATTTTGTTGATCATTGGCTTCTTTGTCTGGATGCAACGTCGTGCGCAAGGTCAAATGGGCGGCATTATGTCCATAGGGCGCAGCCGCGCCAAGACCTACTCCACTGAGCGGCCAGCCACGCTATTTGCCGATGTCGCCGGCTACGAGGGCGTCAAGAGAGAGATTCGAGAAGTAGTCGACTTCTTGCAGGAGCCCGAGCGCTTTTTGGAAATCGGCGCTCGAATTCCCAAGGGAGTATTGCTGGTAGGTCCCCCGGGAACGGGCAAGACGCTGATTGCTCGAGCAGTTGCTGGTGAGGCGGGCGTGCCTTTCTTGTCTGTATCTGGCTCGGACTTCATGGAGATGTTTGTGGGCGTAGGAGCATCTCGAGTTCGCGACTTGTTTGAGTCTGCGCGCAAACATGGTCGGGCGATCATCTTCATTGATGAGATCGACTCTGTTGGGCGCAAGCGTGGAGCGGGTATGGGCGGTGGACACGACGAGAGAGAGCAAACCCTCAATCAGATGCTGTCTGAGATGGATGGCTTTGAGGGAACTGACGGAGTGGTGATGATTGCCGCCACGAACCGTCCCGACATTTTGGATTCTGCGCTTCTGCGGCCGGGTCGCTTCGATCGACAAGTTGTTGTGCCACTTCCAGAACTTGATGACCGTCGGGCAATCCTTGA
>JBIKPA010000225.1:0-4550 GCA_044357715.1 Microthrixaceae bacterium
ACTCCTTGACAGGCAACTACACAGTGTGTACTATGACTCCACACAACAGCGCAGAGTGAACTCTCGACACACACCGACAGTCTCACTTTATGCCCTCTCTGTGTGGTCATATGAATCACCGTATCAGCTTCAGCCCGCCCGACCCCATCCACTATCGGAGAAAACCCATATGAAACCCGAAACGAAAAACAAGCATCACAGCAACTACCCAACAAAAAAGGGCAAAAAGGGCAAGGCAGTCGCAAAATCAAACCGAGCAAGCACTACGGCCGCTTCCGAGTCAACTGCAGTGTCAGTTTGGGATCCTTCAGAGAATCGGCCCGCCGGGCTTCCCTCTCCACAGGCTCTGAGCCAGCAAGGTCTGAGCCACTTAACACCACAGAACCTTGAGCGCCTTCGCGTCTTAGCTGATCGCTTTGGAGCCGTGGCAAACGACGTGGCCACTGGCAGGGCTACTGCAGGCGCTGCACCGCAGTTCACCGCCGAAATTGCCGCAGGGCTGTATTCGGGCGACTCCAACTGGCGCCACCTGTACTACTCGGTACTCCTAGTGCACCCAGATCCGCTAGCACGGCTAGCCCTTGCCTGCACCGGGCCGCTCGGCATTCTTCGAGCGCTGGTCTATGACCCAGACCCAACGGTTCGTTACGGAATCTTAGAGAACCCACTGGTCGTTGACGCAGACATTCAAGCCGCACTTGCTGCTGACCCCGAAGAAGCAATCGTTGTTGGCCTGTTAGAGACGGTCTCACCCAGTCGTCGCACCTCGGCAGCGATCATCGCTGGCCCCCACACAAAAGCCAAACAATTGCTCGCCTCGTTCAGAGTCAGCTCCAACACCCTCGAGTCGCTCGCCCAAAGCTCAGACCGACTCACCCGAATCACCGCCAAGAAACAACTCGCCGGCCGCCGGCAGCTCACCCAGGGAGGAAAATAATGATGAACCCAGAATCCACACAGGACTCCACCGAACAAGACTGGAGTAGCCCGGTGCTGCGATGGCTTGGCACCCCAGGGGCCATGGCTTTTGCCTTACAGCTAGCCAGCAGTCAGGGCGATATTGAGGCCGCCGAGATTCTTAGTACTGCATACCTTGCGGTTGCTCAGCGTTCGAAACCTCTTCAACTGCCGCTCAGGAGTAACCATCAGGTGCGAACAGAACAAGAATGGGTTGTGGAGCTAGCAGGAACCCAGCTGTCATTTGCACGCAAAACTCTGCGGCGTAAGAAGCAACATGACCGACAGCTGAGCGATCGTCTAAGGGACAGAGGTCCCATCAGGATCGAGTCCGGAGCCGGCGGTACTCGGCCCGAATCCGACACGGCCGACATCGCTTTCGGTGGAGGAATGTGGGATATCTACCTCGGGCTTCACGCATACCTTGCGACTACTACTAGCCGCACTCAATCCGAGGCACTATCGGCAGCTATCACGTTGTGCACATTGATTGTGAATGAGGGCGACTCATCAAACTCTGATGTGAACCCCAACAACTTTGAGCGGCAATGGCAACACGATGTGCGTGCTGCGGCCTTCGCTGCCCGGCCCGCTCTGTGCTGCGATAGCCCCCTACCCCCAGCAACCCGCCAAGCAATCCGTCAGATTATGAATCGCGCTCGGCCCATCTTGCGTGAAGCATTCGAAACTCAGGAGCTCATATGAACAACAACCCGGCAAACCCAGCCACTACCAGCCCAGGAGCGCTGCACAATGTGGGCGTGCAGTCAGCAACAGGGACTTCATTGCCAGTATGCCTACCCGCAGACCCCAACCTTGCTTGGGTCGGTGCTTTTATTGGAGGCTGCCTTGTGGCCTTGGCACGGCTCGAAATCAAGGGGGAATCAGCCGTTGCAGACCTGCTCTTACCCAAGCCCTTCATTGGCTTTGGAGACCTGCAAGTTCGAGCAGGAGCGAACCCTGCCGAGCTGTACCGGCAGTGTTAAAGGGGTCATCCTCCCCAAGGGTTCGCCCAACCCAGCGCAGAACTTCTGCTATTCCAACTCTGGCGCCAGAGGATCGGATTGAGTCGATTGATGGGTCACGCAGGCCATTTTCATAGGCCGAGATGACCGGCTGCGAAGTGCCAGCACGCTGGGCTAACTGCACCTGGGTGAGCCCGTGGATGATTCGCGCCGTTCGAATTATCTGCGGGGCATTCATCTAACCCTGATACTGCGAACCCTAATACTGCGAATATATCGTTTTGTATATATCCCTGACCTCAAAGGCTTACGAACAACGCAATGCCTGCGGACGAAACCGCTGCAGCTGCAATCTGACGAATCCGAACTGACTGCCGAATGCCAATCCCGATGCCGGTGCCAGCCAGGTGCAACAGCGCAGTGGCGACTAAGAACCCGGCGACATAGGCAGCGGGAGTTGCCGGAGCAGGCAACTCGGAACCGTGCGCTAGGCCATGGAACGCACCAAATACTGCAGCCGCCAAGGGAAGCCACCATCCAGAGCTTTTGGTAACGGTGCCAATCAACACGCCAAGCAGAATCACCGAGAGCGCAATTGCCAACTCTGCTCCAGGAACTGCGACCGAAGACAACACCGAGATTCCCACAACCCCACCAAGCGCCATGCCGGCCAAAAACCCAAATGGAGTGAGCCATGCCACGGTGCGGTTCTTGCAGGTTGCTGCGAGCACCCCCACGGCAATCATTGCGAGCAAATGATCGAGCCCGCTGATTGGATGCAGGAGTCCCTGCAACAGACTCTGCCCGCTCGCAACACCTTCTGTCCCGTGGTCAGGGTGTGCAGACACCGTCTGGGCAAGCGCCAAAGAAAACGCTGTAACGGCAAGAATCAGCACGCCGAACCGCGGCCGACTGTCAACCTGAGCAGGGCTGACATGGGGGGTGCGGTGGTTCCGGTGAGACATCACTGCAGCAACCTAGCAAGCCTGTCTTGCAGTCCGCTTACTGTGCGGGCGTGCCGGCTTACCCCTAGGGCCAAGTGGTCAGATATCTCAGTTCGACTTGTGCGTTACATGACCCGGTTTTGCGCGACGACCTGTTCAAACCAGTCGTAGCTCTCTTTCGGCGTGCGCTGTTGGGTGTCGAAATCCACATAGGTGATACCAAAGCGTTCAACGTAACCATTTGCCCACTCAAAGTTGTCCATAAAGCTCCAGACAAAGAAACCTTCGAGCGGATACCCCTCTTCAATTGCGCGATGAGCACTCTTTAAGGTCTCGCGCAGATACATCACACGTCCCGTATCCATAACTTCCCCATCAGCATCGATCGCGTCGGGCTGTGATGCACCGCTCTCGGTGACCACAATCTTCAAGTCAGTCAGCCCCAGCGACTCCGAAAACATCCGAACCCCCCAATAGACCGTGTCGGGAGCAAACTTCAACCACGAGGATTGATACGTGGGGTAGCCCTCCGGGAAGGGCAACTCCTCGGCCCCGATGTTGTTCTCGGCTGCACGCACGTACGAGGCTGAGTAGGTGTTGAATCCAAACCCGTCGATCGGGGTGGAGATGATTTCCATGTCCCCTGCCCGAATTTTGGGAGCGCTCGCACCCAGATTCTCTAAAAAGACCGGGTCGTATTCTCCAGTCAAAATGGGCACGATAATCCCGCCATTGGGTGACATGCTGCGGAAGGCTTTTGCAGTGGCTTCAATGTCTTCTGCAGTCTCGGTTAACGGCACGTAGGTCACTGAATCCTCCACCAGCGTGACCGTTGATCCTCGACTCGCCGAAGCCCGTACCGCTTGCACACCCATGCCCTGAGCGAGCAGAGCGTTATGCGAGGTCTGCCAAAAGTCTTGCTCCGAAGCTAACTCGATGCCGGGGGCAAAAGGAGGGGCACCATCGAAGGGCCCTCCCGGGAAGGTGTAGGCCGTGTGGACAAACGAACGGATCTCGTTGGTGGTGTACCAATGCTTCACGCGGTCACCCAGGCGGTCGACGGTGGCGGTGCAGTAATCGGCGAAGTCGCCGGCAATCTCTCTGCTTTCCCAACCGCGGTATTTGTCCTGCAGTGCCTGCGGGGTATCCCAATGGAACAAGGTTGCATGCGCCGTGATGCCGTTGGCCTCTAGCTCATCAAGCAGCCGCTTGTAGAAGTCCACACCCTGTTCGTTAACCTTGCCGCGCCCATCAGGGATGATCCTCGGCCAAGCGATCGACAGTCGGTAGTGCTTTACCCCGAGCGCAGCAATCAGCGCGACATCGCCCGGATACAAGTTGTAGTGATCACATGCGACATCGCCAGTTGCGTTCCCCAAGACCTTGCCGGGGACTCTGCAAAAGGTGTCCCAAACACTCGGCTTGCGACCTGCAACGTTGTAGGCACCCTCGATTTGATACGCCGACGTCCCAACTCCCCAGGTGAACCCTTGCGGGAACTCCTGCAGGGGGGCAGCAAACTCATTGGAGTCACTGCAACTCACCAGAGCGGTGCTCGCTGCAGCCGACACCCCCAAAAGCCCCGCAGCCAGAAGAAACTCCCGGCGACTCGGACCAACTGGGCCCGTCTGGGCCGAGTGGTGTTCACTCGCGCTCCCTTGAGGCGGAGCAGGGCGCATGAAAG
>JBIKPA010000226.1:0-4520 GCA_044357715.1 Microthrixaceae bacterium
TTTGGTGAGGTAGGCAGAAGCACCTGCTTCGAGAGCGGATCTAGTCATCGCAGGATCATCATGCATGGTGAGGACTACAACCTTGATCTTGGGGAACTCAGCGGTGATTCTGCGAGTCGCGCTCACTCCATCAAGCACAGGCATAGAAAGATCCATCAAGACGATGTCTGGTTGTGTGTCGCGAGCAAAAGCTATTGCCTCTTCACCGTTACTAGCCTCACCCACCACTTCTTCACCGGCGTTCTCGAGTCCCCGACGAATCCCGTCTCGAAGGATCTGATGATCATCAGCTAGTAGAACTCTCAACGCATTGCTCCCTGTTTGAAGATTGGTACTGAACTAGTACTAGAAGTTGTCGAACTTGAGGTGTTGCCCGCAAAGACCCGCAGCACGGTGCCAGAACCCGGGCTGCTCTCAATAGTGAGGTCGGCGCCGATCACATCAGCACGCTCCCTCATGCCGACCAAACCGTATGAGGAATCACGAACTCCTCGGGCAATCTCAAACCCTTGGCCATCATCAGCGATTTCGAGTTTGAAGTTGGCTCCGTCCACATCCCAAATGACGGTGACATGCGTGGCTCGGGCGTGCTTAGCGATGTTATTGAGTGCCTCTTGAAGGATTCGCAGGAGTTCGTTCTCTACGGGCACCGGCAGGCGCGCATCTTGCCGAGACGCCGTGAATGTTGCAGTCACGTCGGAGCGGTCTGCAAAGCGAGCTACTAGGTCGCGCCCAAGCAGCGCTAACGGTTCTGCCTCGCTGACCCCTGATCTCAGTTGCCGCAGAGTTTCTCGGAGCTCATCAAGAGCGGCCTGGACATCGCTATAGAGCTGACTGAGCTCTTCAAGTTGTTCGGGGTGGCTCCCCATGATTCTTTCGAGCTCAAAGCAGATGTAGGTGAGCCATTGTCCAAGGCGATCATGCAGGTCTCGGGCAAGGCGCATGCGCTCTTCTTCTGCTCCGAGGGTTCGTAGCCGACCAAACCATCTGGCGTTGTCAATCGTGAGTGCCAAGACCTCTGACATAGCGGTTAACAGGCTCACATGATGAGGCAGAAAATGTTGGCTATCGCGGTGTTCTAAGCCCAGCAAGCCAACAATGTTTCCACGAGTCTCAAGGCGAATATAGAGCCCGCTACGGCTGCTGTCGGACAGGAAGTTTGCAGAGTCGTTGCTCGCTACATGATCGGAAGTTGAGTCACGCAGTACGGGCGAGGCCGACGAGAGCGCTGCACTCAGTGGCTCTGGCAATGCAGCTGTTCGATACGCAGGGTGAAGCACGCACCCGTCGGCCAACTTAGGAATCCACTCCTCGGATCGTTCATCGAGTGCCAGTAGACAAATGGTATGGGTGTCAAACGCAGTTTCGAGCTGAAGTCGAGCTGACTCAAGTGCCTCACGAAGACTGAGCGAGGTGGGAAGCGTGCGTGCAACATTGTTGACAAGCGTGAGCAGGTTGTTTGCATCGTTGAGTGAGTCAACCTGACCAGCTAGCGAGCCTCTCCGGACCTCTGAGTCCAAGAGTCGTCCTCGTACAAAGCTCGCTGCTGCTACGACCACGATGAGCATCAACGACAGTCCCAGGTCTCGCTGCGAGTCGGCCTGCTGACCATAGGTATTGAGTCCGATTGGCAGAGCCAGAAGCATGGTCGCAGCTCCGGTAATCAGAGCAATGCCGCCTGCGAGGTAACCCCAGCCAAAGCTCATCACCACCATTGCGGCCATAAGTGAAAAGATGAATGGGCTTTCGAGTCCGCCACCAGCGCCAACGGCCAGCCCGATGATGACTACGTCGCCAAAAGCCACGAAGCGATCTTGGAACCGGGTCGAGGCCAGCCGGATCGGGATGACCGTTCGCCAAGTAGTAATGAACACGCAAATAGCAACGGTGATTACCGCAACGTACGACCCTCGAAACGCCTCGGGTGCGGCAAAGACAATGCCGAATCCAACTGCACCCCACCGCAGAGTCGCAATTGCTGGAGAGACCCCAGAGCGTATTGATGGTGGCAAAGCAAAGCTGCGGGTTGCGTCATCAAGGCCGCCAAAAGGCAACGCGCGCAATGCTGCCACTGCCTCGTCAACTTGAAGTCGGTCGGCCTCTGTTGCAGGTGAACTCTGTAGGTCAGTGGAATCCATGCGCGTTCTCTTCCTGCACTCTACTAACGAAGCGGTAAATCCTGTGCCCTTGCGCAACAAGTTCTGCATGGCCAAGGAGCGGATCTAGCATTGACAGATGCCTAGTGACTCCGCGAGCAAGATTTTTGTGCAGCCCGAGGGAGTGCGGCGTCCCGATCGGCGACGAAAAGTCGACTCTGCTGGGGTGATGCTGTCGGTGGCCGAATGGGGAGATGAGCAAGCGCCGGCCATCTTGTTGGCGCACGGTGGGTTTGACTTTGCCGAAACCCTGAACAGATTTGCGCCAATGCTGGCAGATGGTGGTTACCGGGTGGTGAGTTGGGATCAGCGAGGCCATGGCGAGTCGGCTTGGGCGCATCTGTACAGCTGGGAGGCCGACATCCGAGATGCTGCAGCAGTACTTGCAACCCTGCCCGATGAACCGCTGCCATTTATTGGGCATTCAAAGGGCGGCTCAATGGTGATGCACTTAGCGAACGTTGCGCCTCACCGAGTGTCTGCTTTGGTCAACCTTGATGGTCTGCCGTCTGGCAACAATATGTCTGACGTATCTGAGCTTGAGCGCACACGGATGCAGCGCGATGAGATGGACCGTTGGCTATCTCATCGTCGCACGCTGAGCGATAAGCAACGCAGGCCCGGGACACCCGAGGAGTTAGCTGAGCGCCGGGGTCGAATGAACCCTCGTATGAGCACTGACTGGTTGCAGTATTTGGTTCAGGTCGGTGCTCGCCAAGACGCAGATGGTTGGCGCTGGAAGCTTGACCCAACGATGCGCATGGGTGGTTTTGGGCCATGGCGACCCGAGTGGTCAATGCTTCGCCTACCGGGGCTCGGTGTACCGATGCTGGGAGTCTTGGGTCTTGAGATCGAGGTGATGGGCTGGGGTACTCGCCCGGCTGATGTGGAGCCGTATTTACCCCCGGGCGCTCAGTTCGAGGGCTTAGAGGGAGTGGGGCACTTCGTGCATATAGAACAGCCGCGTCGAGTAGCCGATCTCATCTTGGAGTTCTTATCGTGACAATCTCCGATTCGGCTTCTCCAGCAAGCGACACCATCTGGGTTCGCCATAACAGGATTGACCTTGCGGTTCATCACCTAACAGACGGTTCCGATCCAACCCATCGCCCGCTGTTGTTGCTTCATGGCCTCGGTGAGCGAACCCCCGAGGTTGTTCCCCCAAGTGTGCGCTGGCCTGGTCCTGTTTATGGTCTCGACTTTACGGGTCACGGTCGCTCGACCATTCCCGTTGGTGGTGGCTATACCTCAGAAATTCTGGTGGGCGATGTTGATGCTGCACTCGAACAACTTGGTGAAGTCACCATTTTGGGGCGTGGACTCGGGGCCTACATCGGCCTACTCATTGCTGCTGCGCGACCGCAACAGGTACTTGGTGTAGTGATGTCCGACGGCCCAGGCCTAGTGGGCGGCGGTATTCATCCGGGCTCGCCATCGGTTGCGTTTCCGGCACCTTGGTCGAGCAGCGTTCCCGACCCGTTTGCGTTACTAGAGCTGTCCCGTGACGTTCGCCCGCCGGACTACGCCCAGACCTATGTTCGCTTTGTATTAGAAAGCAGCAGCTTGGATAGAGCGCTCATGGTCTGCGCGGTGGCTCGACCGGAATGGCTTGCAGCGGTTGCCGCCGAACCAGGTGTTGGTCATGGAACGGTCGACGAGGCTCTGCAGTTTTATGCGCAGCTCTGACAGCCCTACTCTTCGCTGCCGCCATCGAGTTGGGTAACAATTTTTTCTACTTGGTAACGGGTGGCGTCAAGCTTGGTTCTGCACCAGCCCACAAGCTCTGCGGCGCGGCTCACCTGCTCGGCGAGTGCGTCAACATCAAGAGCGTCGGACTCTAACGCTGCAACGATTTGGTCGAGCTCGAGCATGGCTGCAGTAAAGCCAAGCTCTTCTGGCGGGATTGCTGTGGTACTCAAGAGTTACTCCTTGTGTTGTGGTAGTTCTGCTGCAGCGAGATCATTTGGCTCGGTGCGGTTGACAGTAGAAATCACTGTGCCATCGGCTAATTGGGTAGCAATCTGCGCGCCAGCTTGCAGCTCACTGATTGAGCGGACCACGGTTCCCGATGCTGAGCGAGTAATTGACCAGCCACGTGCAAGTGCTGTTGCAGGGTCATGCACCTGTGCTCGGGCGGCTAAAGCATCAAGTTGGCTGTGAGCGAGCGCAGTCCACTGTGTGGCAGCTCTGGCTGCTCGGCTAGCTGCGGCATTGAGCTGAGTCTCGGCAGTCGAACTTACTCGAGGAACAGCGATTTTGGTGCGGTGAAGAAGATGCGAAACGCGCTGTTGGTCGCGGTCAACATGGCGCAGTGCGGCGCGTCCGGCGCGGCCTCCTGCGTCGATCATGCGCCGCTCGCTGTGA
>JBIKPA010000043.1:0-15354 GCA_044357715.1 Microthrixaceae bacterium
AATTGGCATCTCCAATCCATCGGGGAACGCAATGCACATGAAGATGATCGGTCTGGGACCCTCCAGCAGCGCGCCCCAGATTAATTCCCACATTTACACCGTCGCAGTTCAGCGTTGACTTGAGCGCAGAGACCCCTTGGCGCACAAGGGACCAAAGTTCATCAAATTCGGATTGCTCTAGATCTTCAAGATCTGCAACAGCCCGATTTGGAAGCACCATCAGATGACCTGAGGTATAGGGAAAACGGTTCAGAATCACAAAGCATTCGGCACCACGATGCAGAATAAGCGTTTCGGAATCGGATGCGCCGCAGTTCAGAATCCGCTCAAACAGTGAGTGTGGATTGCCGTCTTGTGAGAGTGGTTCAGGATGCTGGCCTGGCAATGCCCTGCGCGTCTGTGGGTCTCCCGTGACGTACAAGGACCGCCAAGTCGCCCAGAGTTGGTCAAGAGGCACGGATCACTCCGTAACTGAGGCACAAGAAATCAGCGAGAGAAAGGCCCGCTGATTGCATCAATGCAGGGTTGAAACTCGTCATGTCTTCGATGCCACTTGAGCGGCCAAGCGTTGCGCAAACGATGCAAGGGGAACATCGCGTTCCACCTCATTGCCCCGTGGGTTAACGCCCACGGTGCGATGCTCAACGTCGCTCTCGCCTACTACGAGAACAAAGGGCAACTTCTCGCCCTTGGCCCGACGAATACGGTTGCCGAGTGTCTCATCTGCATCGGCGACCTCTACTCGATATCCTGCCCCGCGCAGCTCTGCGGCAACCTCATGGGCGTATTCGCCATGTGCTTCGGAGACAGGAAGAATCTTTGCCTGAACCGGGGACAACCATGCAGGAAAGGCTCCGGCGTAATGCTCAACGAGTACTGCGAAGAACCTCTCAACCGAACCAAAGAGCGCTCGGTGGATCATTATCGGGCGATGCTTCTCTCCATCGCTTCCGATGTAAGTCATCTCAAAGCGCTGAGGAAGCTGAAAGTCAACTTGGATAGTCGACATCTGCCAAGTTCTTCCGATTGCATCTCGCGCCTGGACGGAGATCTTAGGACCGTAAAAAGCGCCGCCACCTGGATCCATGACAAGGTCAATATCCATAGCCGTAGCGGCGGCGCGGAGTGCCTCGGTTGCCTCGTCCCACTCTTCATCTGTGCCGACTGCTTTGTTTTCGGGCTTCGTTGAGAGCTCCAAATAGAAGTCATCTAGGCCGTAGTCACGAAGTAGATCTAGTACGAACGTGAGAATAGAACCGAGTTCGGCACCCATCTGCTCCTTCGTGGTGAAGATGTGAGCATCGTCTTGGGTCATCCCCCTCACGCGGGTCAGGCCATGTACCACTCCAGATTTCTCATACCGGTAGACGGTTCCGAACTCAAACATTCGCAATGGCAACTCCCGATAAGACCGCTGCCTGCTCTTGAAGATCAGAATGTGGAACGGACAATTCATCGGCTTGAGGTAGTACTGCGTTCCGGTTCCCTGAACTGGTTCGACTTCTACAAGCCCATCCTCGGTCGGAGCTGCAGAATCTTTGGAATGAGCGTCATGGCCATGATCGTGATCAATCTCCATGGGCGGAAACATGCCATCGGCAAACCACTGAAGATGCCCACTTGTTTCAAACAAGTTCGACTTGGTGATGTGCGGGGAGTACACAAACTCGTAGTTGGCCTGCTCGTGGCGGACTCGCGAATAGTCCTCCATTAAACGGCGGATGATGCCTCCCTTAGGGTGAAACACCGCCAAGCCTGACCCGATCTCATCCGGAAATGAAAACAGGTCAAGTTCAACTCCGAGTTTGCGGTGATCTCGTTTTGCTGCCTCTTCTTGGCGATGCAGATGTGCTGCAAGGTCTTTTTTGCTTGCAAACGCTGCAGCGTAAATACGCTGCAGCATTGGGTTCTTCTCACTGCCACGAAAATACGCCCCACCATGGCGGGTGAGCTTGAAGTGCCCCAGCCTGCCGGTCGAAGGAACATGCGGGCCGCGACACATGTCGACAAATTCGTCGGTGTTGCGATAGAAGCTGATCTCAGTACCGCTGTTGACTTCACCTTCTGCATCCTCGCCAGCTGCGGCGAGTTCCATGAACACCCTCTTGTACGGGTGTTGCGCCATGAGTTCGAGCGCCTCATCTAATGGCAACTCGAAGCGCTCAAAGGGTTGGTCGGCTGCAATAATTTCACGCATTTTTTGATCGATGCGCAAGAGGTCATCATCAGTGAATGTGGCACCGCCGGGGAGTTCGAAATCATAGTAAAAACCATCCTCGATAGGAGGCCCACCGGCGAAGGTTGCCCCAGGCCAGAGCTCGAGAACTGCCTGCGCCATCACGTGTGCAGTGGAATGGCGTAGATGCTCAAGCGCTGCTTCCTCGCGTTCTGTGATGATTCGGATGTTCGCGCCGTCCTCAAGGGGTGCTGAGAGGTCGACCGCCGTGCCATTGACCTCGATAACAAGTGCAGCCCGAGCTAACCCGGGGCCAATGGACTCTGCCAGATCAACCCCAGTTGCCCCTGCACTCAGCGAGCGTGAGGAACCATCGGGCAAAGTGACTGCAATCTCGTACATGTCTACAAACTAGTGGGGCCAGCGAAAGCCACTGAAACCAATTGTCGCTGCGGCCTTCTAGGCTGTTGGGTTGTGTTCGATCCATCCATGCACGCCACCTTTATTTCTGGAGACCCTGCTCGGCTGGCGCGTTTGGCATTCTGGACGGATCACAAGGACAGCCTCCCATCTGATGCTGAAGCCACCTTGTTACAAGAACCGCTCAGACTTGTTCTTCCATCACACAATGGAGTCGCGCTACAAGCTGTGCCCGCTGAGTCTTTTGAAATCTCGACAATCCTTGATCAGCTTGTTGGGATTCATCTTGATGATCACTCTGCATCACCGACTGTTCAGGCCTGGGCACTAGTTGCTCGAACTGCACTAGAACTCATTGCAAAGGGTCGACTGCAGCCGGCGATTTCGCCGAATGGCTACGACGCATGGGCTATTGGTCCGCTCGATGAACAAGACCGCCAAGTTCGCGCCGCACTAGCCGGGTGGATTCCACCAGCAGCGCACTGCGCCTATCTCAGCCCCCCAGAGGGAGCCCCATATCCCAGCCCGGCAGTGGCCCTGCAAGAGGGCCATGTGGAGAGTTCCCCTGAGGATGCTGCTCTTCGGATGATGACCCCAGAGGATGCGGTCATGGGCATGTATGCCGCAATCGCTGATGCACTCCCACGAACTGGCGCTGCGGGCACGGTCTCTCGTCAGCGGGCCTGGCATGGCCACGCAGGTGTTGACGTATCGAGTCTGCGGTCCTACCTAGTCGGATCTGATGCTGTTGAGCGCACAATTGTTGGTCTGCGGCTGAGCCTGCCCACCGATGACGAAGCCCCGTTCACGATCCGACTGCAGGTTCGCTCAGCGATAGATCCATCTCAAGTAGCCGATGCGGCTGACCTGTGGGCAGGAACCGCTCTTGGGTTTGATCAACACGCAGAGGCTGATCTGCTCTTGGCCTTACGTCGCGGTGCCCGCTTGTTTCCGCCTCTTGCAGAACTACTAGATCAGGCTCAACCCGTCGGCCTTGAGGTTGACGACACCCAGGGAATGGCACTGTTTGGCTCACTAGCCACCGACCTAGGCGGAGCCGGGATCGAGGTGCTCATTCCTAGTTCTATGACTCGAACTCTGCGCGCCACCGCACATGCGGAACCTCCGCCCGGGACAGGCGATCAGCCGCCAACTTTTGACTTGGCCACAGTCTGCGAACTCACTTGGAAGGCAACGATCGACGGTGAGGTTGTCTCCACCGAAGAACTCTCGGCACTTGCAGCTAGCCGGCGACCCCTTGTTCGGTTGCGTGGTTCTTGGGTTGTGGTCGACCCAACTGTGGTGGCGAAACTCGGTCGCAAAGACAAGCTCTCTGCGACCGACACGTTGGCGGCTGCTCTTGGCGGAACAGTCACTATTGGGGACGAGTCTGTAGAAGTTTCTGTAGGTGGTGCAGCAGCGGAGTTTGCAGAGCGACTGCGTGCAGCGTCGCGGCCTCATGAACTTGCTGAGCCTGCTGGCCTTGTGGCCACATTGCGGCCGTATCAGCGGCGCGGGGTTGCTTGGCTCAGTGAGATGGTCAAGATTGGCCTGGGCGGCGTGCTCGCTGATGACATGGGCCTAGGCAAAACCATCCAACTTATTGCCCTTCACCTACACCGTATAGATATTTCGACTGGTCCCACTTTGGTGATTTGCCCGGCTTCGCTGGTGGGCAACTGGCAGCGCGAACTGGCTCGCTTTGCTCCCTCGATGAACGTGCATCGCTACCACGGTCCCCAGCGTTCGCTCGACAACCTCAACCCTGGCGACTTTGTGATTACTACGTACGGGATTCTTCGAAGGGACAGCGAAGAGCTTGCCCGGCATTCCTGGGGGATTGTGGTTGCAGACGAGGCACAGCAGGTGAAGAACCCCTACTCCTCAACGGCGAAGGCCCTTCGGCACATTCCTGCCGAGGCCCGAATTGCGATGACTGGCACTCCAGTAGAAAACCGCATGACGGAACTCTGGGCATTACTTGACTGGACAACTCCAGGCCTACTCGGCTCGCTAGAGAGCTTCCGGAGAACCATCGCAATTCCGGTAGAGCGCGATCGTGACGAACTCACCACCGAACGATTTGCTCGCCTGTTGTCCCCCTTCCTCTTACGGCGCAGAAAGGACGATCCAGAGATTGCGCCAGAGCTTCCACCGAAGACTGAGACAGATCATCCGGTGACTCTCAGCAGCGAACAAGCCGGACTCTACCGAGCAGTTGTTGAAGAAATTCTCGAGTCGATTGAACAAGCCAAAGGCATGGCTAGGCGCGGACTTGTGCTGAAACTCCTAACAGCGCTCAAACAAATCTGCAATCATCCAGCGCAGTACCTGCGTCAGCCGGGTCCGCTCGCTAGTCGATCCGGCAAGATGGAATTGTTTGAAGAACTTGTCACGGCGATCACTGATGCCGGGGATTCCACCTTGGTGTTTACTCAATATGTGAAGATGGGCGAACTACTCATGACTCGCCTCGCTGAATTGGGTATTCCAGCTCAGTTTCTTCAAGGGTCACTCACGCTGCGAGCACGTTCAGAAATGGTAGATAAGTTTCAAGCAGGCGACTTCCCCGTGTTTATTGTCTCGCTCAAAGCCGGAGGAATCGGGCTCAATCTGACCCGAGCGACGCACGTCGTGCACTATGACCGCTGGTGGAATCCCGCAGTCGAGAATCAAGCCTCGGACCGCGCCTGGAGAATCGGCCAGGACCGGCCGGTACAGATTCATCGGCTGATTTCTGATGGCACCATTGAGGACCGAATCGCCACTGTCCTGAGCCAGAAACAAGCTCTTGCCGAGGCCGTGGTGAGCGGGGGTGAGGCTTGGTTGACTGAGCTCAGTACTGCCGAACTCGGAGACCTTGTTCGGCTTGGCAACGAGGATTCACAATGAATCCAACGGACCAATTCGGTCGAACATTTTGGGGTGGAGCGTGGATCCGCTCCCTAGAGGCCGGTGGCAACGGCAGCGAAAACCTGCTTCAGCGCGGCCGGTCAGATGCTCGGCGTGGCGCAGTGCGCGAGCTCACCCTCAACCCGGGCCACATAGCAGCTCGTGTTGTAGGTGCGCATGGCGAGTTCTTTGCACTCGATATTGCCGTTCGCCCACTTGCCCCCTCTGAATGGGAACAAGTTGCTGATGCTGTTGCGGGCAAGGCCGTTCACCTTGCGGCGCTTCTTGACGGCGAACTACATGCAGGGGTTGTCGACGATGCGGCGGCAGTCGAGGTGCAATTGCTTCCGCAAATGTCGGAGCTGCGGCCAGACTGCACCTGCGAGGACTGGAATGAACCTTGCCGGCATGCAGCAGCAGCTTGTTTTGTGGTGGCCGAAGAGATGGATCGCGACCCGTTCGCCCTGTTCTTACTTCGAGGAATCTCGCGAGATGAGTTCATCACCATGGTGCGAACCCGGCGCGCTGCAGCAGCCGGAACAGTACTGAGCCCCCTTGAGCCGATTACACCTCATGGGGTCCTTGCAGCCAAAGCGTGGCGCGGGCAACAACTCAGTGACCCCCTAGAACCTGCACCAGGGATTATCCATACCCGACGACTGTTGCTTTCACCGCACGGACCCGGGCGGTATTCGCCTTGGGATGCGCAGATCCCGTCCCAACATCAGCTCAACACGGAACGCGTAGATGCACTAGCAGTCGATGCGGTGGAGCGAGCCTGGGCGATGATTATTGATGGGCAGCCCTCGGGCCTTGACAGCAGCGCCACAGCCGATCTTGCAAGACGCGCCACAGCGGCCGTATCTGCGTCAGCCGTTGCTGAACTCGCTGATTATGCGGGAGTTACCCCACAACGACTCACTGCTTGGGCTCATGCCTGGGGGGTGGCGGGCGATGCAGGAGTTGCCGTTATTGCCGATACCGATTCTTGGTCAACTGATCAACAGTTACTTGCCGAGGGCAGAGAACGCCTTGTCGAGATTGGGCACTCCCGTAGGTCAATCGCGTTGAATTATCACAGCCTGCGTATGAGCGAGGGCCTGCTTTTGGTGATTGGTCCCGACAAAAAATGGTACCGGCTGACGGGGTCCGGGCTACGCCAAGACATGCGTTTAGAACAACCGCCGTCTTTTGATGTCCGTGATTTAGTGGAAGAACCCCGCTGACGGCTGAGGCCTCTCCGTAATGTCTGGCAGTACGGGCCTCTACGCAGTGGAAAGTTCGAGTTCGAAAGGCAACTCTAACTTTCGGGTCTTGATGGCTGCTGCTGAGGAGCGCCGGTCGACGCCATCGGCCTCGATCATGACTGCTGCTGGCCGCTCCGAAGCAGCCGAGGCGACAAGCACTGTTGGCTTTGCAGTGCCCGGAGCAGAGGCAGTGGCGGGTTCTTTGACCAGGCGGCGACTAGGAAGATCCACCACTTCGGCAAGATGCTCGGAAGGCTCGGCCTGTGCACCGGCTGAAACTGTTGGACGTGTGGCATAGGTATTGACGTAGTGCTGACCCGACAAATTGCGGATCTCGAACATCACCTCGTCTGTGATCTGGCGAAGCACAAGTCGATCATTTGCCCGGTCGAGATACTTCTCTACCGAAATTGGCTTGCCAAAGCGAAGATGCACACGTCGAAAGAACTTTGGTATCCGCGAATCCGCCGGTTGAACCAGATCGCTTCCTACGATGCCAACGGGAACAATCGGAGAGTTTGTTCGCAATGCAAGGCGGGCAATACCCGTATGACCCTTATGCAGGTAACCATCTCTTGCTCTTGTGCCCTCTGGGTAAATGCCAAACAGTTCGCCAGCGGTCAAGACCCGTGCAGCGGCATCTAGAGCTCTTTGGGCAGCATCGCCGCCTGAGCGATCAATCGGAATCATGCCGATGGCAGGAAACACAAACTTCGTTTTCCAGTCATCCATGTATTCGGCTTTGCCCACGTAGGTCATGCGGCGGCCCAAGCAGAGAGGCACAAAGAAAGAATCCAGAACAGAAATATGATTGGGAGCAATAATTGCAGCGCCGCTGCTAGGAACGTTCTCGAGACCCTCGGTAGTCACGTTCCACAAGAATCTGAACGGCGGGGTCAGGCAAAGGCGGGCAGCCCCTTGCAATTTCCCTGCGTCGCGATGCTCCATTACTACCTTTCATCAACCCGAGCAGCATTCTACAACGCAGCCCCGGTTGAATGGGCCCGAGTAGACAAAATTCACAGCAAAGCCGTGCCTGCGAGCAGAACTGGCCGAGAAAGATTCACACCAAGCAGTTGCGCAGCCTGTTGCAGATCTGCCCGCTCAAGAGCACCTTCTTTGACTGCTGAATCGATGGCGCTCAGCGCTGCTGGGGTATCTAGATCATTGTCCAAGGCAAGACGCACCTGCTCAAGCACCGAACTTGAACCGCTAGAAACACTTGGCCTGTTCTCCGTTGCAGAACTTGCTGCAACCCAAGCAAGTAGGCGATCGCTGGCCTCTGTCATCAGCGAGTCATGCCACTCCCAACTGTTTCGGTAGTGATGGCTCAAACACGCCAGTCGAATAGCACGAGGGTCCCAGGTCAGCGAGAGGTCCGACACAAAGACAAGGTTGCCTAGAGACTTCGACATCTTCTCGCCGCCCATGCGGACCATGGCTTGATGCATCCAGTGCCGCACCAACGGCTCACCGGTAGCTGCCTCAGATTGAGCAGCTTCACATTCATGATGCGGAAAGATCAGGTCAGATCCCCCACCGTGTAAGTCAATTGATGTTCCTAGCTCGCGAAGACACAATGCCGAGCACTCAATGTGCCAACCAGGACGACCCGGACCCCAAAGAGAATCCCAAGCGGGCTCATCAGGTTGACTCGGCTGCCAGAGCACAAAGTCGAGTGGGTCACGCTTATGTGGGTCATCGGGGTTGCCACCGCGCTCCTTTGCTAACCGCAGCATCTCGGCACGATTCAGATGGCTGATCTGACCGAATTTTGGAAATTTGGATACCTCGAAATACACCGCTCCACCGGCTTGATACGCGAAGCCTTGATCCAAGACCATTCCAATGAAGCCGCGTATGTCCGCTATTGCAGAGGTTGCTCTCGGCTCAGACCAAGCAGGCAACATCTCGAGTCGTTCCATATCGGCATCGAAGCGAGCAAGCTCTGATGCTGCAAGATCTAAATAATGCACTCCGAGTTCTTTTGCCTTCGGCAAGATGCTGTCATCAACATCGGTGATATTGCGCACACAGCGCGTTTCGTATCCAAGGTCTCGAAGCCTGCGCTGCAAAACGTCATACGTTAAATACGTTGCGGCATGGCCGAGATGGGTGGAGTCGTAAGGAGTGATGCCGCAGGTGTACATCGTGACGATGTGATCGGGGGGATCAAAGGGAACAATCTGTTGACGGGCAGTGTCGTACAAGTGCACACCGGCAGGTTACAAGCCCACGCAGAGCTCCACGGATCCTCGCAGTTCCGGTGAAAGAACTACCTCAGTTCGAACCCGAGCGTTGCAGACCTTCTTCACTAATGCTGGCCGAACCAGCCGGGACATGTACCGACTGGAAACCACACTCGCTCGCATGCCCCGTTGCCCCGGTCAAGGTCCATCGCTTCTTTAAAAAAAGACTTCATCTGGCTGGGATAACAGAGCCGAGCTGCTGCTTGAGTTGAAGCGTGGACCGTTTCTGAGGCATCAACTGCTTCAAGCTTCAGTCCGAGCGGGGCAAGCTGCTCTGAGATCTGCTCGGCTGACAAGTAGGCCACATAGGGACGGTCTTCATAAAAACCAATCGGAGTATCAACCTGACCGACGAGTGATGCAGCGGCGTGAGCGAGGATGCGGTGATCAACATGCCCGCCAAGTCCGGCCGCTACAAGAACTAGCTCTGGCTGTGGCTTTTTGGGACGCTGCCGAGCACGGATTACTTGTTCAAGCCAAGCAGCGACCTCTGGAATGAGCTCTTCAGCAGAGAGGTCTCTCTCAGAATCCAACATCTCTGGACCAAAAGCTGCCCCGTTTCGTAGAAGCACCTCGGGCCAATTCGCAGCAGTCCAGTCGAAACTAAATACCATTGAAGCAGCAACCTCTTCGGCTCGTCGCCAAAGACTGACTGCTAGCGCTCGGTCTGGGGTAGGCCTCGCCCACTCGGTCCAAGAACTCTGACCAAACATCACACGCTCGCGCACGTGACACTGTGACAAAATCCCGTTCCGCAGACTCTGCCCGAGCGACAGCGGCAGGTCATCAAAGTGCGGCGAGATTACCGTAACGCAGGGCAATGACTGCCGATAGTGAGCGGAAAGCCGTTTCAGTACACGGGTTCGAGCTGAGCTCATGACAGAGCCCCACCCTCTGCGACAGGTTCATCGTCTTGGACGAGTGACTTGAACTCCATATTGGCCTCTCGCTGCTCAGGCTGCGTCTGCGGTCCGCCGTCAGACTCGTCGCTAATCTCACCGACGATAGCTTCGAGAATGTCTTCAAGGGTCACTAGTCCAAGCAGATGACCTTGATCCATTACAACAGCCACATGGCGGCGGGTCCGGCGCATTTTCTGCATAAGGTCCTCAAGGCGGTCCTCGGATTTGACGCTCAGCGCAACTCGCACGATACCGGGGGGAAGTAGTCCGTTTCGCTTCTCTGCTGGAATCGCAATCAAGTCCTTAGCATGCAAAAAACCTATGACTTCATCAGTCCCAGCGCCAAGAACTAGTACCCGAGAATGCCCCGACTCATGCACGAGTTCTTCCGCTTGAGCCACAGTCGCCGTGTTTGGCACAGTTACAAGGTGTTGACGAGATGACATCACCTCGGCGACGCGAATCTCCAAAAATCCCAGTGCGCCGACAAGCAGTTCATGCTCTGTAAGTTGGAGTTCACCCCCTGCGCGAGACTCGGCAACCATCACAGCAAGCTCCGGTGCCGTATGGGCTTGAGCTAGTTCATCGGCGGGCTGCACACCAACCAAACGGGTGCCAATCCTAGCTAGCCAATACAAACCCGCTACTGCTGGACGCACCAGAACGACCACGATCCGATGCACAGGCGCCAGAGCCACAGCCACAGCCTCGGGAGCCGAGAGAGCGAGAGACTTAGGAACCATCTCACCGACCACCATGTGAACCAGAGCGATAATGATGAGTCCTAGCGCAAGGCCGAGAGCTCGAGAGATGCTCTCGGGAAGAGCTGTCAGGCCAAAGAGAGTCTCAAATGCCGAACCAACCACCGGCTCGATCAACCAACCCAGCAGCAGCGAGACGACAGAGATTCCCAGTTGGCTAGCCGCAAGTTGCACATTCAGGTTGCGCATCCCCTCTAACGCCCGACGCGCCCCCATCGATCCTGCCTCCGAGCGCTCCTCAATGCGACCTCTTCTTGCGGCCATCAATGAGAATTCAACGGCTACAAAAAAGCCGTTCGCCAAAATTAGGATGAGTCCAAATAGGACGATAAGCAAGGGATTCATACGCTTCCCCCCGAGTTTCCAGGAGACTCGCTGTTCGGCCAGATGCCTGCGAGTGTTTCCGGAACAGGAGCAACGAGCTTGACCGTCGCTATACGGCGGCCTTGCATCTGCTCAACAGCAATGCTCCAGTCCTTACAAAAAAACTGCTCGCCCACTTCAGGGATATGACCAAGGGTGGCCAGCACAAACCCACCGAGTGTTTCAAACTGCCCTTCCGGCATCTCAAACTGGCAGGCCGCTAGAACCTCATCGGGGTGAAGTAAACCAGAGAGCATGTGTGCCCCCTGCCAACGGCGCACAGATGGTGTGCTGTTTTGCGGATCGTGCTCATCATCAATCTCGCCAACAATCTCTTCAAGGACATCTTCAAGGGTGATGATTCCTGCAGTGCCGCCATACTCATCAACAACGAGGGCAAATTGGCCAGCGGCGCCCTGCAACTCACCGATTAACGATTCCAGATTCTTTGATTCCGGTATTGCTAGAACTGAACGCAGCAAGAGACGCACCGGAAACTCTTCTCGCTTTTCTGCCTGTACGCCGAGAACATCCTTGATGTGGACCACACCGGCTACATGATCAAGGTCATCTTCAATAACTAAGAACCGCGATAGCCCGGTGGACGCAGTCAACTTCACGAGGTCACCCACTAGGGCATCAAGTGGCAGTGCTTGGACGCTGACTCGTGGAGTCAAGGCGTCAGCGGCTGTCTTCTCGCCAAACCGGAACGTGCGATTCAGCATGTCCGCGTCTTTGAGATCTAACGTGCCGCTCTCTGCCGAGGACGTCACGAGTCGTCGTAGTTCTTGGCGGCTTCGAACGCTTGAGAGTTCCTCTTTTGGTTCAACTCCGAAGAGCCGGACGAGCCTCTCAGCGAGCGCATTGCACCCAAAGATGACGGGGCTAAACACCAGATTGAAACCGCGAAACACCGCTGACAGTGCCAGGACCGTTGGCAATGGCTTTGCAACAGCAACTGACTTTGGGATTAATTCGCCAACGACCATCTGCACCACTGTGGTCAAGAGCAAGGCAAGCAGCACCGAAACACCGAGCGCCCGTTTTTCGCCAAGTAGATTCCCCACAAAAGGTTCAAGCGCAACGGCAACAACTGGCTCTGCAAGCACGCCAAGGCCCAAACTGCAGATGGTGATTCCAAGTTGGGCGCCAGACAAGTTGTATGAGAGTCGCTGTTGAATCGCAGCCGCACGCACAGCAGATCGGCTGCCCTCATCGGCGAGCTTTTGCAGCTGATTGCGGTCAACTGCAACAAGGCCAAACTCGATCGCAACAAAGAAGGCGTTCGCTAAGACCAAAAGCAACACGGCAACAAAACCGAGCAGAGTCATGCGAGATCAGTCACCAACAGAGATCCAACAAGGTTCCTACTGTACCTTCGCAATGCATCGATTCCTGCGACAGCGGTAAAAGCCAAGCTGCGATGGCAAAATTGGAGCCGTACATTCGGTAGAGCTAGCGCAGGAATCGCTCAGGAGCATCCGAGGAAATCTTTACACCCCGAGAGAATCGCGCTCGGCGGGTACCATAACCAATCATGTTGCCGGACTCGACATCATCACTTCGCAGCGCTGACGCAGTGCGCGCCGCTGCAAGGCTTGCCAAGGTTGCAGGAACCGCACTTTCAGAGGGAGACCTCACTCTTCCCCAGTATCGGGTTCTGGTCTTTCTTGCTGTACGACCACGACCAGCCACTCACGTTGCAGCGCTGTTAGGTGTGAGCGCCTCATCTATGACCTCGGTGGTCGATGGCCTTGTAGCTCGCTCCTATGTGGAGCGTTCAGCTGACCCCGGTGACCGTCGTCGCGTCATGTTGTCACTCACGACAGCGGGGACTACTGCAATGCATCTTGGCGACGAACTTGTCGGTTCAGGGCTCAACCGCCTACTTCAACGTCTAGAACCAGAACAGGCCGAGCACGCACTCGTTGGGCTCGAGCTTCTGAACCAAGCCATGGAAGCTTCCCTTGAGGAACGCTTTGGGCCTCAGTTCAATGAAGTTGATAGCCCTGCAGCGGAGGGTGACTCCGACGCAGGCGAGCTTTTTTCGCACACAAAACAATGAGCGACCAACAAATGTCGGTGGCGGAGCAGTCACCTGAACAGTCCTCCCCCGTGTCAGTGCTGCAGCTTTCGGGCGTCGGATTGACCCGCAATGGCACTCCCCTGCTCGACCAAATCGATTTTGTGGTCGAGGCCGGATCTAGCTGGATAGTTCTTGGCGCAAATGGCAGCGGCAAGACCTCTCTGGTGCGGATCTGCTCGTTGTACGAACACCCAAGCTGCGGCACGGTGAAGTTGCTCGGCGAGGAACTCGGCCACACCGATGTACGAAAGTTGCGCCGCCGAGTGGCTCTCGTAAGTCCAGCGCTTGCAGACATGATTCGGCCACAACTCACCGCAACTGAGGTCGTGATGTGCGCCAAGTTTGCAGCATTAGAGCCTTGGTGGCATCACTACGATGAAGCCGATATTGCTCAGGCGATCGAGCTTCTTGAAACTCAAGAAGTGGGGTTTGCGGCGCAGCGACCGTACGGGTCACTGTCATCTGGAGAGCGTCAACGTGTTTTGTTGGCTCGGGCGCTTATGTCAGCCCCTGATCTCATCTTGCTTGATGAACCGAGCGCTGCACTTGACCTCGGGGGGCGCGAGCGGTTGGTGGAGCGCCTTGGCGCACTTGCCGCAGACCCGTCCGCACCGCCAATCATCCTGGTGACACACCACGTTGAAGAGATCCCCCCAAACTTTACCCATGTGCTGGCACTGCAGCAGGGTCGGATACTCGAAGCAGGGCCCATTGCAGAGACGCTGACTTCTGAGTTGCTCAGCGACTGCTTCGGGCTGGCACTGGACTTGCAAAGGCACGGACCGCGGTGGACTGCTCGACGTGCTTCGGTCAGCTACTAAGAAACTATCTGTCGGTGTTCGCTTCGGCTTTCGGGTCAGAAACGCACTCCTCTAGAACCAGAACACTTCTGGCTGCCAACACAATGGTTCCGCGAGCCTGATGTGCGGTAGCTCGAACTTGAGAATGCTCGGTATCAACTCGACACAGCCAGTGCTGACCCCATCTCTCCTCGGGTAAACGCCATGAGATCTCTTCATCGCCGAGGTTGAAACACAGCAGCAAAGTAGAACCACAAAGCTGCTCGCCGCGAGGGCCTACCTCATCAAGGTCACCGTTGAGCCACACAACTAGGCTCTCGGCCCCCTCGTGCCAGTGCCCGGATTCCATCTCCGTACCATCATGGCTAAACCACGCAACATCAACCTTGCCGCCGTCTCGAACTGGCTGACCTGTCAAGAACTTGCGCCTTTGCAGCGCTCGGTTCGATTGCCGAAACTCAATCAGGCCTTTCGTGAATTCAAGGAGTTCAAGATCGGCCTCGGGCCAGTTCACCCAAGAGAGTTCATTATCTTGAGCAAAGCCATTGTTGTTTCCTAACTGCGTCCTTCCGAATTCATCACCGGCCACCAGCATCGGCACACCGAGCGACAACACAAGCGTTGAGAGGAAGTTGCGTTGCTGCCGCTTGCGCAATTGCAGCACCTCGGGGGAATCCGTTGGACCTTCTGCCCCGCAATTCCAAGAGCGGTTGTCGTCTGTGCCATCACGATTCTCTTCACCATTTACTTGGTTGAGTTTGTGCTCGTAGCTGACCATGTCTGCCAGCGTGAACCCGTCGTGTGCAGTCACAAAATTAATACTCGCATGCGGGCGACGACCCTCGGCCTGATACAGATCTGATGAGCCGCAGAGACGCGCTGCGAACTCTCCGAGTTGGCCAACATGGCCGCGCCACACGTCGCGGACACAGTCTCGGTAACGCCCGTTCCACTCCGACCACAGTGGCGGAAAGTTGCCCACCTGATAGCCACCCTCGCCGACATCCCATGGCTCAGCAATCAGTTTGACCTGACTCACTACCGGGTCTTGCTGAATAAGGTCAAAAAACGCACTGAGGCGATCCACATCGTGAAGCTCGCGTGCCAAAGTCGCAGCGAGATCAAAGCGAAACCCGTCTACATGCATCTCTTCGATCCAATAGCGCAGGCTATCCATGATGAGTTGAAGCACATGGGGGTGGCGCATGTTGAGTGTGTTCCCCGTGCCGGTGTAATCAACATATTCACGTTGGTCCTGGGGGTCGAGACGGTAATAGGCCTTGTTGTCGAGCCCCTTGAAGCTCAGTAGCGGGCCACCACGGCCGCCCTCGGCAGTGTGGTTATACACCACGTCCAAAATTACCTCTATGCCTGCTTCGTGCAGGGTTTTCACCATGACCTTGAATTCCTGCACCTGCTCCCCTGCTTGGCCCCGCACGGCGTACTCGTTATGAGGGG
>JBIKPA010000044.1:0-15295 GCA_044357715.1 Microthrixaceae bacterium
CGCTGGGCGCAGCAGGCGCAGTAGCTGGAGAAGCCGGAGAAGCTGAAGGTGCGGATGGCGGCACCGTGTTGCTCGCCCAAGGTAAAGACGTTCTAGCCTGGGCAGGGTTGACTGGCTGCAGGTCACTCAAGGGGGTGGGGCTCTCCACAACTCGCATCACAGGCGTAGTTGATGGGTCGAACTGATCGGGTTCTGCGGCATAGGCGGCAGTACCAGCTAGCGCTGGTGAGGTTGAAGCCATGAGCCCAGCAGTAAAGAACAGTAGGAACCTTGGAGTAAGACGGGCCGCAAGTGAGCGGGTCTGTAGTCGTTGACTTTGCAGGGCCACAGCTTGAACGCTACTGACTATGAGCAGGTAGCCAATCAGAGCTATCGCAACAAGGCGGCCTGCGGAGGCCGCAATATCTAGCGGGTCGCGTTCAAAAAAGAAGTTTCGAAATTCGATTCCTGAATGCAACGGCGGGGTAGAGGCAGTGAATCCCCCGCTGCGCAGAAGTAGCGCCAGAGCGACTCCTAACCCGCAGGTCCAAGCCGCCCAAATAAGTAGCTTCGAAAATCGGAAGGCTTGACTGTTGCGCCGAGTATGCGCTGCTTCGGGTTTTTTGACATACGGCTGGGAACGGTTCTGGGACCTGGCTTGGACGGTAGTCATGGTTTGGCCTTCGAGTGCTGTAAAGGTGGGTCTACCAAAGACCCATCGAGGAGCGTGACTACAACTCGGTCACACGATCTTTTGTTTGTTGCGGGGGAAGGAGGCAGTGGCTGGCTGCGCAGGTCCACTGCTTGTTCAACAGTTGAAACAAGCTGGCTCTCGGCAACTTCTTCAGGTGTTGCCCAGTTCGAGAACTCAAAGAGTTCCCCCGTGGAAGGCCGCAGAAGAAGCACAGTGGCTTGGCCGTCACAGTTCCAGTCGCCCACTGCGATGCGGTCCTGCGGCAGCCCTACCTGATAGCTGAGCGCACCAACTGTGATGAACTGGCCATCGATCTTTACCTGCTCAGTACAGGAGTCTCCGTTGACGTCGACCCCTAGGCCGAGGTTGCTGATAGGCCACGACCCGCACGTAGAGCTAGGCGTTGGAGGGGGGTTGGGTTGGACTGTGGAAGGCGCAATCGGTGGGGCTGTGGTCGGTGCGGCTGTGGTCGGTGCGGCTGTGGTCGGTGCGGCTGTGGTCGGTGGGGCTGCACTCCAAGCGCTCAGGGCAAATCCGCCAGTGAAAAAGAGCGCTACGGCTGCTGCTGCAAACCCCAAGGTAGCCAAACCTCGTGCTGGCCCACGGGAAGATGTCCGGGGCATGCTCGAGCCGCGCGCTTGCCGCTGCTGAAACTGCCCTGACTTGAGTCCTTCTGCGGCAAGCCCAAGTTCTCTAGCCGATGTGGCGCCCGAACTGCTACCGCTGCACGCAGCGATTTGCCGAAGCTTGTGCGCCTGTTGTTTCCAACGCCATCTTTCGGATCGAGACATCGGAGCGGTCTGAACGCTGGCCACATGGGCGAACAACAAGGCAAGCTGTTCCACATCGCCCTGAACTGCAGCCGCAGCCACCCGTTCTGGCAGGTGGCTCAGTGGTTGGGAATCACCTAGTGAGCAGAGTCGGGGTCGGCCTCGAGCGCCGAGCAGCACATGCTCGGGTCGAAGAGAACCGTGGCTCCAACCTGCGTCATGGAGTTGCTCCACTGCCGTGCAACAGCGTTGAAGCGAACGAAGCAGTTCTTCACCACTCATGTCTACTGGACGCAGCAGTGTGCGAGGTCCGTTGTCTGCAAGAAGCAGCAGCGTTTTATCGTCCTCTTCTTTAAGTTCGATCATCTCGACGAGTCCAGAGAGTTTTAAGAGCCCGAGGACTTCTGCTTCATGTCGAAGGCGAGAGCGCTCTCTGGCAGTTGCCGTCTTTACCAAAACACGCTGCCCCTGAATGAACCGGTGTGAGATTTTGGCCGTCTCAAAGCGATCTTCAATGGGGGAACTCATTTGAGTATCCGTCCGGCAGAGGTGACAGTGACGTCTTCGTAGTCAGTTCTTCCTGGAAGGGCTTTCATCATGATGTGCGGGACTCGCACGGTGATCCGAACCTCAATCGACTTGCGGTCAGCGCTCACTTTCACAATGACTGGTCCACGCAAGCTCGCCGAGGGCACTCTTGAAGCGATGTGAGCGCGGGCAACTCGATTGGCAGCAGCGATATCTATGAGTAGGTCACCGTTGTACTGAATGAGGCGGGTGTCGAGCATGCCGGCCGCATCATCGGCTGCGGCCGAGACGCTTCTTTGAGCGCTGCGTTGAGCAAGGAAAATTGCGGTTAAGTCAATGGAAATTGACCCCAGAACAAAGAAGACCAGCATCGCAGCGGGAACAAGCATGAGCGCAGTGCCGCGAGCTGCTCCTACTGAACGACCCGCTCTAGTAGCAGTAGCAGTTTCAGTTCGATGCGCAGGGTGTTGCGAACTGCTCGAAGTTGGCACTTGCGGTCACCTCTCTGTGGGCATCAATAAGTTCGGTCTGTGTGACGCTCACTGCAGTGCTGCCAGCGCCGCCAATAAAAGGCACGCGCACCCAGGGAACCCAGGTACTGAGCTGAACTACCGCTACTGCGCAGGGTCCAAACCCCTGAGGTTCGCTCGGAAGGATTCGTACCCGGCCAGGCGAGACGCCTCGCTGGGTTAAGGACTCTTTGGCAGCAGCCTCGCCGAGCACTCGAGCTTGGAAGTAGTTCTGTTGCTCTGTGTAGGTCCGGAGGTACTCGCCGGCTGCGGTGTCAAGCGCCATTCGGGTATCGAGAATCGACCATAGGTTGAGAATGACAAGCGTGCCTGCCAGAAAAATCAGCATGCCGAAAATCAGACCCTCACCACCACCAACGGCCCCGCGTTCCCCAAGAACTACTCGTCTTGGGATTCCAAGTTTCACTTTCCTTCCCTTCGAATAATGATCCGGCGATCGACTGCACCCAAGATGGGTCCTGAGCTGATGAGTCGTGGCAGCAGGCCCATAGCCGGTGAGCGAACACGCAGAACAACCACAGAGGTGTTGGTGTGTTCGAACTCCATGCTCACTCTGTGGCCGTAGCTGCCGAGTGACTGACGTGCTTTATCAATGGCACTGGCCTCGAGTTGATGTAGCGAGGCTAAAGACTGCGACTCATCAATAGGAGCGGACGCAACTCGGCGAGCAGCATCGAAGGCAACCGAGTCCACGGTGCTTCGAGTCCAGAGTCCAAGCGAAACGTTCGAGGCAAAGCCGAGCAGCGCAATCATCATTGCAACGCCAATTGTTGTGCCAAGGATGCCCGTTGCGCGCTCAGAGGCCATGCTTCTGGGCTGCCGAAAGAAATCAAGGCAGCGCTCGCCGAGTTGATCTGCAGCAGGAATCACCGGCCGATTTGCTCCACTTGCGTGCGAGTCCGGCTCGTGGCGGTGCTCATCATGCTGTTGAACCCCGTCCAGAGTGCAATTCCAAGAAATGCGACAATTAGTACTGCAACAGCAGTCGAAATTACTCCTTCGCCTCGTTCTGATTTCCGCTTTCTTGGAGCAGCAAGAGCAGTGTCGGGAGTGACGACAAGAGGTGTCGAAACTGCGGTGCCTAGAGTCACTTTTTGGAGTTCAGTGACGCTACTTGTGTCTGTATGTGTGGTTTGCATAGTGGTACTTCGCTTTCTTGTAGTGGTGATTAGTTGTGGTGACTGCTTCAGGAGGCACCTGCGACTTGAGCCATCGCTGAGTAGAAGGGCACTGCTAGAAAGATCAGACCTGGTACTAGCGTTGCCACTGTGACTGGTATCCAGACCAGCTGGGCTCGACGCTCGATCGACTCGATGAGCTCGCGATGCGCCTCTGCTCGAACTGACCGGGCCTCGGCTGCAATCAAGCTGCCAAGGTCGCCTGCCTCGCCGTGAAGGCCAAGAACTGCAACGAATCCGCGTATCGAGTCCAAATTTGCTCGTTCGGCCCACTCTGCAAGCGCCGTGGTTTCTGATACCCCCTGGCGAATCCTGAGCATCACTGCCGTCAGGTCTTGGGCGGCCACTCCTGAACCGCGATCTGCAAGACGAGATAGCCCGGCGGTCAGGGAGTAGCCAGCGCAGAGAAGCATTCCGAGTTGTTCAACAATCACGGGGAGTTCTGCCTGAAGTTTGCGTTGGCGTTGAACGATTTTTGTGGACAGGCTTTGTTCAAGGCCAATAGCTGCTAGCAGCGGTAGCCCAATGATGAGCAGTATCGAAATTGCAGTTGGTGGAGAAATCCATAGGGCTAGGAGCGATCCCGCGGTGAGCCCAAGAACTGCTGCGACTACTTGCTGAAGTCTGAAAGACACCGGATCTTGCTGCAGACCTGCGCGCTCAAGGCGGGTCTCGATAGGCGTATCGATTCCAAGTAGTTGGCTTCCCTTTGCCCCAAGATCTGCAAGAACAGGACCAAGAACTTGTCGAAGAGATGAGAGCGGCCCCAGGTGGCTAGGGCCTACTGGGAGTCCTGTTCGAGCGTGTCGGGTATAGGGCCGGAGTCGCTCAACTAGTGAGTGTTGACGAATCCAGGGGAGTTCACTGAGGCAGAAGGTGAGCCCCACCCCGAAGAGGAGGAGCATGCCTAGGTCAAGAAGGATCATTGAGGCCTGCAGTTCATCGGTCGAACACCCGTTGGGCTTCTGGGAGGCGCATAACCCGGCTGGCCCACAGCCAGCACACAATTATTAGAGTGATTCCGACCGAGACAAGTACTTGACCAATCGGAGACCGGTAGGCCGCAGAGCCGTTCCCTACGCTCAGGCCAGCTAGTGCCATTCCGGCTGGAACTAAGATCACGAAGATCCTTGCGAGCCGGGCGCCTGCTTGCTTGGCATCGGCTTCTTTGCGGCCGAGAAGGTCTTGACGGCGGTCCTCGGCTAGCGCAGCAAGTCGGGAGTCGATATCGCCTCCGACTTGTGTTGCCACGAGGAGGGTCTCAAACGTTGCATCGGCTGTTGGATCAGCAAGCCGATCTTTGAGCACAACAATTGTGCGCTCAAAGTCTGTTGTTAGCGACCACTCTCTTTGAGCCGCTTGAAATGCTGGGCGCAGTTCAACCGGTCCGCGTAGTCCGACCTCAAGCAGAGCCTGCGGAATTGACCGGCCAACTGATCCGGTGAGAACTCGAAGCTCTTCTATAAACCGTGGCCAAGACTCACGTGCTACTGCTTTGGCTTTGGCGCGTCTCTTTCGCCAAATGGCAGCCGGCATTGTTGCAGCACAGCCACCTATAAGAAGTGTTGAGATGCCAAGGCCAAAGATTGCTGCCGCCGGGATCATCGCCAGAAATCCAACAAGAATTGATGCG
Organism: Microthrixaceae bacterium; assembly: GCA_044357715.1. GTDB lineage: Bacteria > Actinomycetota > Acidimicrobiia > Acidimicrobiales > Microtrichaceae > IMCC26207. The sequence continues at coordinate 5,313 of JBIKPA010000044.1, forward strand.
CAGAAAAACTGAATCGGCGAGACGCCATCAAGACCAGCTTGTTGAAGTAATTGGTGAATTCGAGTGTTGATGAGAGTCCAGGGGGGAGTGCGCTCTGCGTCACCTCTTTTCTTGCCGGCATCTGAATGAGTCAGCAAGAAGTACACACCAAGGGCGGCGCAGGCCGACAGCAGAATTGAGCTCACCGATGCTCCTCGGTCAACGCGCAGAGCTTGCGAACATCAAAGCCATGGCGGGCGAGTTCTTTAGTCGCCCGGAGTGGTAGAAGCCCAGTTGGTCGCAGTTGGGCGCTATCGCTGCTGCGATTGAACAGCTCAGTAGTCGTGAACTGCACTGCATCTGCCCCGGCGGTGTGGTCTTCAACTGCCACAATCTCGGTGACACGTGGGCCATTCGGCCCTCGCTCTGTGTGCACCACAAGATCGACGGCCTCGCTCACTAGGTTGTTAAGTGCCGCTACTGGGAGATCGCTTGCCGCATCTGAGAGTTGGGCAACGAATCGCAACCGGGTGAGTGCTGTGCGAGCTGATCCGGCATGGATTGTTGTGTATCCGGTTACTCCTGAGGAGAGCGTGAGTAGGAGCGGCAGTGCTTCACGGTCGCGAACCTCACCAACGATTGCCACGTCAGGAGCCATCCGTAAGAAGCCCGCTACGAGTCGTCGCAGGTCAATCTCTGGCCGATCAGCTCGTGATGGGCGGGTCTGCATGCTTGCAACATTTGCCAGCGGAACATCAGCTTCAAAGACTTCTTCCGCAATTACAACGCGTCGTGAGGGATCTAGTTCGGCAGCGCAGCAAGAGAGCAGAGTGGTTTTTCCGGCCCCAGGGGCTCCAGCGAAAATGATGCTCAACCGCGATCGAACTGCTGCGCTAAGAAACTCCGCGGCCTGTGGCGAGAGTGACCCCCGATTGACGAGTTCATCAAGACGAGTGATTGCAACTCCGGTGAATTTCCGAATGTTGAGCATCAGGTGACCGCCGCGCGCTAGGTCGCCATGCACAATGTGAATACGTGCGCCATTGTCTAGCTGGGCATCCTGTAGGCCCTCGGTGGGGTCGAGTTTGCGATGGGAACTACTTGAATCGTCGAGCAGCTTGGTAAGCGTGCGAGCCACGTGATCGTCGTCGTGAAAGACCTCATCATGAAATGAGCTTCCGCTGGAATGGCGCCGAACGAAGATCAGGTCGGGGGAGTTGACCATAATTTCCCAGACATCATCGTCTTGCAGAAGGTCAGTAAGTGGACCGTATTGAGCCAGGTTTCGAAATGCCCTATCGGAGACACCCACTGGGTCTGAAAGCGAAATAGCCCGTTGGCCTCGGTTGTGTTCGTCGGACCATTCGTTGACTGCGGTCTCGATCAGATCTCTGAGCATCTCAGAGCCTGCAGCGGTATCGACATCTAGCGAGAGTGCCGTTGCGCGCACCTGAACAAGCTGTTCTAGTTCGGCGAGAGGAGAGACCATGGCATGCATCAGGCAACGTCTCTTCTTGAGTCTGATCGCCGCTGCGAGGATCTGTTCGTTGGCGTTTGCTGAGAAGTGTTTCCCGGAGCCCTGCGAGCTGATTCTTCCTTTTCTTGTGGATGCCGCCCCTTCAGTCCAAGTTCGCCCGCTCGCACAGGAACTGGCTCTTGCGCTTCAACTTGGCGTGAGCCGAGTTCTAATAGGAGTCTGCGCGAGAGCTGGGCGAGTGGCCGTCCAAACGCCTCGGGCAGAGGGGCTGCGCTTCTGTGGAGTTCTTCCATGCGCCGAACGCTGCGAAGAAACAAAGGAGATACCAGGGTGGACCCTTCGCCTGTGGCCGAGCTACTGAGTTCGGCTAGCACCCTAGAAGTGGCCAATCTTTGCGCAGGGTTCTTTGAGGCTTGATTCACTACCGGAATGAGTCGCTCGCGTGGAACTCCTTGGTCGGCGTAGCGATCGATGAGTCGAATGAGATCGTGAACGCCCTTGGCTCCAGGCCTGCCGATAAGCACAATCAGATCTGCTGTCTTTGCAGTGGATCGACTCAATGTGTGGCGCTCTTCGATATCGATTGAGCCTGTTTCGGCCTCTCCGTCTAGGTCGGAGTCGTGGTCTAGTACTACAAAGTCAAAGCTCCTTCTGAGGCCTGCTACCGCAGCCTGAATGGAGTGCGGTCTCATCGCTGCTGCATCTCGACTGCGGCGCTGGCCGAGAAGTAGGTGGTACGAGCGGTTGTGAATCTGAAAGAGCAGGCGCCGGACTTCTTCTGGGTCTAACTGGTCTAGCCGGTGTGCCTCTACGAGCTCCGGTAGGCCAGGCAGCACGTCGCCAACATCGTGGTACATCGACATGTCTGCAACTCGAGCGCCATCAGCAAGAGCGACGAGGGGGTCGGAGGAATCCCGGCCAAGTTCCTGTGCCAAGGCGATTGCCACGGTGGATGCCCCCGTCCCCCCGGATCCGGCAACACCAATAAGCGGAGCTAGCGGGGTTGTGCGGGTTTGACCCACGTTGGAGCGTGTCGCTCGTCGTGTTGATCGGTCTACAGGTAGCGCGTGGCGGCTAAGGGTTTCTACAAGTTCAGCTGGGGTGAACTCGTAGCTCAGAATCGCTGAGCAACCGAGCGACTCCCAATCGCGAGAAGCTGCGGAATCTGCCACTACGACTGTGGTTGCGCCGATACTTGCTACGAGTGCAATGAATTCGCGATCAAGTCCAGGAAGCGCTGCGTCAACAAGCACCGCAGAGAGTCGACGGCCTGAGCCAATGACCGCCTGGGCTTCATCCGGGGTGAGGCACTTTATGTAATCGATCGGTGCAATTGCGTGAGAGGACCACCCGGCAAGTTCAGAAAACCACTGACAGCGTGAACGTGCAAGCCCGAGCACTACAAATCGGTCGCTCATGTTCCGACCTGCTCGATCGGCCGAGGCAGTACGAGCGTAATCTCTGCGCGCCGCGCTGCGTCCACAAGCTGTGTTGCTATCTCGGTGCCAGAAACGCTGAGCACAACCCGAAGTTGGCCGCTAACACCGATGCCAGTCGACGCGCTGCCATTGGCATCCTCTGACCCTGCATCGGGGGTGCCTTCGTCGCCAACGGAACTGACTCGCACACCTGTGGCTAACACCGTTGTTGCAAGGCCGGTACTTGGGTCTGGCTCGGGGTCAGTTGCGAGAACGTCTACCAGGCTTCCTTGTTGCACAATCCCATAGAGCGCTTGAGATGGAGGGAGTTCGAGTGAAACCTCAACGGCGGATGGATCGACGAAACGACCAGCAGCGAGTGCGTCGTCTTGGCGCAGGAGCTCGGAGGATGAGATTGAGGTACTTGCTACTCGACCGATGAGCATGTCTGCTCGGGAAGCTGGAATTGCATCAAGCTCACTTGGGAGATCAAGGGCGATGCTGCCGAGATCCTGCGCTTCGATGATCTGCCCCGATTGTATTGATTGAGTAGCGACCAGGTAGCGACTAGTCGGCGGAACTGATGCGCTTCGGTGAGCGAACAGCACGCCGGCTGCTGCGATGGTGACCAACATTGCCCCGAACCAGGCCCGGCCCGAAGGAAGATTCCGCTTCATGCGAGCTGTGGCCTGACCCTGTGAAGTTTGAGAGTCGGCACGAATTGCCGAGTCGGCGGATCTTGTTCGACTCACTTTGTTGACTCCTAGGGCTTGGGCTTGGGCTGAAGTGGGCTGAGGGTGAGGTGGGCTAAGGGTGAGGTGGGCTGGGCTGGCCGGGCGGTGGATGGGAGGGCTGACCAACCCAGCCGACCTCGATGAATGAAACATACTCAAAAGTACTGAGAGTTGTCAACAAGTATTTATATATACTTTTAAGTACTGAAAACTCTTGAAAGTGTTGACATGCACCGGATACACCTTGGAAGGCAGTAAAGTAGGCAGGGTGAACACAGCAGATATCACTTGGCTCAACACTGGCGAGTCAGCTCGCCGGCTTGGCATTACCCCTCGAACGCTCTACCGATTCATTGATGACGGCAAAGTTCCGGCCTACCGATTTGGCCGAGTCATTCGTTTGAAAGAAAGCGAAGTTGCGCAGTTCATTGAAGAGTGTCGGATTGCCCCGGGCACGCTCGATGTCTCGGCACTTGATCCCGAGGATCAAGAAGTAGAAGCTCAGCAATAGTCGAAGCAGGCAGCCGTCTAAATGGGCACCGAGCAAAGTGTTAAGTGCTGTTCAGCCTTTTGAATGAAGCGGCAGCGTGATTGTCTCAATGTTGTCTATGTCGACAACCGCGACGTATGAGAGGTCTGGAACCGCTAAGCGAAGCGCTGCGCCAACAGAGATTGCCACCCCTGTGAGCTTGGCCCCTCCAACTAATCCCAGTGTGATCTGCAGTTCATCGGCAACGAGGTCTTCGAGCACTTCAACGATGAGTCCGTCGGTAGGGTCGAAAGCCGTTGGGTCCGCAGCAACTGAGGAATTGGCTTCGATGGCAATCACGCAAGCCAATCGAATCCAGCTCAGCGAGGTAGCAGTGCGAACCTGTACGAAATCCTCTCCAAGGGCAGATATCTCGACTCCTCGACGTTCGCCGGTTCGCAGAATGAGGAACGCCTGTTTCCCTAGCGATGCATGCAGCGCTGCTAGCACCGTGGTCGATTCTTCTAGGATCTGCCGAGCCCAGCGGCTTCGCCGGGCTGACTCAATAGCTTCTAAGGCGCGTGCGTCGGCCACAAATCTGTCGGCATCTTCTGCCCCAAGATGCACGCCCTCGGGAAGAGCCCTTGAGCGCTGTTCGTCTTCCTCGCCATCAGGTTGCAGTGGATTCACAACTACACTCTTGCTCGTAATGGCTAGCCCTGACACCTCAAGTGCTCTCGATGACTCCTCGCGAACCCTAGTTCGAGTCCCCGGTAACCACCTGATGACGGATTTGCTGGGAAGTCGCGACGAGTTGCTCGACGCGATTGAAGACGCGTTTCCGCAGGTTGCAATCATTGCCCGCGGGAATGAGATCACCATCTCTGGAACAGATTCGGAACGAGTCGGCAGGCTGTTCGAGGAACTCGTAGTGCTGCTTGAACGCGGCCACCGCCTTGAAATTGCAGTGGTCCGCAGAACGATAGAGATGGTCAACGCAGACGAGCGTCCTTCCGAGGTGCTCACCACGGAACTCTTGCGTACCAGCAGAGGTGGCCGAGTGAGACCAAAGACCTCGGGTCAGAAGCGCTATGTGGACGCAATTATTGACAACACAGTGACCTTCGGAGTGGGTCCAGCGGGGACGGGTAAGTCATGGCTTGCGGTGGCGATGGCAGTGCAGGCCCTCCAGGCAAAAGAGGTAGAGCGCATTGTGCTCACACGGCCAGCGGTCGAGGCTGGTGAACGTCTTGGCTTTCTTCCCGGCGATTTGATGGCCAAGATCGACCCTTACCTTCGCCCGCTCTATGACGCGCTGCATGACATGGTCGGGACCGAGGGTGCGCAGAAACTGATTGAGCGCGGTGTCGTCGAAGTTGCACCGCTAGCGTTCATGCGCGGCCGAACCCTGAATAGCGCGTTCATCATTCTTGACGAGGCTCAAAACACCACGCCTGAGCAGATGAAAATGTTCCTCACTCGAATCGGATTCGGTTCAAAGGCAGTCATCACTGGAGATGCCACACAAGTTGATATGCCAGGCGGAAAGTCGGGACTCGCAGGCCTTGAGCGAATCTTAGAAGACATAGATGGGGTGGCGTTTGTGCGCTTGTCAGGCTCAGATGTGGTGCGTCACCGAATTGTTCAAGACATCGTCAACGCCTACGACAAGCGCGATGCCGAGCGCGTCGCTGAAGCTGAAAAACAACTTCAACGAGAGGCTGCTCCCCTGCAGCGAAGCAGCGGCGAGCAGGGTTCGACGTGAACCCCGAACCGCTCGACGGGGGGCCTCCGTCGATTCGATTGAGTGACAATCGAGTAGATCGCCAAATCGCAGTAGACATTGAAGCACTGGGGGACTTGTTTGCCGCAGTGTTGCAGCGGCAGGGCGTTTCGGGTCTTGCCGAGGCTTCTCTCACACTGCTTGACCCAGACGAAATTGCCCAGCTCAAAGTGCGCTATCTAGACGGCGATGGGGCTGCTACCGACGTCTTGAGCTTTCCAATTGACGGCGCAGACTGCCCCGAGGCGACCGCTGGTGGACCCAGCAGTTGGATGGTGGGTGATGTCTTGATCTGCCCCTCGGTGGCTGCGGATCAGGCTCCAGAGCATGCCGGAAATTTGCGCGATGAACTAGCGTTGCTCGTCATTCATGGAACCTTGCACTTGTTGGGGTGGGACCATGTTGAGCAGAAAGAACGACAAGAGATGTGGCGGCGTGAAAGCGACCTCTTCTCCGAGTTCTCTGGCACACCGCAACGTAACCCATGGTTAGAAGCGGACTACTACGAAGACCCGCCCAAGGTGATTGGGCCAAGACCATGAGAACTAAATCAGGAGTCATTTTGCCATGAACAGTACCCAATTCGTGCTCCTTGGCATTGTGGTGATCATGACCTTTGCTGCGGCGATTCTGGCCGCGGCCGAAACTGCGATTACTCGAATGACCCGATCTAGAGCAACTGCTCTTGCGCAGAAAGAACCAAAGCGTGGCCCTCGTGTATTACGAATTGTCGAGAACCTAGAGCGAGACCTGAACTCCATCTACTTGTCCGTAAACATTGTGCAGACCATTCAATCGGCCTTGGTCGGTGTGCTTGCTGCTGCATTGTTTGGCCCGCTTGGCCTTGTGATTGGCATTTTGTTGAATGTGCTGGTGCTGTTCGTAATTGCTGAAGCCGCGCCAAAAACCTGGGCACTGCAGCACACCGAAAGAGCAGCCTTGCTCACGGCCCCGATGATTGAACTTCTCGGTAAGACCCTGCGGGTTCCCGCCCGAGGGCTCATTGGGGCAGCAAATATTTTGCTTCCTGGTAAGGGCCTGAAGAAGGGCCCCTTTGTCACTGAAGAAGAGATTCTTGCCTTGGCAGGTGAAGCTGCAGAACATTCCGTGATCGAGGAATCAGAGCGAGTTCTCATTGAATCAATCATCAACTTTGGTGACACCGTGGCCAGAGAAATCATGGTGCCAAGAACTGACATGGTGACCATCGGAGCAGATGCAACGGTGTCTGAACTAGTGGATATGGCGATAGACAAAGGCCTGTCACGGTTCCCCGTGTATGGAGAAAACGCGGATGATATTGAGGGCGTGGTCTATGTCAAAGATGCAATGCGAGTCGAGCGTGAAGGAGGCGGGGATTCCAAGGTGATGGTCCTAGTTCGCCCAGGGCTTTTTGTCCCCGAGACCAAGCCAGTTGCCGACCTTCTTGCAGAGATGCAGTCAAGCCACAATCACCTAGCCGTGGTTGTCGATGAATACGGCGGCACTGCCGGCCTAGCCACGCTCGAGGATTTACTCGAGGAACTCGTTGGCGAGATCCATGATGAGTTTGACGAAGACATGGACCTTGTCGAGCATCTCGACAACGGGGACGTCATTGTGAATGCTTCGATGAATGTTGATGATATCAACGACGAATTACACATGAGCCTGCCCGAGGGCAACTGGGATTCGGTCGGTGGCTTAGTGTTCGGGCTTTTGGGGCGCGTCGCTGTGCAAGGTGATTCGGTAGAAATCGATGGAACTAAAATAGTTGTCGAACTTGTTGATGGGCGACGCGTCGTCAGAGTCCGCCTAGTGAACGAGCCTGTAGTGAACAAAGAGAGTCTCACGTGACCGACACCAACAGCCCAGGCCCTAGCGGCTCAGAACACCGCAGCCCAGAACACAGCGGCCCAGAACACCGCAGCCCAGAACAGCAGTCGGGTTCTGTTCCTGCACTGTCAGCCCCCGGTTTAGGGGGGTCCGCCTCGGAGCGACTTGAACGCATGCTCGCTGCTGCCGGGATGGGCGCAGAGGCCGAGGTTCCCGAGGGGTTCAGATCTGGGTTTGTCACCTTTGTGGGGCGACCAAACGTTGGAAAGTCCACGCTGGTGAATCAGATTTTGGGCCAGAAAATTTCGATCGTGTCAGATAAGCCACAAACCACCCGACATCAAATCCGCGGCGTGCTGAGTCGCCCTGAATCACAGATTGTGTTTGTAGATACACCAGGCATTCACAGGCCTCGCACCTTGATGGGGGAGCGGCTCAATGACACCGCAACCTCTTCGCTCGAGGGGATCGATGTGGCATGTCTGCTGATTGAGGCGAACGCAGCAATGGGGCCGGGGGATCGCTATATCGCAGAGCGTATGCCAAAGAACTCGGTGCTCGTGCTCAACAAAACTGATGCTGCAAACGCAGAGCGCATTATGTCGCAACTCTCAAAAGCGGCATCGTTTGAGTTTGCTGAATACTTCCCGATCTCTGCCAAGACAGGAGACGGCGTTGATGCTCTTGTTGACTATTTGGCATCACGTCTACCGGTTGGACCACGGTGGTACCCCGAAGGAGAAGTGACCGACGCCCCCGAGCCGTTCAGAGTTGCCGAACTCGTCCGAGAACAGCTGCTTGCGGTGACTCGCGAGGAACTGCCTCATTCGATTGCCACTCGTGTGTCTGAGTGGGAGTGGCCAAGGATCCGAGTTGAGATCATCGTTGAGCGCGACTCGCAAAAAGGCATTGTGATCGGCAAGGGCGGGAGCGTGCTCAAAGAAGTGGGTATTCGGGTTCGCCGGCAGCTCCCACCTGGCGCATTTATTGAGCTACATGTGACGGTAGATAAGGACTGGCAATCAAAGGCGCAGTCCCTTGAACGCCTGGGCTACTAGGGCCATTTCAAGCTCGTAAACGGATGCTGTCTCAGCTAGGGGTCGAAGGTCGGGTACCTTTCCGGAGTGGACTTATCTAGCCTCGACCATCAACGCATCCCAGTTCACGTCGCAGTGGTGATGGATGGCAACGGCAGATGGGCTCAGCGGCGGGGTCTTCCCCGAACCGATGGCCATGCTGCTGGCGAGGAAGCCTTGATGGACACCATCTGGGGCGCCCTTGACGCAGGTATCCGCTGGCTGACGGTGTATGCCTTTTCTACTGAAAATTGGAAACGCCCTGTGGACGAGGTGCGCTTCTTGATGAATTTCAATGAACGGCTGCTGCTGACCCGCCGAGATGAGTTAAATGAGCGCAACGTCAAGTTGCAGTTCATCGGTCGGCGCGACTGGCGAGTACCCAAGAGGATTCTGAGGCGTATCGACGAAACGCTTGAACTGACCGGAGACAACACTGCCATGACAGTGAGCATGGCGTTCAACTATGGCGGTCGTGCCGAGTTAGTCGACGCGGTCAGAGCCATTGCAGCCTCGGGGATGAAGCCCGAGAAGATTGATGAAAAGACGATTCGTCAGCACCTCTACGACCCAACGATGCCTGACCCAGAACTCATGGTGCGCACCTCGGGTGAGTATCGGATGTCTAACTTCTTGATGTGGGAGATGGCCTACTCAGAACTGGTCTTCACTGATGTGCTGTGGCCAGACTTCCGCCGAGAGAACCTGTACGCGGCCATCGACGAGTATCAGCGACGTGACCGTCGATTTGGTGGGTTGTCAGATACTGATGGTCTGAGCTGATTGCATCCCGCTCTGGGTGAGAGACTGACCGAGTGAGCTTGTACCGCGACTACGCCATTGTGCTGCGCACCTACAAACTGGGCGAGGCCGACCGCATCATCGTGTTCATGACAAGGGCGCATGGCAAAGTCCGTGCTGTTGGCAAGGGTGTCCGAAAGACCGGCTCGAAGTTTGGGTCGAGGCTTGAGCCTGGCTCGTACATACAGGTGCAACTGCACGAGGGTCGCGGTGACCTCGACATTGTTACGCAGACCGAGACCGTTGAACCCTATCGGCGCACCCGTGAGGATCTGTCGCGCCTGTCTAGGTCGTCTTCACTGCTTGAAGCAGTGGATCAGCTAGCGCAGGACCGTGAACCCACTCCGCGACTGTTTGACATGCTGCTTGGCGGACTGAGGACGGTTGAAGACACCAACCCGGCAATGATCTCTGCTGCGTTCTACCTCAAG
>JBIKPA010000045.1:0-15197 GCA_044357715.1 Microthrixaceae bacterium
AGCGCCTGTTGATGTGGGGATGATGTTGATTGCCGCAGCACGAGCACGTCGCAGATCGGAGTGAGGACCATCAACAAGAACCTGGTCGCCGGTGTAGGCATGCGTGGTTGTCATCAGGCCCTTCTGCACACCGAAGGCATCGTCAAGGACTTTGATCATCGGGACAAAACAGTTGGTGGTACACGATGCATTCGAGACAATGAAGTCCTTGGATGGATCGAAGGTGTCATCGTTGACGCCCACAACAAAGGTGGCGTCTGCACCATTGGCCGGAGCCGAAACAATGACTCGCGGTGCGCCTGCTTGAAGGTGCGCAGCAGCCTTGTCACGGTCGGTAAAGAAGCCAGTCGACTCGATGACCACGTCGACCCCAAGATCTCCCCAAGGAATCTCGGCAGGATCACGATGCGAGACAACCTTGAGTAGGTCGCCGTCCACGTCAATGCCATCATCATTCACGGTGATCTTGCCGGGGAACGTTCCCGCAACAGAGTCACGCTTGAGCAGGTGAGCGAGCGTAGGCAGCGAGCCCAAATCGTTCACTGCCACAAAATCAATATCGGCCCCCTGAGCAGTCGCTGCTCTAAAGAAGTTGCGCCCGATACGGCCAAAGCCATTGATGCCAACACGAATCGTCATAGCCATCCCTTGTGTACGTAGGTAGAAAAGTCTGGATATCTTCGCACAGCAGCGCAGCTCGGACGACCCGACACCAAGTTTGGGAGAAATCGACTAGCTACGAAGAGCTTGCTGGTGACGAACTCATTCGGGCATCGGCGGCCAATCTCGCTAAAGCCTCACCAAGCAACGCCGGGTCATGAGCAGTTCCCGATTGCGAAGCAAGCACCGCCGACACAAACCGCGCATCGGTAAGTTCGCCGAGCTCCCGACGGGTGTTGTCCTCTGTGTCTGCACCATGATCTGCAGCGGATGGACCTAAAGAGTCAGAGCTATGCCAATCAGCGTGGTAGAGAACCACATCAGGCGAAAGTCCGTGGCGCTTCAATGCTCGAACATGGTCAGCAACTGAGTAACCGACGGTCTCTGGCACTTGAGGGTTGAGGTTGCAGACATAGACAAACTGCCCTGTTGCCTGTTGAAGCGCCTGTGCAATTCCGCTCACCGCAGTTGCCGCCAAGACGCTGGTATACAAAGAGCCGGGACCCAACAGAATCTGATCGGCCTCGAGGATTGCCTGAACCGCCTCGGGAGAAGCCTTTGCTTCGGCTGGAAACAAACTCACTCGAGAGACATCGCTTTGCGAGCCAACGGCTTGTTCACCCTGGACCACATCACCAGATCGAATCGCAGCGCGCAGCGTAACTGCCTCACGCGTCGCAGGTAAGACCCGGCCAACCGCTCCGAGCAACTGCCCCACCTGATCTAAAGCCGCAACTAGGTCACCTTGGGTTTCTTCGAGCGCAACGATCAAGAGGTTGCCAAACGCGTGGCCATCTAACTCGCCCGCAACAAAGCGATAATCCATTGCTCGGGCAAGCGGTGATGATTCATCGGCGAGGGCCACTAAACATGTTCGCAAATCTCCAGGAGCGGGGCGATCACCCGCAGCGCGCAAACGCCCTGTCGAGCCACCGTCGTCGGCCACGGTAACTACGGCAGTAATCAGCCCGGCATACGTGCGTGTTGCGCGCAACGTTGCAGCAAGACCATGGCCGCCACCGACTGCAACAACTTTGGGCTCAGTTGCGCTCAAGGTGGGAGCACCTCGCAGACCACTCACAACATTCAACGGTTGCAAACTCACTTGCCCACATCGCGATGCCGAACCTGAGGGGCCATGCCTTGACCGCGCAGCCAGTCTGCAGTGCGCTCAGCAATAGCCACGGAGCGATGCCGGCCACCTGTGCAACCGAATGCAACAGTGAGAACCGACCTGCCCTCATTAACAAAAGCTGGTAGCAAAAACTCCAGAAGCGCCGTCATTCGTTCCATGAACTGCTCGGCTAATTCAAATGAGGCCACGTATTGCTGAATCTCCGGGGTGAGTCCCGTCAGCGGACGCAACTCTTCTACCCAATGCGGGTTTGGCAGAAAGCGACAATCAAGGACCATGTCGACATCTGGCGGCACTCCGTGTTTGTAGCCGAACGACATGATGGTGACCTGTGTCGTGTCACGCCCACCAGCTTCGCCAAAGATCTCGACCACTCGCCGCCGCAGGTCGTGCACATTCATCTCTGTGGTGTCTACGACAATATCTGCCGACTCACGCACAGGTTCAAGGCGCATTCGTTCTTGGTCAATCGCGTTCACCACTGACCCAAGGTCCCCCAACATCGGGTGACGGCGCTTGGTATCGCCATATCTGCGCACCAACACCGGGGTAGCCGCATCTAAAAACACCGTGGTGACTTTGGCTCCCGAGGCGCGCAGCTCCTCGAGTGCGGGAGCCACCCCGTCAACGTTTCCGTCGGAGCCGACGATGAGTCCCACGGGAGTCGGAGCATCTGACTTGAACCGCGCTAGCTCTCCCACCTTTGGAATCAGCTCACTCGGAAGATTGTCAATGACAAACCAGCCAAGATCCTCGAGCGTGTTCCCCACCTGAGTACGCCCGGCACCAGACATGCCAGTGACGATCACAAAATCCATCATCTACCTAGGCTAACTTGCTTGGCTGTCAGAATGTCTCGCTCGACTCGGAGAACACTTTTGGTTGAGCGAGAATTTCTTTCACAAAATGCATCCAAACTTCCCACGGGAAGCGAAGAACAGATGTACACCCCAAACAAGGAGAAATTAATGCGGAACAAGTTCATGATCGGTTCACTAGCGTTGGTACTCGGCTTCGGTCTTGTTGCTGGAGCATGCTCAAGCGATTCAGAGTCCGAATCAACTACCACCAAAGCAGACTCGACCGAGACCACCATGGCAGATGACATGGCCGGCGACGAGACCATCGTCGAGATTGCCGTGGGCAATCCAGACTTCAGCACTCTGGTTGAGCTTGTGACCGCTGCCGGACTTGTGGAGACGCTGTCAGGCGAAGGACCGTTCACGGTGTTCGCCCCAGTGAACGCAGCATTTGCAGAGATTCCAGCCGCCACGCTTACTGAGCTTGCTGCCGACCCAACTGGCGCCCTGACTGACGTGCTGAAGCTGCACGTGATTGCTGGCAACGTTGACTCTGCTGCCGCCACTGAAGCAGTTGGCAAGTGTGTTGAGACCCTCGGTGGCAAGGTGTTGATTGGCCAAGAAGGCGACAACTTGACCTTCGGTGGCGCAACCATCACCGACGTTGACATCACTGGCTCCAACGGAACCATCCACGTCATCGACGGCGTGGTCACCGCAGCCGCAGCAGATTGCCCAATGTGATCTGAGCCATTTCGGCTAGAGCGCTCAATCGCTCTGAAGTAGTGCCCGAACGGGGCGGCGCCCAGCGTCGCCCCGTTCTTGCGTTCCGACCCCGTGTTGCTAGCGCTCTAGATCTTTTGGAATTTGAGAAACAACAACCGTGGAATAGAACTGGCCGCCGCGTATTCATCTGCTCGAGCAAGAAAGCCCGGCGCCGGTGACGGTTCTTCCATGCGCTCTAATCGAAAGCCAGACTCGACTGCTGCGTTGATATACCTGCTAAGCGGCCGATGGAAGAAACGGATGTAAACGCCTTGTTCTACCTCTTCCATGGTGTTGGACTCTTGCAGGTACGGGCCAACGCGCCAGTACTGCTCAGGAGGATCGAGCACTTGGTCATCAATCCAGCCGCTGCCCGGTGTCTGCAACAGCGGGTGGTTCAACAGCAACAAAAAAGTCCCACCCGAGCGCACCACCCTTGCAAGTTCAGCGAACACTGGGTCAATGAACTCGATGTGCTCAAAAACTAAACATGCAACGGCTGCGTCCATACACCCTGTGGCCAAACTCACATCGGTGGCGCTTCCCTGAAAGTACTGCGGCCCCCCAGCACGTGAGCTTGCAAGTGCTACTTGCGTATACGCAGGGTCGAACCCCACCACTTCAAGACTCTGCGCTGCTGCCACCCGACCAACCTGCCCTTCGCCACAGCCCAAATCCAGCATGCGGCCGCTATCTGGCAGGTGCTGTTGGATCAGAGGCAGTATCTGTTCGGTGTACTCAGGGTCTACCCCGTCGGTGAACTCCCGTTGCCACCATTCGGCGTGTTCTTCCCAGGGGTCATTCATGGTGTTGATCTCAGCTTATTGTAGACGGCTTCAGCTACATCATGAGGCAGCCAACTCAGAGCAGTGAACTCCTCCAATTTGGCAGTCTTCACGGCACGAATCCCGCCGAGCTCTTTTATGAGCCGTTCCTTGCGTTTTGGGCCAAGCCCGGCAATGCCATCGAGCACAGAAGCGGTCATTCGCTTATCACGCCGCTCGCGATGAAAACTGATGGCAAAGCGGTGCGACTCGTCACGGATTCGCTGCAACATGAACAACGCCTCGGAGCCACGAGGGATTGAAACGGGCTGCGAGTTACCTGGCAGAAAGACCTCTTCGAACTGTTTCGCTAATGAAGCCACGGGGATCTCATCAGAAAGACCTAACTGTTCAAGCACTCGCACCGCAACACTGAGTTGCCCCTTTCCGCCATCCACAAGCAGCAGTTGTGGTGGGTAAGCAAAGCGGCCGCGCTCAGCAACCGGTAACTCTTTGTCTGCCACATAGGCCGTGAACCGCCGTGTAAGAACTTCTTCCATCGCAGCAAAGTCATCGTTCTGTGGCACGTTGACCTTAAAGCGTCGGTACTCAGACTTTCTCGGCAGGCCATCTTCAAGAACCACCATCGATCCCACATAATCGGTGCCTTGTAGGTGGCTCATGTCGTAACACTCAATTCGAAGTGGTGCCACCGGCAAGGACAAGTACTGCTCAAGGTCGTTCAGCGCCTTCGCTCGGCTGTTGTGATCTGCCGATCGTTTGAGACGGTGTCGTTGAAACGCATCGACTGCATTTTTGTTCACTGTCTCTGCGAGCTCACGCTTCGCACCACGTTGAGGTATACGGATCTCAACCTTGCTGCCGCGCTCAGCAGTCAACCACTCTTCATACATGCCTGGGTCCTCAGGGATGGTCGGCACCAAGACAGACTTTGGGTATCCAACCGCAGGTGCATCCCCATAAACCTGTTCAAGAACTGCAGCCATTGTCTGAGCGGGGTCAAGGTCCATCACTTTGTCCAGAATGAAGCCAAGTCGGCCAACGACTCGACCTCGCCGAACGAAGAAGACTTGAGCAGCGGCTTCTAGGTCGTCCTCGTGAACTCCCAGAATGTCCACATCTTCCGAGGAGTCCCCCACCATCTGTTGGCGTTCGACGGCGCGCCGAACAGCGGCGAGCCGGTCGCGTGTACGTGCTGCTTGTTCAAACTCCATTGCAGCGGCAGCAGCAGCCATCTGCTTTTCAAGGCGTCGCAATACAGGCTCAACATCGCCTTCAAGAAACTCGATGAACTCCTTGACCAATCCCGAGTAGGCCTCGGGGGTGATCTCGTCCACACATGGACCTGCGCACTTTTCGATGTGAAAGAGCAAACACGGCTTGCCTATTCGCTGGTGATGCCGGAGTTTGTGATCAGAACAAGTTCGGATGGGAAAGGTTCGCAGGAGTTCGTCGAGTGTCTCTCGGATTGCATAGGCATGCGCATACGGCCCGAAGTACCGAGACCCTTTGCGTCGCATACCGCGAGTCACAGTTGCTCGTGGCCACTCATCAGCCAAGGTCAGAGATAAGAACGGGTAGCTCTTGTCATCAACAAGTCGCACATTGAAGCGCGGGCGGTGCTGCTTAATGAGCGAGTACTCCAACATGAGTGCCTCAACCTCGTTGCGGACTTGAATCCACTCAACCGACTTAGCTGTGGTCACCATTTGCGCCGTCCGGGGGTGCAAACCGCGAGGGTTTTGGAAGTAGTTCGATAGGCGTTGGCGTAGCGACTTGGCCTTACCCACGTAGATAATCCGGCCATCAGCATCTTTGAACTGATAGCTACCGGGGGTATCGGGAATCGTCCCCGGCTCTGGTCGGTCCATTACTCGTACAGTACTGCCGAGCTGAGGAAACTATTGCAGCGCTCGGGAAACTCCTGCCAGATTGCGGAAACTGCCGCACCCGCCGGCTCAGAACCGGGTAAGATGGCAATGTCGGCCTGGTCTCCGGCACCATCATCATTTCGAGACCGACTTACCAGAGGCGTGGCGACCAGGCTGTCCCCACTGGATGATTCTCGAAAGTCTCAGCGTGTACCGGTGCGAATCAGTACACAGGAGAGGTCACCAGAATGCTCAGACTGCAAGTACAACTACCAGAGCAGTACCTTCAAGCCACGCAAGAAGAGTTAGCTGATCGAATTGCTGCTGCCAAGACCACCCTTGGCGAACGAGTCTTTATTCTTGGCCACCACTATCAGCGAGATGAAGTCATGCGCTGGGCCGACGCAAGAGGAGACTCGTTTCGGCTCTCGGTGCTGGCCCAAGAACACCCCGAGGCAGAGTTCATCGTGTTTTGCGGGGTGCATTTTATGGCCGAGGCAGCCGATATTTTGACCGGCGATCATCAGCAGGTGGTGCTGCCAGACCTCAACGCCGGCTGCTCAATGGCAGATATGGCAGATATCGACTCGGTTGAAGAGGCGTGGGAATCACTCGCAGAGGTCACCGATATTGAGCGTGTTGTACCGATTACCTATATGAACTCAGCTGCCAACCTGAAAGCCTTTGTGGGCAAAAAAGGCGGCGCGGTCTGCACCTCGACCAATGCTCGGGCTGTGCTTGAGTGGGCACTGCACCGCGAGGACGGCCCCAGAGGCAAGCAGGTGTTGTTCTTTCCCGATCAGCACCTTGGCAGAAATACCGGCTTTCAGATGGGGTTTGATGATTCAGATATGGCGGTCTGGAACCCTCGCAAAGAGTTCGGCGGCCTTGAAGAGGCTGAACTGAAGGACCGCACCTTCTTGTTATGGAAGGGGCACTGCTCGGTGCATCAGCGCTTTCAACCCGAACACATTCGTGCCTTTCGGGCTCAGTACCCCGAGGGCATCGTGGTGATGCATCCGGAGTGCTCACACGAAGCCTGCGAACTTGCAGACCAGGTTGGGTCGACCGACTTTATTATCCGCGCCATCGAGGCCGCTCCCCCGGGCTCGGTCATTGGAGTCGGAACAGAAATTCACCTGGTGCAGCGTCTCAACAACGAGACTCCAGACAAAACAGTGGTTTCGCTCGACCCACTGGTGTGCCCGTGTTCAACGATGTTCCGCATTGATGCACCGCACCTAGCTTGGACGCTCGAGAGCTTGGTTGAAGGCACCGTGCGCAACCGAATCACAGTGAACCCAGAGGATGCCCACTGGGCTCGGGTTGCACTTGAGCGCATGCTCGAGATCACCTGAGCTCACCAGCGAGCAGTGGCGCAAGAAAGTGGCCGGTATAGCTGTGCTTCGCTGCAGCGATTACTTCTGGGGTTCCTTCAGCCACCACTGATCCCCCACCGCGACCACCTTCTGGGCCAAGGTCAATCACCCAGTCTGCTGTCTTGATCACATCTAAGTTGTGCTCAATGACCAACACCGTGTTGCCCTGATCAACCAGCCTCGACAGCACCGTCAACAGTTTACGAATGTCTTCAAAGTGCAGGCCGGTAGTTGGCTCATCCAACAGATAGATCGTGTGACCCGTTGATCGCTTCGCTAGCTCAGAGGCCAGCTTGACCCGCTGTGCCTCACCGCCAGACAGGGTGGTAGCCGGTTGGCCAAGGCGCACATACCCCAAACCAACATCCACCAAAGTTTGCATATGGCGGGCAATGGTCGGCTGATTCGAGAAGAATGCCAGCGCTTCTTCACAAGGCAGGTTGAGCACCTCTGAGATGTTCAATCCCTTAAAGGTGACCTCGAGGGTGTCTCTGTTATAGCGAGCACCGCCGCATACCTCGCAGGGCACATAAATATCGGGAAGGAAGTGCATCTCGATTTTGATAGTTCCGTCACCAGAACAGGCCTCGCACCGGCCACCCTTGACATTGAAACTGAACCTACCGGGAAGGTAACCCCGAATCTTCGATTCAGAGGTCTGCGCGAACAGCTTTCGGATGTGATCGAACACACCGGTGTACGTGGCCGGGTTTGATCGAGGTGTTCGCCCGATGGGCGACTGATCAATGTCAATCACTTTGTCCAACTGATCAAGACCCTCAATGCGCTTATGTAGCCCAGGCGGAATCTTGGATCCATAGATCTGTTGCATGAGCGAACGCATGAGGATGTCGTTGATCAGCGTGGACTTACCCGAGCCTGACACCCCCGTGACCGCAACAAAACACCCAAGGGGAATGTCCACGTTGATATTGCGAAGGTTGTGCTCTCGCGCTCCTTGGATCCGCAGCCATTCCTCGCCCGGCTCCCTACGAACTTCGGGCAGCGGAATGGAACGCCTGCCAGAGAGGTACTGACCAGTGACCGATTCCTTGGCACGCAGAAGACCTTTGAAGCTGCCGGAATGCACCACTCGTCCGCCGTGTTCGCCCGCCCCCGGCCCAACATCAACAATGTGGTCAGCAATGCGAATGGTGTCTTCATCGTGTTCCACCACTATCACGGTGTTGCCCAGATCCCGTAGGCGAATCAACGTCTCGATCAGGCGGTGGTTGTCGCGTTGGTGTAGTCCAATAGATGGCTCGTCAAGCACATAGAGCACTCCTACTAAGCCGGAACCAATCTGTGAGGCCAACCGGATGCGTTGAGCCTCACCGCCCGAAAGTGTGGCAGCCGAACGGGCAAGCGAGAGGTAGTCCAGGCCCACATCGCACAAGAACTTGAGCCGAACGTTGATCTCTTTCAAGATGCGCTCCGCTATGAGAGTCTGACGCTCATCAAGATGCAGATGCAGAAGCTTCTCGGTGGCCTCTGCGATCGACAGGCTGCAGAGTTGATGCATGTTGAGCCCATCAACGGTGACTGCAAGGGCATACGGGTTCAGCCGGGCACCATCGCAGGTTGCGCACGGAACAAGGCGCATGTAGCCCTCGATGGCGTCGCGTGAGGAGTCGGTTTCGGCCTCGCTGTGTCGGCGCTTGAGATAGGGAATGACTCCCTCGTATTTGGCCGAGTAGCTGCGCGTCCTGCCGTAACGATTCTTAAACTTCACTGCGACGCGGGTTGAGTCCTCTACCCCAAAGAGCAACAACGTCTGCTGTTTCTTAGACAGCTTCTCGAACGGAGTGTTGATCTCAATCTCAAACTCTTCGCAGACAGACTCCAACAGGCGGTGGAAGTACTTGGCATGGCCAGAGGCCCAAGGTGCGAGTGCGCCATCGGCAACCGAGACCTCTGGGTCTGGCACCACAAGTTCGGGGTCGACCTCGAACAGAGTTCCCAATCCATCGCATGCCGTGCACGCCCCGTATGGGGTGTTGAACGAGAAGTTTCTTGGAGCGAGTTCCTCAAAGCTTTTACCGTCCGAAGGCCGTGCCAACTTCTCGGAGAAGGTCAGCGTTTCTGACTCTGCGTCGGCACCGGCATCTTTTGCGGGCAGCAACTCAATCTGCGCCACTCCCTCGGCCAATGTGAGCGCAGTTTCCATTGAGTCAGTTAGGCGTCGCTCAATGCCGTCTCGCAGTACCAGACGGTCGACGATCACCTCGATGGTGTGCTGCTCGTAGCGAGCAAGGTCGAGTTCAACCGGAAGCTCATGCACTTCACCGTCTACGCGAACACGACCAAACCCTTGGCCGGCAAGGTCAACAAAGAGCTGCTCATAGGTTCCTTTGCGACCCCGAATGACTGGTGCAAGCACCTGAAACCGTGTGCCCTCGGGCAAGGCCAAGATGCGATCCACAATCTGTTGTGGAGTTTGGCGAACTAAAGCCTCGCCAGTGTCTGGGTCATGCGGCTCGCCAACTCGAGCAAACAACAAACGCAGGTAGTCGTAGACCTCGGTGACCGTTCCCACAGTTGAGCGCGGGTTGCGAGATGCCGACTTCTGATCAATTGAGATTGCTGGAGACAACCCCTCGATGACATCAACATCGGGCTTATCCATCTGACCCAAAAACTGACGAGCATAGGAAGACAGTGACTCCACATATCGTCGTTGACCTTCGGCATAGATGGTATCGAACGCCAATGAGGACTTGCCCGAGCCAGACAAGCCAGTAAACACAATGAGCTGGTCTCTCGGCAGGTCAAGTGAAACATCGCACAAGTTGTGTTCACGTGCCCCCCGAATGGTGATCCGATCAAGGGCATGAT
Source organism: Microthrixaceae bacterium (assembly GCA_044357715.1). Lineage (GTDB taxonomy): Bacteria > Actinomycetota > Acidimicrobiia > Acidimicrobiales > Microtrichaceae > IMCC26207. The sequence continues at coordinate 10,231 of JBIKPA010000045.1, forward strand.
GCGACTGCGCCCGCTTGACAGAAGCTGGCTTGGCTGTAGCTGGCCTCGTGGTAGCTGGCTTGGCTGTTGCTGTCTTGGCAGTAGCTGTCTTGCGGGGGGTGGCGCTGGCTCGCACCTTGGGTGTCGACATGGATCCCTAGTTTAGTTGGCGAACATGTGTTCGTGCAGGTTGTAGCTAGTTCTGCTCTATCTAGACAGGGCCGTCTAGACGGGTCTGCTAAAGCCACAGGAATTGCAGATCTGGCGAAACAAGCTGTGGGGCGGCCTGCGCTGACTGCCATACTTGCGTGTTATGGGTTCAAGTACAGGTCGCCTCTTTCGCATCACTACCTTTGGCGAGTCTCATGGTGGCGGCGTTGGCGTGGTTCTTGACGGATGCCCCCCGGGGCTTGAGCTCTCAGAGCAAGACATCCAGCCCGACCTTGACCGCCGCCGCCCAGGCCAGAGCCGATTAGTCACTCAGAGAGATGAGTCAGACACCGTCGAGATTCTTTCTGGGGTGTACGAGGGTCGAACACTCGGATCGCCAATTGCCATGCTGGTACGCAACGCCGATCAGATTTCTGGCGCGTACGAGGAAATGAAGAACACATACCGCCCCTCGCATGCAGATTGGACCACAGAGGCCAAGTACGGCATCAGAGCAGTGGCTGGCGGCGGCCGAGCATCTGCACGAGAGACGATCGGCAGAGTGGCTGCTGCCGCTGTGGCTCGCAAACTCCTGGCTGAGCAGTGCGGGGTTGAGGTACTGGGTTGGGTGTCGCAGATACATGGGATCACCTCAGGTGTCGACCCCAAGCTGCTGCAACTCGATCAGGTGGAGGCCACACCGACGCGCTGCCCAGACCCACTGGCGGCCGAGCTCATGGTGGCGGCAATTGAGCAAGCACGCCGCGATGGTGACTCACTCGGCGGCATTGTGAACTGCATTGCACGCGGGGTGCCAGCCGGATGGGGCGAGCCCGTATTCGACAAGCTCGAAGCCGACTTAGCGAAGGCCGTGATGTCGCTTCCGGCCACCAAGGGGTTTGAGGTGGGCAGCGGTTTTGGATCAGTGACGATGACGGGCAGAGAGCACAACGACGCTTTTGTTCCTGGCGCAGACGGCAAACCGCGCACGCTCACCAATCACTCCGGCGGCATACAGGGCGGCATCTCCAACGGGGAAGAGATCAACATTCGAGTTGCTTTCAAGCCAACTGCCACTATCTCTTCTGAGCAACAAAGCGTCAACCGAGACAACAACGCCGTCACCTTGGCTGCAAAGGGCCGCCATGATCCTTGCGTGCTGCCGCGAGCGGTGCCGCTAGTCGAGGCTGCGATGCTGCTGGTGCTTGCCGATCATTGGCTGCGCCAAGAATCGATTCGCCGCAGCGCCGTGCAGCCCTAGGCGGCCAAGCACTTAAGCGCCACCCGCAGTTCGAAGCTCACGGCGCAGATCTTTGATCTCGTCTCGTAGTCGGGCGGCCTCTTCGAAGCGCAATTCTTCTGAGGCTGCATTCATCTCATCTTCTAACAGCGAGATCAGCCTGCCCAGGTCGGACGGGGGCAGATCCTTGAACTGTTCTGCGCGAGCACGCTCACCGGGGCGTTGCTTGCGCTTGTTCTGGCCGGGGTACGGCGCCTCCGTAGAGGTTCCTCGCAGCTGATCCAAAATATTCGTCACCGGCTTGATAATCGTCTTGGGGTCGATCCCATGTTCGATGTTGTAGGCCTCTTGTAGGCCTCTGCGCCGGTTGGTCTCCGAGATTGCTTTCGTCATCGAATCGGTGACGCGATCCGCGTACATGATGACCTGGCCTCGAACGTTTCGAGCAGCACGGCCGATCATCTGAATGAGCGAGGTTTCGGAGCGCAAGAATCCCTCTTTGTCGGCATCAAGAATGGCCACCATCGACACCTCGGGAATATCGAGGCCCTCTCGTAGCAAGTTGATACCCACCAACACATCAAACTCGCCGAGTCGCAGATCTCGTACCAGTTCAATGCGCTGCAAAGTGTCGACATCGGAATGCAAGTAGCGAACCCGCACACCCATCTCAAGCAAGTACTGAGTCAGGTCCTCGGCCATTTTTTTGGTGAGCGTGGTGACCAACACGCGGTCACCAAGCTCAACTCGTTCGTTGATGTTGCCTAACAAGTCGTCAATCTGGCCTTCGGTTGGCTTGACCACGACTTGCGGGTCGATCAGGCCAGTTGGGCGCACAATCTGTTCTACAACCTGAGAGCTGTGCTCGATTTCCCATTTGCTCGGCGTGGCAGACAAGAACACCGTTTGACCAGCACGTTCCACCCACTCCTCAAATCGAAGCGGACGGTTATCGCCAGCCGAGGGCAGGCGAAACCCGTGCTCAATCAGGTTGTTCTTTCGTGAACGGTCACCCTCGTACTGCCCGTGCAGCTGCGGAATCGTCACGTGGGATTCATCAATGATGGTCAGGTAATCACTCGGAAAGAAGTCGAGAAGCGTGTTGGGCGGCTCCCCAGGACCTCGCCCATCCATTTGCGCCGAGTAGTTCTCGATGCCGTTACAGAACCCCATTTCTTGGAGCATCTCAAGGTCATATTCGGTACGCATGCGCAGGCGCTGGGCCTCGAGCAGCTTGCCTTCGCTCTCAAACAAGGCAAGGCGCTGCTGTAGCTCAACCTCGATACGCCCAATTGCCTCGCGGAGTCGCTCGTCTGAAGTTGCGTAGTGGGTGTTTGGAAAGATCACCACCTCATCGAGTTCCTCCACGCGCTCCCCGGTTAGCGTGTCGACTACCGAAATCGACTCGACTTCATCGCCAAAGAGCGCAATACGAACTGCAGTTTCTTCATACGCCGGGTGCACTTCAAGGATGTCTCCACGTACACGAAACTTGCCTCGCACCAAATTCATGTCGTTGCGCTCGTAGTGCAGATCAACAAGGCGCCGAAGCATCTCTCGCTGATCAATCGTCTCGCCAACGCGCGCAGCAAAGAGCCGCTTTGAGTACTCCTCGGGCGAACCAAGACCGTAGATACAAGAGACAGAAGCCACCACAATGGTGTCTCTGCGAGTCAGTAACGCCGAGGTCGCCGCATGGCGCAGGCGGTCGATTTCATCGTTGACCGAGGAGTCCTTCTCAATGAAGGTATCGCTGGCCGCCATATAGGCCTCGGGCTGGTAGTAGTCGTAGTACGAGACAAAGTATTCAACCCTGTTTTCGGGAAAGAACTCCCGAAATTCGTTTGCTAGCTGCGCTGCAAGGCTCTTGTTGGGCGCTAAGACCAACGTTGGGCGCTGCACCTGTTCAATGGTCCAAGCCATCGTGGCTGATTTCCCCGAGCCAGTAATACCAAGCAGCGTTTGAAAGCGCTGCCCGGTGTTGATGCCTTCGGCTAGCGCGGCGATTGCCGCAGGCTGGTCGCCCGCAGGCGAGTACTCCGAGACCATCTTGAATGGTCTCAGCGCAGAGGGTTGCACCCGTTCGGGGCTGGCCTCGGAACTCATGAGGCAAGGCTCTGAATCCACGCCCAAGCAAGCTCAATCTTGTCATCAAGCTCATGTGGAAGGCCGTGGTTGTCAATCACAAAGTCCGCTTTGGCAAGCCGCTCGGATCTACTCGCCTGCTTGGCAATTCGGTTTCTTGCATCCTCTTCTGAGAACCCTCGAAACTCAATCAGTCGCGAAATCGCAACTTCGGGATCAAGGTCAACCACGATGGTTCCTCGTAGGTCCTCCCAGCCTGACTCGACAAGCAGTGGAACATCTAAAATAACCACGGAGTCGGTATGCGCTTGTTCCTCGATACGCCGTGCAATCTCATCGTGAACCCTCGGGTGAACAATTGCCCCAAGGTCTGCCAAGGCTGTTGCATCGGTAAACACCAAGTCGGCTACCGCTGCTCTGTCTAGTTGGCCGTCAGCACCAAGGATGCCCGGCCCAAATCGCTGTTCCATCTCGGTGAACACTTGGGTACCGGGCTGTTGAAGCTCGCGCACAATTGCGTCGGCATCCACCACCACCGCACCAAGCTCTGCCAGACCACGAGAGACTGTGGATTTTCCTGCGCCGATGCCGCCTGTCAGACCTACTAACAACATGATTTCAACCCTACCCGCCGGCTAGCGCCCGCACATCTCGTAGTTCGCCTAGGTATTTCGAACTATCTCAGCATTTTGTCCAGTTCCTAGATCAACCTGCCGATAGTCACAGAGATCTCCGACTTTTCCCAGGCACAGGACCGCATATGCCCGCATACACACAAACGAATATTCCGCCTGAGCCACTGAACGAAGACTTCAGTCAGCTACCCGAGTCCAGTGCAACATCAGTAGATGTAGATCCAGAACAGGGATCCCTGTCGCTGCTCAAGAAGGTCAAGTCCCGAGTTCAGCGAGATGTCAAAAGCGCGCTTATCGACACTGCAGAAAAGCCCACGGGAGACTTCGATCTTCTAGCGGATCGAAGCTCACGCAGCAACGCAGACCGAGTCTCAAGCTTCAACGCTTTGATCACCACTCTTCGTTTAGCCACCATGACTATTTCTTTGTTGCTTGTCTCCGCCGACAGCAGTTCCGATGTAGCTTCGCTGCGTTTTTGGACCGGCGTGCTGGTGCTCTATGCAATCTTTCGAACAGTCCGACCAATCAAGTACACCGACTCTGTCAGTTCGCTGGTACTTGTTATCGCAGAGGTATTTCTTGGTGTCGTGGCAGTTGTGGCCACTGGAGGTTGTGATTCTCCCCTCATCTTCATGCTTCTGCCGGCTATCACCGTGGCCGGGCTAGCACGCGGATTTGGCTTTTCATTTCGAGTCGCCGTTGTAACGATTCTGGCAGTTAGCTTTGTGTTCGTAGATCAAGCAAGCAACCCACGCGAAGCGCTTCTCAGAGCCGCTTCATGGGCTGGAATCATCATGCTGGTAGCCATCATTGCCGGATACACCCGACGCATTTCTGGGGTAGCAGACAGGGACCGAGAGCTCACGCTCGATCGTCTT
>JBIKPA010000003.1:0-41862 GCA_044357715.1 Microthrixaceae bacterium
CGACGACGCCGAGCACCACCGTCAGGACTACGAGCCAGCGCGGCAGCGCCCCGCTCGCCCATGCCAAGTTGGCGGTCGAGAACATCACGAGCATGGCGACGCGGGGCAGGAAGATCCATAGCACCACGTCCGCCACCGCCCGGAGCAGCGACAATGCTCCCGGATCGGGGGCCGCGCCGCCGAGCGCAACCTGAACTGCCGGAGCGGCTAGCAGCGCTGTGCCCACGAACAGGAGGCTGGCCAACAGGATGCTTCCGCCGAAGAAGACCGTCCCAGCGAGCTTCGGCTCGCGGTCTCCGATTCGACCCCGGACCACGCCGACGAACCAAAGGAACGAGATGGTAGAGAACACGGTGACCTGTAGCCACACCACGGCGGCCGTGCCATGAGCCGGCTCCGAGTAGTAGCGGGCAACCTCGCTGTCGCTCGCTCCGATCCCAGGGGCTGAAAGCAGCCCACGGAGCGAGAGCGTCCAGCCGATTGAGCAGACAATCCCGGCGAGCGCGGCGGCCTCGATGGACCGCAACCGGTGGCGCCACGCCCCAAGAGAGTCAATCTGGCCCCCCTCGTCAGAACTCATGAGATCCTCCTGCCCAGCGCCTCGGTGCTGGTGCTGGTGCGGCAACAGTATGCCCAAGAACATCGATACCGGCCTAGTCCCCCTCTAGATCAGGGGAGGTAGGTCGGTTCGAGTGGAGCCCGAGAGGAGAATTGAACTCCTGACCTGCTCATTACGAGTGAGCTGCTCTACCGACTGAGCTACCCGGGCGGCCGCGCACCGAGGCACGCAGAGATCAAGCATACTGCCGAGACCGATCAGACCAACAAGCTACTGTGCCGAGATGGCAGTGAATCCAAACAGCGCTCTTGGTCGCAGCATCCAGAAGATGGCCGGAAGCAAGTGGTTTTCTCGTGTTGGGCCCAAGCTTGTTCCGCCAATTGACCGGGGGCTCAGTCGGGTCTCGGGCGGGCGAATCATGATGAGTCGCATGATGTTGCCCTGCGCGATCATCACGAGCACCGGTCGAAAGTCCGGGTTACCGCGGGTCAGCCCGCTCGCCACCGTGCCACTGAATGGCGACCTGTACGTAGTTGGATCGAACTTTGGGCAGTCCACTCACCCCGCATGGTCTTGGAACCTCATTGCCACGCCCAAAATTCAGGTTGACTACAACCATGAGGTCTACGCCGCTCAAGCCGAACTGCTCACCCCTGAAGAGAAAGCTCGGATCTGGCCAGAACTGATTGCTATCTGGCCGCTGTTCGACACATACGTTGAGCGAAGCGGGCGAGACTTGCGGGTGTTTCGAATTGTTCGCCTCTAGCTGGTCTACAGCTGGGGATTCAACCTTGGAAGAGACATAAACAGCGCCTGCAGCGCCAGCGATTCCCTCGGATTGAAAACCAAGTTTGCGCAGAGCGACTGAACTTCATCAGCAGCCACCACAAAGTCCCCAGAGCGGGCCGAGTCGATTACAGCAATCTCCCGGTAGTGCGACAACAACACAGCAAGACCCGAACGCAACTCCTCGGTCCGCACCCTTCGCTGCTCACGTTTATGGCGATCCTCCATCTTCTTCAGATCGCCCTTCAACAACTTCACGCCAGCAATCTCAAAGGTCGCCTCATACGCAGCAAGTTCCTCTGCCTGCTGAACCTGCAAGGGCTCCATCACGCCATCAATCATTGTTAACAACTCATCAGCAACAGCGCATGCTGTTGCCCCTGTCCCGTCCAACTGAGCCGGCGCCCGGTACCACGCATCACGTCTCGCGCCGACCGCCGGGTCGCGGGCCAAGAGTCGCCCACGAGACAAACTGCCACCCGCGGCCAACGCTGCCTGTTCAGCAACCTCAGGCGAAACTCCTTCAAGAATCAGCCGATCAAGCAACACCTGCATCGGCACTGCCGCAAAATCAATCTTCACGCAACGAGATGCAATGGTTGCAAGATGCGGCGGCAGTTCCTCGGCCAAAATCACAAACACCGTCGACGGCGGGGGTTCTTCGATGCTCTTCAGCAAGATGGCTGCAGCATCTCCGACTAGGTGAAAGTCGACCAGAACAATGACTTGACGCTGTCCTTCGGAAGGCGCCAGCGAGGACTGCCGTACAACCTCTCGGGACTGCTTTGCGTCAATCGCTGCACCGTCGCGCTCAACCACAAGCAGAGAAGGGTGAGCCTCGGCTCCGGCTAGGTGCCGAGCGCGCTCAGAGCCAGCATCATCAAGTTCGTGGCTCAACAAGTCGGCTGCAAATGCCCTCGCAGCTTCGCGAGTACCCGACCCTTCAGGTCCAACAAGCAGGTAGGCATGTACTGGCGAATCCACCGCGGCCTGCAGACGCTGCACTGCATCTTGTTGACCAACGACCTCACCCCACAGGTCGGTTCGAACAACCTCAGTCATGCAGGTTCACCCAACATCTCGGCAACAGCTACAAGCACTCGCTGCTCAACTTCTTGAGTGGTACCTGTGCCGTCAACCTGAATCCAGTACTCGGGTTCGTCTTCTGCCTGAGCCAGAAACCCCTCGGCTACTCGGCGATGGAACTCTGCTCCAGCTGCCTCAATGCGGTCACGGGCACCGCCGGTTCGCTCAAGTGATACCTGCTCGGGAACCGTCAACAAGATGGTGAGATCAGGCCATAACCCGCCAGCCGCCCAACCAGAGATTGCTCGGACCATGTCAGCATCAAGGCCACGGCCATAGCCCTGATACGCAACCGAGGAGCCAATATAACGATCACAGACAACATCTTGGCCGGCGAGCAACGCCGGCTCGATGAACTGCTCCACATGCTGCGCACGATCAGCGGCCATGAGTAAAGCCTCGGCCCGATCGGTCAGGCCGTTCTCCGATGCGGAAAGCAAAATCGAGCGAACCTCGGCGCCAAGCTCGGTTCCACCGGGCTCTCGAGTGAACACTGCGCCTAGACGGGCGGCAAGCAACTCTGCCTGAGTGGATTTCCCCGAGCCTTCGCCCCCCTCAAACACGATAAACCGGCCGCGAGCCACCGCCGAAGATGGCACGGCTCTAGAAGCCCTCGGCGGGGTCGGCAGGCTTCTCGGAAGCTGCAGCAGCGACCTTTGCGGGAGTAATTCCTGCTCCGGCTTTCTTCTTTGCCGGAGCCTTCTTTGCCGGAGCCTTCTTCTTGGCAGCGGCTTTCTTCTTTGCCGGAGCCTTCTTCTTCGCAGCTGCCTTCTTCTTTGCTGGGGCTTTCTTCTTGGCTGGGCCACGCGCTCGACGGTCTGCCATCAACTCGAGTGCCCGCTCCATGGTCAGGTCTTCGACTGAGTCACCCTTGCGCAAACTTGCATTGGTCTCACCGTCAGTCACATACGGACCAAAACGGCCGTCTTTGATGACGATCGGCTTTTCGGTATCTGGATCGTTACCCATCTCACGCAATGGCGGCTTGGCCACACCCTGACCGCGTCGCCGCTTGGGTTCGGCAAATACCTTCAGCGCCTCTTCCAAAGTAATCGTCAGAATCTGCGACTCAGTTTCGATCGACCGGCTGTCGGTCCCCTTCTTCAAGTACGGACCAAACTTGCCGTTGAGAGACAGGATCATCTCGCCATCTGCTGGGTCAAGACCAACCTCACGCGGCAAGGACAACAGCGGCAGAACATCCTCAAGCGTGACTGTTGCTGGATCCATAGTGCTGAACAGGCTTGCGGTGCGCGGCTTAAATCCGGTGTCATCGTCGTGAACGCCCTCTTGCACATAGGGGCCAAACCGCCCAGCCTTGAGCTGCACGTCTAATCCAGTTTCTGGATGCTGACCAAGAATCCGATCCCCCGAGGGAGCCTCGAGTAACTCAATGGCATGCTCAACGGTGAGCTCATCTGGTGGGATGTCGTCAGGAATACTTGCCCGCTGGTTGTTCTCGCCCTCGCCACGTTCTAGGTACGGACCGAAGCGGCCAACACGGGCAACAATCATCACGCCATCGGGGCCAACCCCGAGCGGGATTGAGTTGATTTCTCGAGCATCAATCTCGCCAAGATTTCCCTCGACAAGCTGCTTCAGCCCGGGTGAGCCAACTTCACCGGTGGCGCTATCGACACCGAAGTAGAACCGAGCGAGCCATGGCTCCATATCGGCTGAGCCCGACGCAATATCGTCGAGTTCCTCTTCCATCCGAGCCGTGAAAGCAAAGTCAACCAAAGTTGGGAAGTGCTGTTCCATCAGGGTAACCACGGCAAAGGCAGTAAAGCTCGGTACCAAGGCCGAGCCCTTCTTCCACACGTAGCCGCGATCTTGAACCGTAGAGATAATCGAGGCATAGGTAGAGGGCCGGCCAACGCCAAGCTCCTCAAGACGCTTCACAAGCGAGGCCTCGGTAAAGCGCGCCGGTGGCTGAGTCTCGTGGCCATTCGCATCAAGTGCGTCGGTTGCGAGTGCGTCGCCCTCGGCCATCTGTGGAAGAACCTTTTCTTGGTCCTCAAGAGCCTCATCAGGGTCATCTGATCCCTCTACATAGGCCCGCAAAAACCCGGGGAATTGGATGGTCCTACCGGAGGCAGAGAACACTGCCTCTCGCTGATCAGCGGTGGTGCTCACCAAACGAACCTGAACCGACTCGCCACGGGCATCGTTCATTTGTGATGCAATCGTGCGCTGCCAGATCAGTTCATACAGGCGTAGCTCAGCTCCGTTGAGCTGCTGAGCTAGCTGATCAGGTGTGCGAAAACTGTCACCAGCAGGACGAATCGCCTCGTGAGCCTCTTGGGCGTTCTTGACCTTGTTTGCATAGCGCCGAGGAGCATCTGGCAAGTAGTCCTTGCCGAACTTCTCGAGTATCTGCGTGCGAGCGGCGCTGACTGCGGTGTCCGACAACGAAGAAGAGTCGGTACGCATATAGGTAATAAAGCCGTTCTCATACAAACGTTGCGCAGTAGACATCGTCTGCGCCGAAGACATCCGCAGCTTGCGGCCAGCTTCTTGTTGCAAGGTTGAGGTCATAAACGGCGGAGATGGCTTGCGTGTATATGGCTTTCGCTCAACTGATCGTACTTTTACCGGCTGATCTGTCAGCGCGGCCTGCACAGCAAGTGCAGCGGCCTCGTCAAGCAGAACAGCGTTCTTGTCGGCGCTAGCCGAAAGCTCACCGTTCTGGCCGAAGTCTTTGCCAGTTGCCAAGCGTTCACCAGCAAACTCAATGAGCGTCCCTGGGAACTGCGTTTGGTCTTGTGATGTATCTACATGACGAAACGTTGCTTGCAAGTCCCACCAGTTAGCCGAGCGAAACGCCATGCGCTCACGCTCACGCTGAACCACCACCCGGGTGGCAACCGACTGCACCCTGCCAGCCGACAGCTTCGGCATGATTTTCTTCCACAGCACGGGAGAGACTTCGTATCCGTAGAGTCGATCAAGGATCCGGCGGCACTCTTGAGCATCCACCAAACGGCGATCCAACTCACGTGGGTTCTCTAGGGCATGACGGATTGCCTGAGGGGTGATCTCGTGAAACACCATTCTCTTTACGGGCACTTGTGGGTTCAGCACCTCGAGCAAGTGCCAAGCAATTGCCTCTCCCTCGCGATCCTCATCTGTTGCCAGATAAAGCTCGTCGGCATCTTTCAAGAGGGCCTTCAGATGGCGAACATGGTCCTTCTTCTCTGAGTTGACGATATACAGAGGCTTGAAGTGATTCTCGGTATCAACGCCAAGGCGAGCCCAGGCTTGACCCTTATATTCTTTGGGAACATCAGCCGCATTTCGAGGCAGATCTCTAATGTGGCCGATCGATGATTCGACCTGATATTCGTCACCTAGGAAGCTGGCAATAGTGCGCGCTTTTGCTGGTGACTCGACGATGACCAAAGGGTTTCCCACGACTGACAGCTAAGAGAGTGCAGGCCGAGATGTCAAACAACTATCGAAAAAAACTTTCTGGCGCTGGCAAGCTAGGTTGGCAACTATGAGTTTTGAACCCAGTGCCCGCGGCCAAGAATTACTCGCCAAACTTCAGGAGTTCATTGACTCCGAAATCACCCCTGCGGAATCGATTTATGAGTCGCAGATGCACGCCCTCGGCGATCCCCATGGCCATCCACAGATCATCGAAGACCTCAAATCCTCGGCAAGATCACGAGGCCTGTGGAACCTGTTCATGCCTCATCAAACTGACTGGACCCCAGACCCCGTCAGCAATTTGGACTACGCCCATATTGCAGAACTCTCTGGTCGATCCATGCACCTGACACCAGAGGCAATGAACTGCGCTGCTCCAGATACGGGCAACATGGAAGTCCTCACCCTCTTTGGCTCACAGGAGCAAAAAGACGAGTGGCTCGTCCCCTTGCTCAACGGTGAGATCAGGTCCGCTTTCGCAATGACCGAGCCTGCGGTTGCTTCATCTGATGCGACCAACATTCAACTCAGCATCGAGCGCGACGGAGACGAGTATGTTCTCAACGGCCGCAAATGGTGGATCTCTGGTGCTGCCTCGAGTCGCTGCAAGATCATGATCGTGATGGGTAAGACCGATCCGGCGGCCCCTCGACATTTGCAGCAGTCAATGGTGCTCGTTCCGATGGACACACCCGGAGTTACCAAGGTGCGTGACCTTCCAGTCTTTGGCTACCAAGATAGAGAGGGCCACTGCGAGCTCGACTTCGACAATGTTCGGGTGCCCGTCAGTAATTTGATTGGCCAAGAGGGCGGCGGTTTTGCCATTGCTCAGGCTCGCCTCGGCCCTGGTCGGATCCATCACTGCATGCGCTGCGTCGGCGTTGCCGAGCGCGCGTTGGAACTGATGTGCGAGCGGGTCACACAGCGAGTTGCTTTTGGCGGCCCGATCTCTGATCAGGGAGTAGTTCGTGAGTGGATTGCTGACTCACGAATCGAGATTGAGCAGGTCCGACTGCTGACCCTCAAGGCAGCATGGTTGATGGACACCGTAGGTGCCAAGGGTGCAGCAATTGAGATCTCTGCAATCAAAGTTGTTGCACCGAACATGGCGCTACGTGTTGTTGACCGAGCCATTCAGGCCCACGGTGGTGGCGGAGTCTCGGATGATTTCCCACTCGCACGGATGTACGCTGGCTTGCGCACTCTGCGGTTTGCCGATGGCCCCGATGAGGTGCACCGCAGGCAAGTGGCTCGCACCGAACTTGCCAAGTACCGCCGCTAGGTAGGCCCCAGCAGCTGATGGGCGACCCAGCAGGCAGAATCGCAGCCGTTCTTCACTCGTTGGGCCAAGATGCGCGTCTTGTTCATGTTGAGCAAGTTCCGGCCAGAACCGCAAGCACTGCCGAGCTCGATTGGTCGCTCCCCGAAGAGCTTCTCTCTCATTTGCCGCACACACAGTTCTGGTCGCATCAGGCACAGGCAATCAACCTTGCCCGATCGGGCGAGTCGGTTGTCATCGCCACAGGAACAGCCTCGGGCAAATCACTGTGTTACCAAGTGCCGATCGCCGAGTCAGTGCTGAGCGGCGCAACTGCACTCATGATTTTCCCTACAAAAGCACTAGCTCGGGATCAGTTGCTGTCGTTGACCTCTTGGGAAGTTCCCGGCCTCACTGCTGCTGCCTACGACGGAGACTGCTCCCCCGAAGAGCGATCCTGGGTAAGAAACCACGCCAATGTGTTGCTCACCAACCCAGAGATGGTGCATCAAACAATCCTTGCCAACCACGGCCGCTGGGCCAAGTTCTTTCAGCAGCTCAAGTTTGTTGTGGTCGACGAACTCCACACTCTGCGCGGCGTGTTCGGCAGTCATGTTGCACACATTTTGCGCAGGCTCCGCCGCCTAGTGCGCTTCTACGGCGGAGAAGAACCAACAGTTATCTTTAGCTCGGCCACCATCGGCGAACCGGCGCAGCTTGCTTCGGGTATCTGCGGCCATCAGGTGGCTGTTGTGCAACGCGACGCCTCGCCCTCGGGTAAGCGATCGATAGCACTTTGGAACCCGGCAGAAGCATCCGAGGGTGAACGGTGGTCAATCAACGCCGAGGCTGCACTGTTGGCCTCGGGGTTGATCTCAGCCGGGCTTCGCACCTTGGTATTCTGCGGGTCTCGGAGAGGAACCGAGGTGGTTGCAACCGCACTTCGCGACTCACTTGACGAGCCGCTCGCACAGCAGATTCGTTCTTACCGCGCCGGATATTTAGCTCACGAGCGACGCCAAATAGAGGCCGAACTCCTCAGTGGCGACCTGCTCGGTGTGGTGGCCACGAACGCCTTAGAGCTTGGTGTCAATATCGGCGGCCTTGATGCAGTGGTGATGTGCGGTTACCCCGGAACAATTGCATCGTTTCGCCAACAACTCGGGAGAAGTGGTCGAGAGCAGCTTGAGTCAATGGCGGTGCTGGTAGCTGCAGAGAACAGCCTTGATCAGTGGATGATGCGCCACCCCGAAGAGTTGTTCAGTCGAGTCTCGGAACCAGCTGTGATCAACCTAGATAACCCATATGTATATGTGCCTCACCTTGGCTGCGCTGCGTTCGAACTGCCGCTCTCTCGCAGTGACGCCGAGTACTGGCCCACACAGCTAGAGGAAGGCATTCGCCGACTTGTCGTTGAGGACCGAGCAGTCATTAGCTCCCGTGAAACTCCGCAGGGCTCTGAGCAGACCGTTCACTGGGCGGGTCGTGGAACTCCCGCCCCAACCATCGGGTTGCGGTCAGCCTCTCGGGGTGAGTTCCGTATCATGACCTCCGCTGGGCAGATGATTGGCACCGTAGACCAGGCCCGCGCCTATGAAGCCCTGCACGAGGGTGCTGTGTACTTGCATCAGGGTGCAGCTTGGATGGTGAGAGAACTCGACCTTGCCAGCATGTCTGCACTTGTCATTCCCGCAGATGGAGATACCTACACACAGGCCCGTTCCAGCATCAGCATCCGCTTGCTCAGCGTGGATGACCAGCGCCCCGTGGGTGCATCGACATTGCATCTTGGCTCGGTTGAGGTCACCTCGCAGGTGACCGGGTTCCAGACCAAGCGTGTGTCTACACATGAGGTGATCTCGAGAGATGTGTTGGACCTTCCGCCGGTGCATCTTCAGACCAGAGCCGTCTGGTACACCTTTTCCGACCAGGTAGTTCAGGCCGCTCAAGTTGACCCCTCCGAACTGCCCGGAGCACTTCACGCAAGCGAACATGCAGCCATTGGCATACTTCCTCTGTTCACCATTTGTGACCGATGGGATGTTGGCGGTGTGTCAACCGACTGGCTCGCAGATACTGACTCCCCCACCGTGGTGATTCACGATGCCTACCCGGGCGGAGCGGGCATCGCTGAACTCGCTTTTGGAGTTGCTGATTCGCACCTAGCGGCCACGCTTGAGGTTCTTCAGAGTTGCCCCTGCGTTGGTGGATGCCCAAGCTGTGTTCAATCGCCAAAATGCGGGAATGGTAACGAACCGTTAGACAAAGAGTCAGCACGACGCTTACTAGAGGTAACGCTGGCTTAGCTTGCCCCTTCGACCATCACCACGAGTCGTTCCTGCAGAACTGTTGAGGCCACAACTCTGCCAACGATCGGCACGCGAGTGGGTCGCATTCGAACAGTGACTGTTGCTAAGGAACCACCCCGCGTGCCCCCGGTCAGGGTGACGGTGGCCGCAGAGATTGGCGGTCCTTGTTGCTGTAACGCCTGTGTTGCCGATGAGACCTGAGGATCAACAATCACTGCCCGAGCGGCGGCCCGCGCTGCGTGAACCAAAAGCACTCGGTCGCGCAGTACGAGCGCCGCCTGAACAGTCAATAAAATCAGCAGGACTACTACCGGGATAATCACCGCAAGCTCAACTGTTGACTGCCCGCGCTCGCGCTGCATCACTGGGCTTGATTCAAGATACGGCCAACCACAGTGTCAAACAGTCGGCCGATCAGATCGGTCTTGGTGACCCATGCAACAAGGACTAGCGCAATGGCTGCAGCACCCAAAAGAAGAAGTGCGTACTCAACCGTGCTTTGGCCCTTCTCCCCCTTGTGTTCGAGGTACTGAACGATGTTGCTGATTCTGCAATTCAGATTGGTAAATATCGCGTTGAGAATGCTCATGGTGGACTCGCTACTGGATCAGTATTTGGCAGGGGGATGCTGTTTTGCATGGGCAAGCTGTTTTGGATCGGGGCTAAGCCCGTTCTGGCAGTGGTGATAGCAACGGGTACAACCGTGAGCAGCACAAAGGCCGGAAGTACAAGTGTGATCAAAGGAGCCAAAAGCAGCACTGGCAGTTTGCGAACTCGCTCCTCGGTATGTCGGCGCACCCTGCGGCGCTGTGCATCTGCAAGGCGTTGAAGAGTCGGGCCAAGTGGAGCGCCCGATGAAGCCGCAACAATGAGCGTGGTACTGAGCGGCTGCACTTCTGGGCCTAGCCGATCGGGAAGCTTGGCGAGTTCGTCAGTCAGTCGGCCCCCTCGCTCAAAACGCCGCTGAACTTCTGCAAGGCCGTCGATCACTACCCCAGTGCCAGATCCTGCCACTGCCGCAACAGCTGTGTGTAGGGAGTGGCCAGCGCTTACTGCGATATGCAAAAGGTCAATTGCCGCTGGAATCTCTGCCGCTATCCGACGGTCCCGGTGACGACCGCTGTGACGGGGGCGCTTGCTTTTTTGGTGCGTGTGTCTTACCTGTCGGCTTCGCTGGGAATAGGGCTGCTTCCGCTGCAGGTCGGCAACACGCCAAGGCCAAGAACGTGTGTGGCCAAAAAGGTGAAGCACAGCCCAACTGCTCATCAGACCCACTAGCACCGCCATCAGCGCAAGGCCGATCGCACCATACGCGACAGCACCCATGCGCCCGCTGCATCTAGGCCGAGCCCCAGGATTAGGCACAGCCAGCCTGCCGCAGTAGTGAACAAGGTTGCAGCTACCGCTGGGTCAAGTACAGAAAAACCAGCTGCGCCAAGCAGTGGAAGCGCAACTAAAACTGCAGCCGAGGATCGGGCTTGGCTAGATAAGGCTCGAGCTTCATCAGCCACCTCAATTCGGTCGAGTAGAGAAACGGCGGCACCATCGAGTGCCGCAGCTAGGTTGCCACCTTCAACATGACCAAAGCGGCAGGCGGCTACGAGGACCTCGACGGAACTGCCGGGACGAGAAAGCTGCCAATAACGCAGAGCAGCATCAAGTGAGCTGCCCCGTCGGACTGCTGCGGCTAGAGCAGCTAAGTCATCGCCACACGGCGATAGGGCTAGCTTTCCGAGTTCCTCTATTGCTACAAGCAACGTAGCTCCGGCATGAACGCTTCGCGCTAATGCAGCCGCAACCCCAGGAAGTTGTTGATCAAGAAGGCGGTCCGCGCGCCTTCCGCTTCGTGGGTGCCTTGCCTGGCTTGGCTGTTTCATGCTTGGCAGCCTCTACGAGATCGGTTCATTGCCTGCACTGAACCATCGGCCGAGATCAGCGATTCAAGCTCTCCGGTGGCACCAACTAGGTGAATATCAGTCACCCTGCGACAGCCCGAACTGCTGCGAGCTACCCCGACGAACACATCGATCGCAGCTGCTACTTGCAGGCGGATGGCTTCTAGCGGAAGGCGCTCAGCGCCTAGCAGGGCCATGGTTTCTAGCCTGCGGATGGCATCAGGAGCGTTCGACGCGTGGCAGGTAGAAAAACACCCATCATGGCCAGTAGACAGTGCCCAGATCATGTCGAGTGCTTCGGCCCCGCGGACCTCGCCCACAATGATGCGATCCGGTCTCAAGCGCAGGGCGGCGCGAACAAGGTCGCGAATGTCGGTGCGCCCAACACCCTCGGCAGTTCCGGGCCGAGCCTCGAGTCTCACTACATGCTCGCCCGGTAGGCGAAGCTCTGCAACATCTTCGATGGTCACAACTCGCTCATTCGGCGCAAGACCGGCCACGAGCGCATTCAGGAGCGAGGTTTTTCCAGCACCCGTCGGGCCATAGACCACCAGATTGAGCTTCTCGTGAACTAACGACTCAAGAAGTCGGACCACAGCAGGCTCAGCAAAGGCGCTCAGTGGAAGATGATCTGCGCGATGCCTGCGGATGGCTAACACTGGCCCATCCACTGCAAGCGGCGGAAGGACCACCGCTACGCGGGTACCGTCGGGAAGGCGAGCATCGACGATTGGATTGCTCCGATCTGCGCGCAGCCCTAAAGGGCCGACAAGGCGTTCAATACTTCTTGCAATGAGCGCTTCGTCGGCTATCACGCCCGACCGCTCAAGACGGCCTGATCGTTCAACCCACACCTCACCAGGTCCGTTGACCAGCACATCAGTAACTGCAGGGTCATCAATCAACATCTGTATTGGACCTAGGCCAACGAGTTCGACGGCAAGAGAATGCGCCCTGCGCTGCACCTCTTGTGAACCAAGAAGTGGAGCCTCATCGGCAAAGAGTTCGACAAGACGATCTACAGCATCGACCGTGCCCGTGTCGGCAGCGAAACGGCGACGAACGCTGGCCTCTAGCAATCTGGCCTCTAGCAATTCCGGGCTTTTCAACGGGCTCATGCCACTCCCCGCAGTGATCGCTCAAGCGCTTTATGAGGTCGGCGAATCAGCAATCCCGCGTCAACTGCTCGGGCAATCGCTGGATCAACATCGACCGACGCAACTACGCAGAGGTCTAGCACTGCACCTACGTCTGCTCCGCTGAGAGCTCTACCGATATCGACCACTACTACGACTCCATCGGCCTGCACCCCAGCAGAAGTCGCCCGCCGAAGCGCTAAGTAGCACGGTCGAGTAACCAGAAGTGAGCGTCCCGCCGCGGCCAGGCTTCGCCCCAGATCCGAGATGAGGCCAGCGTCGACAACTACCTCGCACCCCATTTCTACAAGGATTTTCGCTAGCTGATCTGGTCGGTCCTCGGGCCATGTCTGAGCAGTTCCACATGGCAATAGCCACAGGTTGGGCTCCACCTGAATCAGTAACCGTTCGAGCGCATCTGCCGAACCATCAGTGCTTGCTAGCCAATCATGCACACCTGGGCTACTCGGCTCGGCAATCCCGAGCGCCGCGGGTTGATCTCCACAGAGATCAACAAGCACTGTTCTGCCCGAACGCCGGGCAAAAATCGCAGCAGCAACTGCCGAGACCAAAGTGACTCCGGACCCGCCTTTGACCGACCACAGCGTATGAAGCATGACAACCCCCTGTGCGAGCGCGTTGCGCTCGCTCTCAATCAGGGGGAAGAGTCAATCAGGGGGAAGAGTCAATCTTGGTTCAATAAGAGTAGGCATCGAAGCCCCGTCTGTCATCGGGGAGCGCTCCCCTAACTCAGATGGTGAGTAGGGCCGAAGCTCCAATATCCCAGGAAGGGTGCCGCAGTTTTGACATCGCCCGGGCCTCTATCTGGCGAATCCGTTCCCGAGTCAGATTGAACTGCTTGCCAACCTCATCGCGATTGAGCGGTTCGCTGCGGTCTAAGCCAAACCGCAGCGTCAGGATGGCACGTTCGCGATCATCAAGCGGAGTTAATAGGCGCTGCACTTCTTCTGGCAATAGCGACAGCAGAGCAACATCCATTGGCGAACTTGCTTCGCGATCCTCAACAACATCTCCTAGATCGCCGTCACCTTCGTCGTGGAGCGGTTCAGACAAAGAAAGCGTCTCTGCGGCAAAGCACAACACCTCTACAAGCTTTTCTTCGCTCAGATCAACATCCTTGGAGAGTTCCTCGATTGTTGCAGGCCGGCCAAGCTCAACTTCAAGTCGGGCTCGCGCTTTGTTCACCCGGGACAACGTGTCAGCTGCGTGGATCGGCAGCCGCACAGTCCTTCCTGTGTTTGCGATCCCACGAGTAATCGCCTGACGAATCCACCAGGTTGCATAGGTAGAGAATTTGAAACCCTTTCGCCAGTCGAACTTCTCAACAGCGTGCATCAGGCCCAAGTTGCCCTCTTGGATAAGGTCCAGAAGCGGCAATCCAGATGCCTGATACCGCTTGGCGATCGAGACCACGAGCCGCAGATTTGAAAGCACAAAGGAGCGCTCTGCCTTTTCACCTGCCTTGGCCACTCGTTTCAGCATTCGTATTTCAACTGCGCTCAGGTCACCGGCTCGGAGGCAGAGTTCCTGCTCTGCAAGGTTGCCCTCTTCAATTGTCATCGAAAGACGGACTTCATCATCTTTGGTGAGCAATGGATGCTGGCCGATATCTGTGAGATACAAACGGATCAGATCCTCTTGATCACGGTCGACTCGGTCCTTCGCCATCGCTCTCACCTGTTCTTCGCCTAGGCACACTTTGCGTTACCTCTTGAAGAACACTCAAGACCCAGAAGTCATTCAGGTGTCATCGGTCACCCGAGCTTGGTAGCAGCACGAGCCCCGGCGATGCCTCCAAGGCCTGAACGAGCTCCAGTTGCATATCTGATCCCATTTCAAGACCATCGCTTGGCTGTAGCAACTGCTGCTGTAGATCAGCCACCACTAGGCCCAGAGTTCTACGTGCTGATGGGTCTGCTACTTCGCTCACGGTGAGCAACTCTTGCTGATAGACGTTCAGCAGATACGGC
The DNA here is from genome assembly GCA_044357715.1 of Microthrixaceae bacterium. Lineage (GTDB taxonomy): Bacteria > Actinomycetota > Acidimicrobiia > Acidimicrobiales > Microtrichaceae > IMCC26207. The sequence goes on from JBIKPA010000003.1 coordinate 14,453, forward strand.
AACAGCACTAGGCGTAACGCAACCAACTGATCCGAGCGTGAAGCTGCCGATCTCACCAGACCAAGGAACGACTCAAACTGCGGATTCGGAGAACGAACGAGGTCCTCGGGAACCACAACAGAGAGCACTGGCAGGCGAGCGAAGAAGAGTTCACTATGCCAACGATGTAGAGCCGATTGCGCAAACAGGTCGACTTTGTATTCGGCATCGGTCTGAGTTGTTGCCCATTCGCCGAGCATCGAACTCACCTGCGCCTCTACCCAGGCGTAGGCGCCAAACTGAGCGGCTGTGGCAAGGAGCCCACGCCAAGGGGCGTCAGTTTGGTTCACGCTATCTCCCGGAGGTATCGCAGGGCTCGGAGTCATGCAGCATTCCAGGTGCATACAAGTTTGTGATTGGAATTCGTCGATCCCGGCCGAACGCTTTTTGAGAGATTCGTATTCCAGGGGGCGACTGACGCCGCTTGTACTCTGCCAAATCAATCAAGCCCACAATCTTCGAGACCATTTCTGCATCATGGCCTAGCGCTACAAGTTGCTCGGTAGAAAGGTCTTGATCTACGTAGCCTTGGATGATCGGGTCCAACACTTCATACGGGGGAAGGCTCTGGTCATCTCGCTGATCGAGGCGCAGCTCTGCTGACGGCGCCTTAGTCAGGACTTGAGCAGGAATCAAATCCTCGGCTTGCTGGGCGTTTCTCCAAGCACAGAGTTCGTATACCAACAGTTTTGGAACATCCTTGATCACCGCAAGACCACCAGCGGTATCTCCATACAGCGTCGAATAGCCAACCGCTGTCTCGCTTTTGTTGCCCGTAGTGAGAACCATCCAACCAAACTTGTTGGACAGCGCCATCAACACAACGCCTCGGATTCTTGATTGCAGATTCTCTTCAGTGAGGTCCGCTGCTCGGCCCTCAAAGGACGGCTCGAGCATATTCAACAGCGCCAGATGTGCAGTCTCAATGGGAACCGTTCGGTAATCAATTCCCAAGTTTCGACCAAGCGCTTCGGCATCGCTGAGCGAATGGTCACTTGAGAAGCGAGATGGCATCAGCACACCGTGTACTGACCCAGCGCCCAAGGCATCCGTTGCAACCGCTGCAACGATTGACGAATCCACCCCACCTGACAAGCCAATCACAACCTGCGAAAAGCCGTTCTTGGTGACGTAGTCATGCAGACCAAGAACCAGTGCGTTCCAAACTTCCGCCATTGTCGAACCAATCTCGGCAACGAGCGCCGAGGTGTTCTCCGTGTCGGGAAGGTCAGTTGTAGCTTGCACGGAACTCAGCTGAGTGACCGGCAAACTTGTAGCCGCTGCTTCAGCAACCGGCACATCAACTACTACACAGGCGGTTTCAAATCTTGGTAGGCGTGCAGCAATTACACCATCAGCGCCAATAACGACTGAACCACCATCGAAGACCAACTCGTCTTGGCCTCCTACCAAATTGAGATACACAATCGGGATGCCAGCCTCCGCTGCGCGCTTGGTCAACATCTCTTCTCGAACTTGCTGCTTGCCAATGTGAAAAGGCGAGGCGTTGATGTTCACAGCAATAGCCGCGCCACCACGAGCCGCTGCTAGGACCGGCCCACCATCAACCCAGACATCTTCACAAACTGTGACCGAGACAATCACCCCGGCGATCTCATAAAGAGACTGATCAGCAGTCCCCGCAGCGAAGTAGCGCTTCTCATCAAAAACCCCATAATTGGGCAGCGCCTGTTTGCGATAGCTGCCGAGGATTTTGGAGTCGTGCAACACGGCAGCGGCGTTGAACAACTGCCCGCCGTCACTCTCGACCCACCCAATAATTGCTGTGCAGTGACCTGTCACGCCAAGCGCAAACTGTTCCACGGCAAGTTGTAGGTCCTCAACAAAACCCGGTTTTAGTAACAGGTCCTCCGGCGGGTAACCACATATTGCCAATTCTGGGAACAGCGCAAGGTCAGCACCTGCGGCCTCTGCTGCTTCATAGGCGTGACTGAGCGCAGCCATGTTTCCTGCCAGATCCCCAACCCGAAGATTGAGCTGGCACATGGCCACGCGCAGCATGCTTGGCCCGGTCATTGCCGTGGATCAGAGCGGAGTGAGTTCAGAGCAGACCGTATTCGTGATCAACCGCGCAACCACGTAGGGGTCGATATTGGCGTTCGGCCGACGATCCTCGATGTAGCCCTTGCCGTCTTGTGCCACCTGCCATGGGATGCGAATGGATGCCCCCCGGTCAGAAACTCCATAACGGAACTGTGAGAAGTGGGCGGTTTCGTGAGATCCAGTCAGGCGATCCTCGATGCCGTGGCCGTAGCCGGCTAGGTGCTCTTCGACTTTGCCAGGACCGCCAAGCGACTCACAAGCAGTAATGATTGCGTCGTACTCGGCACGCATCCGGTTGGTAGAGAAGTTGGTATGACATCCAGCGCCGTTCCAGTCGCCCTTGATTGGCTTCGCAGAGATCGAAGCGTTCACACCGAAGTCTTCGGCTACTCGGTACAGCAAGAACCTAGACATCCAGAGCTGATCTGAGACTTCGAGTGGGCCGAGAGGGCCAACTTGGTACTCCCACTGCCCGAGCATCACCTCGGCATTCGTGCCCGCAATAGCTAGGCCTGCCCGGAGACATGCCTCGGTGTGTGCCTCGACAATGTCGCGGCCAGAAATCTCGATTGCGCCGACGCCGCAGTAGTACGGCCCCTGAGGTGCAGGGTAGTAGTAGCCCTCGACTGGCCAGCCAAGTGGACGGCCCTCCTTAAAGAAGGTGTACTCCTGCTCGATACCAAACCAGGGTTCCTGATCAGCGAACTTCTCTGCGATTGGCACCAGGGTTGCACGGGTGTTGGTCCGGTGTGGTTCAAAGGTCTCTGGCATCAGCACCTCGTTGAGTACCAGCACGTCTCCCTCATTACGCATTGGATCGGGGCAGGTAAACACGGGACTCAGAACGCAGTCCGAGGCTGATCCCTCGGCTTGGTTGGTCGAGGAGCCATCAAAGCCCCAGATGCCGGGTTCCTTGCCATCTTCGATGATCTTGGTCTTGGAACGCATGTTTGGAACTGGTTCAGTTCCGTCGATCCAGATGTATTCAGCGCGATATGGCACGATCTCACCCTTTTTACGTATCAAGGCCGGCGTCCAAGGTGAAAGCCGACAAGTTAAACTAACAACTCAACTAATAAAGCAGAAAAAGCCTGTCGCGACGCAATTTCGGCCCCGTTACCCAATTGTGAACTACGTGTTAACTCGTATTCCTAACTTGCTTCTGCCCACGCGAATGACACACTGGTCAGTCTATGGACAATCAGCAGGACTATGTGTTGCGCACAGTTGAGGAACGCCGAGTCCGGCTCGTGCGGCTTTGGTTTACTGATGTGCTCGGGCAAATAAAGTCGGTAGCCATCTCTCCGGTCGAACTCGACGCAGCTTTTGAAGAGGGAGTTCAGTTCGACGGATCGGCAATCGACGGGTTTAGCCGTGTGCAAGAGAGCGATGTGCTCGCATTCCCAGACCCGAACTCTTTTCAGCTCATGCCAGGAGCCGACGGTGAGGAACTCACAGCCAGGATCTTCTGTGATATTTCCAACCTTGACGGTGCACCCTTCGAGGGTGACCCAAGACAGGTCCTGAAGCGCAATCTGTCAACAGCGGCCGATCAGGGTTATCAGTTTATGACCGCACCCGAAGTTGAGTTCTTCTACTTTAAGAATGACGATGCCACGGTGCCACCGCAGCCACTCGACAACGCTAGCTACTTCGACCTGACCACCTACGACGAATGTTCAGATATTCGTCGTAGGACCATCCAGCGACTCGAAGCAACTGGCATCCCGGTGGAGTACTCATTCCATGAAGATGCCCCGTCGCAACACGAGATTGATCTTCGCTACACCGACGGCTTAGCCATGGCAGACAACATCATGGCGCTGCGCATGATTGTTCGAGAAGTCGCCATGGCATCTGGGGTGCACGCAACGTTTATGCCCAAGCCCATGGAGGGGGTTCAGGGCTCGGGGATGCATACGCACCTGTCGCTTTGGAAAGGCGATGAGAACGCGTTTTTCGATGGCGATGACGAATTCGGGTTGTCAATCACGGCAAAAGGGTTTATCGCAGGCCTCCTCCGACATGCGGCAGAAATCACTGCAGTAACAAACCAACTCATCAACTCTTATAAGCGCCTCGTAGCCGGTTACGAAGCCCCAGTACATATCTCTTGGGCTCGCAATAATCGCTCGGCACTTGTGCGTGTTCCTGTCCCGAAGCGCGGCAAAGAAGCTCAGGGGACTCGGCTGGAATACCGCGCCCTCGACCCAGCAGTCAACCCATACTTGGCCTTCTCTGTGCTGCTCGCCGCAGGCCTCAAGGGCGTGAAAGAGGGATACGAGCTTCCCGAGGAAGCAGCTGTCAACCTGTTCAATTCCTCGGAGGTTGACCGGAGAGTGAGCGACGCAGGGCTGCTTCCCACGAACCTATCAACTGCTTTGGACGTGATGGAAGGCTCGGAGCTTGTGCGTGAGGCGCTCGGTGAACACATCTTTGAGTGGTTCTTGCGCAATAAGCGTGCCGAGTGGGCCGAGTACCGAACGCATGTGAGCAGTTTCGAACTCCAGCGCTATTTGAAGTTCTGGTAGGCCACTGATGCAACCACTTCTTATTTGGCCAGATCCCCCGCCCCCTGATTTAGTGCGAGTACTTGACATGGCAGGCCTTGCTTGGACTGCCGTGGCAGATGAAGCCACTGCGCGAGCAGGAGTTTGGGCAGGCGCGATTGTTGCAGCCGACGAGCAGGGCGCAGCAGGGTTTTCAATGGCCCGCTCGCTTCGTCGCGGCGATATTGGCGTAGCACCCTTGTTGTTGCTGATTCGTGGCACACAACTTGCAGACCTTGATGGCCGACACGACACCTTTGATGATTTCTGCGTCACTCCGTTTCACCCGGCCGAGGTTGAAGCACGAATCCGTCACCTTCTGGCCTCTGAACCTGGCCTAGAAACCGGGCCAGAGATCGTGCAGTACGAGTCTTTACTGCTGAACCTAGAGACCTACCAAGCTTCAATAAACAACCGTCCGCTCGACCTGACCTACATGGAGTACGAGCTACTCAAGTTCTTGTCCTCAAACCCCGGCAGGGTGTTTACCCGAGAGACCCTGCTGTCACGGGTCTGGGGATATGAGTACTACGGCGGAGCGCGAACAGTAGACGTTCACATCCGGCGGTTGCGGGCCAAGCTCGGCGAGGAGTTCGCTGGGTTGATCCAAACGGTGCGCTCCGTGGGCTACAAGTTCGGCGAATCTCGCTGGTCAGTCTGACCCCTCGGTCTTGCGACTCCGGCAGTCAGTGAGTTACTGATTCAGCTCGATCAGTTCGCTGCCCTCATTCATGTACTCGCCCTCTTTGGTGAGCGAGTGACCTAGGAGCACCGAGAGCACTGCACCGATCACAAAGAACGAGATAGGCAGCGCAATTACCAGGGTCAACACAATGAGGATTGGTCCAAGCATATGAAGAGTCTGCCTCAGGTACCGGTGTAAACCCAAGCTTCAATTTCTACAAGCGCACCAAAAGGCAAACCCGCCACAGCAACTGCAGACCGAGCAGGACGGTGATCACCAAAGAAGCCGGTATAGGCCTCATTCAACTCGGCGTAGTCAGACATGTCAGCTAAGAAGACCGTGGTCTTTGCAATCTGTTGTGAAGACAAACCATGCGTCTCCAACAGCAAACCTAGGTTCACAAAAAGCTGTTGCGCCTGCGCTGCAAAGCCCTCTGCGAGGCCATCCGGGGTGATTCCGAGTTGCCCAGAAATGCAACTCCAGTCACCTGCATGAAACACGGGCGAATACGGTGGTCCTGACATTTCTTCACACTAGTCAGTGCAGGCAGTCTGAGAGAGCACCGCGTCTTTTGTATGCGTAAAGGCAACCGAACTGTGCCCTAGGGCAGCGGAGCAGTACCTTTGCAGTCTGTGCAGGACTTTGCTTCAGATACCGCAAATTCACCCGGTCAACCGCTAGCTCTTAATCGGCGGAGACTTCTGCTGAGCGGCATCGGCGGAGTTGGACTTGTTACTGCTACTGCGCTGAGTGCGGCATGTAGTAGCGGTGCCACCGATACCACCTCGGAGGGGGTGAACCCTGGGCCGAAAGAAACCCTGACTGCGCTGTTTCCTCGCAACATTGCCTATGTGGCCTCGGGTGTGCCCTCTCGGCTTGTCTACACACTCAGCGACGCAGAGGGAGTCCCCGCTTTTGAACTCCCTGGGCCTATGACTTTTTCTGTCGAACGAGATGGGGTCTCACTTGGTGACCCCGTTGAGGTTGCACCTAGGAGCGATGGTGTGCCGCGCCCATATCTGCCGCTGTATTTCACCTTTCCGGCACCGGGGCTGTACGACGTGTATGCGAGGCGCGGCTCAACCCGCCTGAACAGCCAAGTAATTGTGTCGCCCGCCTCAGAGGTAGAAAGCCCTCAAGTCAACAGTTTGTTGCCGCCGGCAAATACCCCAACCACAACAATGTCTTTCGATGTAGACCCAATCTGCACGCGCGTTCCACGCTGCCCGTTCCATGAGTTCGATCTGCCACTGGCACTTGGCACAGGCCGGCCGATCGTGGTGCTACTCGCCACGCCGGCCTACTGCCAAACGGCTGCTTGCGGCCCGATTCTTGATCTTCTCATCGAAGAAGCAGCCTCGTTGCCGGAGAATGTGATTGTGATCCACTCAGAGGTGTACCAGAACCCAAAGATGGTGCGAGAACTGAGCGAGGCAGCGCTCGCACCTCTACCCCTTGCCTACAAGCTGGGCTTCGAACCAAGCCTTTTTGTAACTAACTCTGCCAACGTCATACAAGTTCGCGGAGACATCGCAGTTGATCGAGGCGAGATGGCCCAGATGCTTGCGTTAGCTAAATGATTGGCCACAACCGCAGGTGCGCTCTGCGTTTGGGTTTGTGATTGCAAAGCCCGACTGATCAAGGCCATCTTTGTAGTCAAGTGTTGCACCGGTGAGAAGCTGCGCGCTTGAGGGATCGACGATCACTCGCACACCACCCTTCTCTACGGTGAGGTCATCGGTTGCCACATCGCTATCGAAGAACATCTCGTATGAGAAGCCGGAGCAACCACCGGGACGCACTGCAACGCGAAGAGCAAGAGCTTCATCACCTTCGGCAGTAATGAGTTGCTTGACTTTGTCTGCTGCAGTATCGGTCAGGGTAATCACGAGTTGTCCTCCACAGGTGCGGGCGCTCAGTTGGCCTACGAATGCATTTGCAACTCCTATTGTACCGGAGTTGACCGGTTAAAAGATAGCGGGAGGCCAAACTGGCCTACGATTAGGGTGAAAATCGTAGCCCCCATCACAAACCCTATGGAGAAGATATGTCTGAAAACGCCACTTACATTGCCTATGCCGCCGCCTATGACGACCCTGATTTGGCCGCTGCAGATTTCGTTACCCTGAAAGAAGCCGGCCTGCGACACATAACTGCGGCACTTGTTCGCAAAGACGAAAAAGGGCGAGTCCACGTTCACGAAAAGACCTATGCGGGCAAGGCTGCTGGCACTGCTGGAATCATTGGTGGCGCTGCACTCGGCGTGATCTTTCCTCCTGCAGGGGCCGCGATTATTGCTGATGCCGTTATCGGAGGTGCAGTTCTTGGCAGCATTGGTCACTTCGCTGGTGGGCTTTCACGCCACAACTTGAAGGAGTTGGGCAACCTTTTAGATGAGGGCCAAGCAGCAGTGGTGGCCATTGCAGAAGATGCAGTGAGCACCGATATCAACAAGGCACTCTCTCACGCCACCAAGAAAGCTAATCATGCCCTTGATAAGGGCGATGTTGAAGGTGCAGTGGAAGAGATCGAGAAGGGCCTCAACAAGGCTGTGGATGCAGCAGCGAAAGACCTCTCCTAAAGACTGAGGCTTGTACGGAAGCTAACCATCTGGGCAGCTTTTATGATTTCAGAGCGAATTGCACCTGACATGGGTGACGATGCGCAAGATCGTGAAAGCTGCCCACCTTTGTCCCGTCTACCTCTTGGGCGAACCCTTCGAGCATGCCGCGGTGAAGCGAGCAGATGAGTTCAGGGTTGCTCTGGGCTAGGTCGGCAAACGGGCAGTGCGTAAACGCAATCGTTGCGCAATCAGGCTCATCCACTCGCGCCGGATCGAAGCCGAGTTCATCAAGCATCGCCTCAGCGGCCTCCGCACAGGGAACTCCCTGGTCGGTACGGCTGTGAGCTAGTCGACGGCCCTCATCACGGCCGGCTTCGGCTGCGTCCTCGCCGCCGATTTTGGCCACTTGCGCCATAGAAATCAGCATGCGAGCCAACATCGGATACACCGGTGGCTCTAGGCCGAGCGACGGTGAGTTTGGCGCCACGTTGTAGAGCTTCTGCGGTCGACCAACAGACCCGCTGCTATCTGGATGTGATTCTAAAAGGCCAACGTCTCGCATTCGTTCAAGATGCGGACGAACCGTATTTGTATGCAGCTCAAGAGAGTCTGCTATCTGAGCTGTTGACAGCGGCCGAGAGGACCGTGCTAGCTCTAGATAGATCGCGTATCGCGTGTTGTCTCCGAGTGTCTTGAGCAGGTCAAGACGGCGTTGAACGTTGGGCACAACCCACATGGTAGCCATACCGCTCGAAATAACACGGCCGTTGCCGGTAAAATGATTCCATGTCATCGGACGCTGCTACGGCCACACCCTCACTTCCTACTGAAGAACAGATCATGGGGTTGCTACGCGGGGTCATTGACCCAGAGCTTGGTTCGGACATTGTTGAACTTGGAATGGCAAAAGGTGCCCGAATTGACCCTGACGGTCTGGTGCATGTTGGCATCGCCCTCACCACGAGCGGTTGCCCCCTACGAGCTCAGATACAAAAAGATGTCAGGGCTCGGGTGGCCAACCTTCCTGGCGTGACGCGAGTTCGGATCGATTGGACGGAACTCACTCAAGCTGAAAAAGCCACAGCCATGGCCCGCGCCCGAAAGAATATTGCCGAGAGGCCTGAGCAAACAGCGCTACCGACCACAACCAAAGTCATCATGGTGGCCTCGGGGAAGGGTGGTGTTGGCAAGTCCTCTGTCACAGTAAATTTGGCTGCTGCGCTCGCCGCTGAAGGCTTCACTGTGGGTGTGATGGATGCCGATATTTGGGGGTTTTCGGTACCAAGAATGCTCGGGATAGACGGCCGCCTCTCGGGAGATACCGAGAATGGCAAGATCACTCCGAATGAACTCGTCGTAGGGAGCGGTTTGCTGCGCGTCGTCTCCATGGGGTTCTTGGTCGAGGAGGAAGGCTCAGCGCTGATGTGGCGCGGTTTGATGTTGAACCGAGCCGTGCAGCACTTCTTAGAAGATGTCACTTGGGGAGACCTGGACTACCTGCTCATTGATATGCCCCCCGGCACTGGCGATGTGCAGATGGGCTTGGCCAAACTGCTTCCACGCTCCGAGATGATTGTGGTAACTACCCCATCGCTGACAGCACAAATGGTGGCAATCCGAGTAGTCGATATGGGTCGCAAAAACTACCTTCGCATTGCGGGGGTCATTGAGAACATGTCGGTATACGTCGACGATGAAGGCAAAGAGCATCACCTGTTTGGCACCGGCGGCGGCGAACGCCTTGCCGCTGACGCCGGGGTTCCCCTTTTGGGGCGAGTCCCGATCGAGCCCGCCGTTGCCGCAGGCGGCGACCACGGCCATCCCATAGCTCTTGGTGTCGGACCAGCCGCAGACGAGTTCCGCAGAATTGCAAAATCCTTGATTGATGAGATCATCCCTCCAGCTGATCTTGCGAGTTGTTCTGCTCGCATGATGACTGCGATGGCCGATGCAATTGCGGCAGCCGATCCGCCAAGCTAACGGAGCTGTTGGTACCGCTCCCACAGCTGGTCAACTGCCGAGGTTGCAGTGATCTCGCCTTGTTGCACTGCAGTCTCGAGACGATCAAGTTCCTGGCGCAGTTCTGGATACGAGCGCAAGTCATCTCGAAGACGGTCATCAAGCATGGAATTCAACCAACCAACCTGCTGAGTGCTGCGACGCAACTCCAGTTCTCCTGATGCCCCCATTTTCTCTTTATGGATGAGGATCTGCTGCCAGAGTTCATCTAAACCCTGATTTGCCAAGCCGGAACACAACAGCACCGGTGGACTCCAAGTCAGAGACGCCGGAGTCAAGAGGTGCAAAGCGGCTCGATAATCTGCCGCAGCCAGTTCAGCGCGCTGCCGATTGTCGCCGTCGGCTTTATTCACAGCAATCATGTCGGCCATTTCTAAGACGCCTTTCTTGATTCCCTGCAGGTCATCTCCCGCCCCGGCAATCATCAGCACCAAGAAAAAATCCACCATCTCGGCAACCATCGTCTCTGACTGACCCACCCCAACGGTCTCGACTAGGACGATGTCAAAACCAGCGGCCTCGCAGACCAAAATAGTTTCGCGGGTAGCTCGAGTTACTCCGCCCAAGGTTGCACCTGCTGGAGAGGGTCGGATGAACGCTTGGGGATCAACTGCTAGACGGGCCATGCGGGTCTTATCGCCCAGAATCGATCCACCAGTTCGAGAACTACTCGGGTCAACGGCGAGCACCGCAACCCGATGCCCAAGCGCAGTCAGATTGATGCCGAACTGATCAATAAAGGTTGACTTGCCGACCCCGGGAACACCGGTAATGCCTACTCGAACTGACCCACCGCTATGCGGAAGAAGCCCCTCAATCACTTGCTGTGCAAGCTGTCGGTGTTGCAGGTTTCTGCTCTCTAACAGCGTGATGGTTTGAGCAAGCAGTGCCGTATCTCTACGAAGCACTCCATCTACGTACTCAGCAGCAGAATGAGAACTAGCCATCTGTACTCAGGTTACTCCCGATCTTCAGAGCCAAAGGCTTGATTCTCCTGCAGTACAATTGAGCCACAATGGGACCAACTCATGGCGACTAAGACTGCAGAAAGTATTCACGTCAAGTACCTAGAGATTGGCCTAGAGCTTGTGGGCGAGTCTCTGACGGAGTCTGTTCCCAATGCAGGTCTTGCGTTGGCTCACGTCAAGCTTGCCGATGTTGCGAATCGGGCTGGGGTAACAAAAGGTGCTCTGTATCATCTCTGGAAATCTCAAGAGGATTTCTGGGATGACCTGCTCGACTACCTCGTCAGCACACATGCACTATTCGGGATGACCGAACTCACCGGAGTGCTCGATGGACTGACAGGCGAGGACTCGGCTGAACTCAGCTTGCGCGAGTTCGCCAATGTCTTGTTTGACACGCTCTCAGTAAGTTCCGTTTTTCTTACTCGAATCAGCTTGTTCTCCTACCTTGGCAACGAAGAGGTGCATGCAAGTTTCGTTGCTGAGTTTGCCGGAACCTTGGCGTTTATGGAACCCATCTTGGAGTCGACGCTTGCACAAAGCGGCAGAGCACTGATCGAACCTCACACCTTTACCGAACTCACTGTGGCGCTTGCGGCGTTGCTTGAGGGCTTGTGTCTTCAACACCAGATAGCGCCAGAAGGCACTGCAGACATTGTCTCAACTGAGCAGGCCGCAGCCTCTGGTGGCCAAAGAATTTCCCTGTACGCAGCAGCAGCAGAGAGTCTTATTTATGGATACACCAAGTCAACTTCTGGCCGGAAAGCACCTGAGGAGCCACGCCTGAAGACCGCAGTAGTACTTGGCAAGGCCGAACACCGGCGCTCTAAGAAGGCAAACTGATGCCGCGTCCATCAGCAGCTGAACGCAAAGCTGAGTACCTGCGGATTGGTGCTGTCATGGTTGCAGAGTTCTCACCAGAACAAGCGTCAGCAGTTGCTGTAGACGCTCTTGCAAATGTGAAAGTCGCTGATGTAGCTGAGCGGGCTGGTGTCACCAAGGGTGCCGTCTATCACATCTGGCCAACGCAAGAAGCTTTCCGCATTGATCTTCTGGGAGCAGTTCTGCACCGCAATCACCAACAAGCTCAAGACAGGGTTATGGCCCTAGTCGAGGAAGCCAGCAGCGAGGGTAAAGACCCACAAAAAGCGCTCGCTGAACTGACCTGCTTTCTTTTCGACACACTAAAAGACGACCCTGGGTTCTTTGCTCGCTTTAGCTTCTTTCGTTACGCATCAAATCCAAAAATACGGTCCGTCTTGGCCGATGATCAGGACTCAGTCAACAATGACTTTGGCCCGTTCATTGACCTGTACCTGAAGATCCTTCATAGGCAGTTTCGTGAGCCGTTCACCACAGCGATCTTCCTGACGGCTAGCGGGTCGCTACTTCACGGCCTCTGCCTGCGGTACCGCATCTCAACAGAACTGACCGAATTTCCGAGCAGTCACCCTGACACCCGCACCAGCCATGAAGAAACACTCAACATGTTCGCTTTTGGCTTCAAGGCTTTGCTCGATCAATTCACCGAGGAAATCCCCGAGTAACCCAGTTGTTCTGCTAACTGATCGATGAGGTCACTCGCAGCTTCGTGGATAACCGTTCCGGGCGGGAAGACAGCAACTGCTCCAGCAGCTAAGAGTTCGTCGTAGTCCTGCGGTGGAATCACTCCACCGACCACAATCATGATGTCCGGGCGGCCAAGGGCGGCAAGTTCTTGTTTCAACTCGGGAACCAAAGTGAGGTGGCCCGCAGCGAGCGAGGATGCTCCAACTACGTGCACATCGGCCTCGACAGCTTGTCGCGCAGCCTCTGCTGGGGTTTGAAACAACGGGCCGATATCCACATCCCAGCCCAAGTCGGCAAACGCTGACGCAATAACTTTTTGACCGCGATCGTGGCCGTCTTGACCCATCTTGGCCAAGAGGATTCTGGGGCGGCGACCATCGGCTGCTTCAAATGCCTCGACCTTGCTCCGTACGTGATCCACAATGCCTCCTCGCTCCCCTAGTTCATTACGGTAGACACCCGAGATGGAGCGAATCTCTGCACGATGGCGGCCATAGACTTTTTCGAGGGCATCGCTCATCTCGCCCACACTGGCCATGGCTCGAGCCGCAACAACGCCGAGTTCCAACAAGTTGCCCTCGCCAGAAGCAGCAGCATTGGTTAAGGCGTCAAGAGCAGCTTGGGTTGCTGGCTCATCTCGTTCAACTCGCAAACGCTGCAGTTTTGCAATCTGCCCGGCCCGCACAGCCGAGTTATCAATCTTCAGCACATCAATCTGCTCATTCAGATCAAGGCGGTATTTATTCACCCCAATAACTGGTTGCTGGCCCGAGTCGATACGGGCCTGAGTACGCGCAGCAGCCTCTTCGATTCGAAGCTTCGGAATACCGGCTTCGATTGCCTGAGCCATCCCGCCCGCTTCTTCAACTTCACGAATATGGCCAAGTGCCCGCTTGGCGATTTCGTTGGTCAGTCTCTCAATGAAGTAACTCCCACCCCATGGGTCAATCACCTTCGTGGTGTTTGACTCTTGCTGCAAAAACAACTGCGTGTTACGAGCAATTCGGGCAGAAAAATCGGTGGGTAGGGCCAGCGCCTCGTCTAGTGCATTGGTATGCAGGCTTTGCGTATGCCCCTGAGTCGAAGCCATTGCCTCGATACAAGTGCGCACCACGTTGTTGTAAACGTCCTGCGCAGTGAGTGACCATCCAGAGGTTTGTGAATGCGTTCTAAGTGATAGGGACTTTGAGTTTTTGGGATTGAACTTTTCTTGGATCAGCTTTGCCCACAGCAAACGCGCTGCACGCATCTTCGCGATCTCCATATAGAAGTTCATGCCGGTAGCCCAAAAGAAACTCAGCCTTGGGGCGAAGGCATCAACGTCAAGGCCTGTTTCGCAACCGGCACGGACATACTCAATGCCATCGGCAATTGTGTATGCAAGCTCAAGATCGAGCGAGGCACCCGCCTCTTGCATGTGATAGCCGGAGATTGAAATCGAGTTAAAGCGAGGCATTTCAGTAGAGGTATAGGCAAAAATATCGGAGATAATCCTCATCGAGGGCGTTGGCGGATAGATGTAGGTATTGCGCACCATGAACTCTTTGAGGATGTCGTTTTGAATGGTTCCTGCAAGCTGGTCATGAGCCACCCCTTGCTCTTCGCCGGCCACGATATACAGCGCAAGCACTGGAAGCACTGCGCCGTTCATGGTCATCGAAACCGACATTTCATCAAGTGGGATGCCGTCAAAAAGTACGCGCATGTCGTAGATGGAATCGATCGCCACTCCTGCCATGCCCACATCGCCAGAGACCCTGGGGTTATCTGAGTCATATCCGCGATGTGTTGCTAGGTCGAACGCAACTGACAACCCTTTCTGACCAGCAGCCAGATTCCGTCGGTAGAAAGCATTTGAATCTTCAGCAGTTGAAAAGCCGGCATACTGCCGAACGGTCCATGGCTGATTGACATACATCGTTGGATAGGGCCCGCGCAGATACGGGACAATCCCGGGATAGGTCTGCAAGAAGTCAAGCCCCTCAAGGTCGGACGCGCTATAAAAACCCTTAACGTCAATCCCTTCGGGTGTCACCCAAACCGGTGCAGTCTCCTCGCCTTTTGGCTCTGAGTGCTTTTCGACATCAAAAGAGTCTAAAGAGATGGTGGTGAAATCTGGGAGTTGGAAACTCATTTTTCTACCTCTACAACTTTGACACCTGCGGCCTGTAGCGCCCCAGAGAGCAGTTCCAATGCGTTCACACCGACGTGTACAAACTCAGTCACGCCAGCGGCCAGTTCGTCTTCGCGCCGATCTCCGGGATTACCGGCAAGGTAAATCGCAGCAAGCCCGCTGAGCGACAGCGCCTGCGCAAAGTTCTGCGCTTGCTCCGCATAAACCCTGTCTGAGGAACACAGGCAAACTAACCGCGCTTGTGACGCGTGCACCTCGGCCACAGCTTGTTCTGGGTCATCGAAACCCAAGGTTGCACCGAGTTCGCTAGTGACGGTTTCTATTCCGCCGGCCTCGAAGAAGTTCTTGGCGAACGTAGCGCGGGCCGTGTGCACAGCAACCGGTCCAAGATTCACAAGAAACAGCTTGGGGCGTTCACCCGTAGCTAGAAGGTGCGCATCCGAGGCGTCTCTCAGAGCCTCAAACTCTTGAGCCCATCGAACCTTGGGTAACGGCGCGCAGAGCGTGGGAGTTAGGCCGCCAACAGCAGCGTGCACAGAAGGGTTCTGCGAAGCTGCTCGTGAGCGCAGCGAACCCAAGTCAGGCTCGGGTCGAAGTAGCGCATCCTCTGCCAGATTCGGAAACTCGCTCACGCCCGTAATTGCCTGTTCACGAGTGGCAACTTGGGTGAGTCGAGCGTTTCGTACCTGTTCAATCTCTGCAGCCAAACTGCCATCAAGAAGCAGAGCTACTAGACCATCGGATCCTTCGATTCGTTGGAATTCAGCCCAAGCTGCATGAGCAATCTGATCTGTCAGAGACTCGACGTACCACGAGCCGCCCGTTGGATCGGTCACTCGTCCTAGGTTGGATTCCTCTTGCAACAACAACTGTGTATTGCGGGCCATGCGTCTGCCTAGCTCTTCTGGTTCACCCAGGGTGACATCAAAAGGGAGCGAAGTGACCGAAGCGGCGCCGCCGAGTCCTGCGGCGAGCGAGGCCGAGGTCACTCGCAATAAATTCACCCAAGGGTCTCGTCGAGTCATCATTCTCGATGCCGTGCGAACATGCATCTGCATGGCTTGCGAAGCGGGTGAAGCACCACAAGCAGCAACTAAGGCTGCGAAAACTCTGCGAGCAGCCCGAAGCTTGGCGATGCCCGTAAAGACGTCTGCGTCCACGCTTAAGGTGACTTCAATCTGACTACATGCATCGTCAATGCCTAGTCCGGCATCTGCACAAGCCTTTAGGTACACCGCCGTGGTAGAGAGCAT
This sequence comes from Microthrixaceae bacterium, assembly GCA_044357715.1. GTDB lineage: Bacteria > Actinomycetota > Acidimicrobiia > Acidimicrobiales > Microtrichaceae > IMCC26207. The sequence goes on from JBIKPA010000003.1 coordinate 30,293, forward strand.
CACTGCTAGTTCTTGGATTTCGCTTGCCCCGGCCTCGACATAGGCCGAGGTATCGACGCTGCAACTCCGCACCTGCGGGTGTGTGTGGTGGAGCCCGAGGGCTAATACGCCCAGTTCAGTTAGAGCCGCTTCTAAACCTTGCGGCAGGTTCCCTTCGGCTGCGAGCGCGCCAAGTGGATCCGCCCCGATGCCGCCGACTGCGCTGCTCGGATCAATGCCGCTGCGGTTCCAGACCTCGATCAAGAGATCTGCAGCGCGAGCAAAACCACTTCCAGGTTGAAGATAGACCGGGGCTAGATCCAAATACACGCCGTTACAAAGTGCTTCAAGATCCTCGGCCGAGGCAATGAGTACGCCATCGGTTCCTCCGAGTTGCGCAAACTCGCTATCGCTTGGGTGAACCCCGGCCCGAAAGGCTGCATCAAATCGGACAAGGAGTTCGGTTGACCCTCGCTCCAACTCACGCAGGGCTGTCTTGTTTGCCTCGATTGGGTCCGGTGTACTGAGCAGTGTGCGGATACCCCATGCACCATCAGGGCGCGGTTCAGCAGAACTACCTCGCGTAAAGGGCGCCGCTCCGGGAAAGCCTGACTTGTCATCAGCACCCGGAGAGGTTGCTTCCGTGTAGAGCGGTTCCACCGTGATTCCGCCAGCAGTGCTCGACTGCAACCGGGACAGAGGCGCGCCTTTAAGTACTTTGTCTACAAGAGCTAGCCACTGCTCCTCAGTGGCAGGCGGAAACTCGCCTGCAAGGGTGGGTTCGGCCTCGGTGGCCACAGATACCTCCACGACAACGTCGCATCGAACGGGTGTGGCTGCAGGTTACCGGACCACCACTCAGGGTTCGAAGTGGCCGGTGAATGGAGGCGGACCGGGAGATGGTTCAGGGGACAGTTCAGGGGATGGTTCAGGGGATGGTTCAGGGGATGGTTCAGGGGATAGTTCGGACCGTTTAGGAATAATCACTTTGCGCTTGGGCCGGATATAGATAATTCGGATCAGGGTCAGAACCGTCAGGAGGCCAATCAGGAATATCGAGACGACTCGAAAGATGGGGTTACCCGCATCTGTACCTGCCTGAGCAGCATGCAGCGCAGTCATGAGCGCGACGGGGTAGGAAACGAAGTGAATCGTTCTCCAAGTCTTGCGGTTCATGCGGCGTTGGGCCAGTGAGGTTCCCTCAACAAGGATGAGCCCCCAGAAAGCGCCGATGCCCCAAGCAACAGCACCCGCACGATACGTACTCGCGAAGGGCACAAAGAGTTCTGCCCATGAGAACACCAAGTAGCTGTCTGCTACAAGCGCACCAAGGTGCACCGCAATGAAGATGACCGTGAGACCACCTAAGTAGCGGTGCAGGTCGGTCAGCCATGCAGGAAGGCCCCTTTTATCAATAATCTTCGATGTCAGGAGCAGGCCCCAGATAAGTGTGAGCACGAGCAGGACTCCAGCGACAATGCCGCTAGCCCGGGAAACAAACCACCAAAACTCAGGGTTCATAATGAAAACGATTCTGCGAAGGGGCCGCTCGTCAACTGCTCTGAGGAACTGAGCGTAACAAGCGCACCGGTCTGGTCCAATAGGTCTGTAAGTTCATGCTCTGGGTTTGGCTGTCCCCAGCCAACCAAAATGGCCGTGGCGAGCGCTTCAGCCCACCAAGCCTCAGCTGCAATTACCGAGCACGCGACTGCTTCACCCGTGCTGGGCAAAGCTGTTCGCGGGTCGATCACATGATGTGCCTCGCCCTCGTCCGTGCTCCACCGTCGGCGCAAGGTTGACGAAGTCGCTACTGCTCCCGCGTGCAAATTTATTCTTGCTTCGCGGTCCAAGAAATGATCGAGTTCCACCTCCCAGCCCTCACTTGGCGGATCTCCCATAACGCGAAGATCTCCACCGAGTGAGCAAAGCGCTGCTGTTGCTCCTCGTTCTACTGCTTCGACTGCAACCAAATCGGCTGCAAGACCTTTGCCAATTCCGCCCGGGTCAATCCCAACACCGGCCGGTAACTGCACCAAGTTGATGCTGGGGTTCAACTCGATGCCAGCGCAGCCTGGCACTTCAGTCTCAGCGGCTCCTGGGGTTTTCACCACTACATCACCTAGCTGGTCAAACGATTTGGTATAGCCCGCAGAAATTACGGCGCTCAGGACCGTCGGGTCGAATAGGCCACCCGTGGCCTGCCAAGCCCAGACTGCACGCTCAATGAGCATCATGGTCTCGTGTGACACAACCGTTGGCATACCAGAGCCTGCATTAAGCCGACTCAATTCTGAGCTGGAAATAAACCGAGACCAGCGCAGCTCAAGTTCTTCAAGTCGCTCTACTAGGGAATCGACTAGACGCTCATCTGCTCCGATCAGAATCAGATGAGCGTCACTGCCCATGACTCGGAACTTATGCTCAACTCGCACTGGAGCGAGCAACAGGTGCAGAGGCGCGAGGGGCGGCTGTCGCCGGTGGCGCAGTCCGAGGGGAAGCGGCTGGCGCAGGTGAAGCCTGCGCTGGCGATGCGCTCGAAGAGCTACCCCTAGAGCTGCTGCCAGTGCTTTCGGTGCTTCCGGTGATATACCGCGGCACGTACGTGCGGCGCACTACCACCACTGGTTCAGGTGCAGTGACCGGAACGGTAGATGAGGTAGTTGCCGGGACTGCAAGCTCTGCAACTGCTGGAACATCCGCAGAGGATGCAGTCGCCTTAACACCGAGAACAGCGATGAGAGCAAAAGTTGCTGCAGTAGAGACCACTGCCGCTGCTTGACGAGAGGCCTTCGCCGGGTGACGGCGCTTGCGTGGATGCCTAGTTGTTGGTTCAGTCATCATCCTCACGCCCTTCCTCATGGTCTTCTTCGTGCTCGTCCTCATCTTCGTGCTCTTCCTCGTACTCTTCTTCTTCGTCCTCGTACTCTTCTTCATACTCGGTAGCACTCGGCGTTACGCCTGTGCCTGATGAAGCTGGGCCTTGGGGAGGCAGTATCACGTCGTAGGGAACCGTGACGTCAACGTAGATCGTTGAGGGCACGACCGGCGCTGCTGCGGTCTCAAGCGGCGTAGCAGAACTCACAGGCTGGGCTGCAGGTAGGTTTCCCACCTTGGAACCCTGATCTGCGCTTGCGGTACCTAGGTTGACAGCAACGGCTGCTGCTGCTGCGCCAAAGGTCAGAATGACCGCTGCGGTTCCTGCTGCGAGTTGTTTGAATGTTCTCTGTGTTTTGTTCATGCGGTTAACGATAGAGAGTCGACCTATAGAGGACGCCCTGCAAAGAGTAAGGATTTGGTGAAGGTTTTCTGGGTTTAGCCCAAGTCTGTGCGACTGTATTCCAGTGCGCATTCTGGTAGTGGAAGACGATAAAGCAATCGCTGAACCCCTTGTAGCTGGGTTAGAGCGCAATGGGTTTGAAGTAGTTCATGTAGGTAACGGCCGTAGTGCACTCGCATCGAGCAGCGGAATCGACCTAGTGCTGTTAGATCTTGGTCTGCCAGACCTAGATGGTGCAGAGGTGTGTCGGCGGCTACGAGATCAGTCTTCGGTGCCGATCATCGTGGTGAGCGCAAGAAGTGAAGAAGTCGACCGAGTTCTTCTTTTAGAGATGGGAGCCGACGACTATGTCGTTAAACCTTTCGGGCTTCGAGAACTCATTGCAAGGATTCGGGCAGTCTCGCGCCGCACCGGAGGTTCCGATAATGCCCCGCAACAACTGGTCTCCGGCGGACTCATTGTGGATCTGCGAACACACGAAGTCACGATCAACGGAGACAGTATTGACCTGACTCCTAAGGAGTTCGATTTGCTTGCCTACTTAGCAAGTGATCCCGGTGCTGCCCTTACACGAAGAAACATTCTCGAAGAGGTCTGGGATGCAAACTGGTATGGATCTGCGAAAACGCTTGATGTTCATGTTGCATCGCTGAGGCGCAAACTTGGCCATCCCGAATGGATCCAAGCAGTCCGTGGTGTTGGGTTCCGGCTGATTACCGGCGCAGAGCAGCCATGACCCGTCGACTCATCTTGTCGTATGTGCTTCTCGCAGCATTCCTACTGCTAGTGCTCCAATTGCCCTTAGGCCTCACGTTTGCAAGCCGGGCTCAGGAAAATTTGCTTGCTGACGTTGAGCGCGACTCCCGAGTGCTTGCTGGGCTCGTAGAAGAACGAGTAGAAAACCAAGATGCTGTCGCCGTAGCCGCAATCAGCGAAAGCTACGCAAATCAAACTTCCGGGCGCGTTGTTGTGACGAACGCAGATGGCATCAGTTTGGTTGATACCGCTAGCCCTAACTCCGATCCGAGAAATTTTTCAACCCGCCCCGAATTCATTTCTGCTCTTCAGGGAACTCAGTCTTTAGGTATTCGGCAATCCACCACCTTGGATGAAGAGTTGGCCTACGTGGCCGTTCCCATCTCTTCAGACGGCAAGATCACCGGTGCAGTTCGAATCAGCTTCCCTACCGAAGAGGTCCGCGAGGAGGTTCGAGAAAACTGGCTACGACTCGGTCTGCTGTCTGCCTTAGTACTCGCAGCAGCAGCATCACTCGGCTGGATCGTGGCGCGCTGGGCGGTGCAACCAGTCACCGTTCTCGAGAAGGGCGCTGCTTCACTTGCAGCGGGGGACCTCAGTGGTCGAGCAGAGGTTGATCGAGGGCCACCGGAGCTTCAGCATCTCGCTGAAACGTTCAACAACATGGCAGCACATCTAGAGATTTTGGTTGGGTCACAGCAGGCTTTCGTGGCGGATGCATCTCACCAATTGCGCACGCCACTCACCGCAATGCGTCTGCGAATTGAGTCACTTGAAGATGCCCTCGAGCTAGATGGTGCGAACGCTGATTGGGCACTCTTACGCGCAGACGCTTCGGCCATTTCATCAGAGGTGGAGCGACTCACGCACCTAGTTGATGGGTTGCTTGCACTCGCACGAAGCGAATCCTCGCTCAGTTTGGAATCTGTGGATGTGGCCGCGGTGACTCAACAAGCTGTCGAACGCTGGCAGCCACTAGCCGAAGAATCGGGAGTTGAAATCCTACTGAGTTGCCCGGCAACTGCGCAGGCACGAGTTGTTCGAGGCGGCCTTGAGCAAATACTCGACAACTTGTTGGACAATGCAATCGGCGTTGCGCCCCCCAACACACAGATTGCAGTGTCTGTGTCGACAGAGTCTGAATATGTGACCCTTAGCGTTGAAGACAACGGCCCAGGAATGAGTGAACTAGAAAAAGAACGCGCTACACGAAGGTTCTGGCGGGCGCCGGGAGCCGAACCCGGTGGCAGTGGCCTTGGATTATCAATTGTGGCAGAACTCGCCGCAGCTTCAGGTGGGTCAGTGCAACTCGGCGATCCGCCCGATCATGGCGGGCTTCAGGTCACCGTGTCCCTGTTGGCTTCCCCTAGCGCAGTCGCTACTAGCTCACGGTGAGTTCGTAAACCACGGGCGCGGCTTCAGTGTCGCCACCTTCGAGGACCACCGTTACCGTGGCCTTGCCTGCGCTCAGGGCCTTACCACCAGCATTGGTGGAATAAGTCCCTTGGCTCCCGCCGTCTGAGGTGATCTCGATGACTGCAACATCGCTGCTCGTAGCCACGAACTTGCCATCACCAGGGTCTCCGAGTTCAAACACCACGGTGTCTCCAACCTTGAGATCGGCAGTTGTATCCGTTGCCGTCAACATGATCGGAGGAAGGACTTGTGCGCCTCCGGCATCGGCCGCTTCAGAGGTTGTAGTGGTCGACTCCTTGTCAACCGCTTCGTTGTCGTTGTTGCTGCACGCTGCCGGCGCAAGTATCAGTAGAGAGGCGGCGAGCGTGGCTGCGAAGATTCGGTTCGAAGTAGTCATAGGTCTCAGTCTATGCATCGTGGGAATCCCAACTTGGGGATCTAGTCATTTACACTCAGCAGCGATGACTTCTGCTGTGAGTTCAAGTCCGTTCCTTCAAGTTGACCTTGTCTTGCTTGTTCTGCGTCTTGTCGTAGGCCCAACAATCTTCTGGCATGGCTACAACAAGATGTTTCGCGGCGGAAAAATCGCCGGAACTGCAGGATGGTTCTCTTCTATGGGCATGCGTCCAAACGGAACCGTTCATGCCTATGCAGCCTCTCTTACCGAGATGGGCTGTGGTGTGCTCCTGCTGTTTGGTCTTCTTACCCCGCTCGCAGCCGCTGGTGTCATCAGCGTGATGGTGGTTGCCGGGTGGACTGTTCATAAGCATGCTTTCTTGATTACCAAGGAGGGGCTTGAATACGTCCTACTTCTGGCAACCCTGTGCTTTGCGATTGGATCGCTCGGCGCCGGGAAATGGTCACTCGACCGGGCGTTCGGCCTGAGTGAATATGTGGGTTACTTCTTGGGCAATGAATGGCTCGGCCTGTTGATCACGGTGGTAGTTGGGGTGGGGGCGGGAACTCTGCTGCTCCTCACCTGCTATCGACCCCCAGCCAAAGAAGCCGAAAGCAAGTCCTAGCGGAAGCGGTCGCAGGCCTCTTTCAGCGAAGCGGCGTTTTCTGGGTCGAACATTGAATGCCCTGCGTGGGTATTCACGATCAGTTCGGCTTCGGGCCAAGCACGGTGCAGGTCCCAAGCAGAGCGCATGGGGCAGACCACGTCGTAGCGTCCCTGCACAATGACAGCCGGGATATGACGGATCAGATCAACCCCGTCGAGTAGCTGCGTGTCGGAGTCAAAGAACCCGCCATTTACGAAATAGTGATTCTCAATGCGTGCAAAAGCCTCCGCCTGCTCGGCGGGTTCAGCTGCACCATCTTGGGCATCAAGCATGCATGTTTGTCGTTCCCACTCGGACCAGGCTTGCGCACAACTCAAAAGTTCGTCGCGGTTCTCGCCAAAGAGTCGACGGTGATAGGCGGCCATCAAGTCGCCCTGTTCCTCTTCAGGAATGGGGGCCAAAAAACCCTCCCAAAGATCAGGAAAAAGGTGACTTGCTCCATCTTGATAAAAGAACCGGAGTTCGGATGGCCGCAGCATGAAAATGCCTCGTAACACCAACTCTGTTACCCGTTCGGGGTGGGTTTGTGCATAGGCGAGGGCCAAAGTGGAACCCCAAGAGCCTCCGAACACCAGCCACGTGTCTATTCCTAAGAACTGCCGAACAGACTCAATGTCTGAGACCAAATCCCAGGTGGTATTGCAATCCACTGACGCATACGGGGTGCTTTCGCCGCAGCCTCGCTGATCAATGAGCACAACTCGGTACACCGCAGGGTCGAAGAACTGATACTGCTTCGGTGAGGAGCCTCCACCGGGACCGCCGTGAAGCACTACTGCTGGCTTGCCCGCCGGGTTGCCAGATTCGTGTACTCGAATGCTGTGCCCCCCAGAGACCTCGATCATGTAGGACTGCCGGTGTTCTGCAACTGGGTACAACGAGCTGGGATGCAACGGGCTGGGATCCTGAGAAGTCACCTCAACAGTGTGCAACCTGCTGAAGAAAATTCTCCAGTTGGCGGGGGAATCTTCCGACCAACTCAACGCAGCCGCCCATCAGGGGCTATGCCGCAGAAAGATTCATGCAGACTCAGCAATTTCATTCTCAACGGTCACTCGCTGCTGCAATCGCCGTGTTCTCCGAAGGTGTTGCCGGCTCGGCACCTTCAGAAATTGTGAGTGATGGCCTTCAACTGATTCGCCATCAGTGTTCAGCAGACCAGGTGACCCTCTCTAGCGCTGAGCAACACGGAGTAACCCCTGTTGGGACAAGCCCTGTCAGAAATATGCTTCGAGACTCCTGCTCAACAGACTGGTTTCCTTGGGGGTTCAACGTGGCTACCCCGGAGCGGTTTCTCTTTGTACAAAACGCAGAGACCCTTCCCTTCGCTCAAAGGAGTAGTCAGACACTGGGCGAGTTGGGACTGCGTTCTTGTGTGTATCTTCCCATTCTGGATCGGCAGCAACTCATCGGTGCCCTTCAGTTGTATTGGTCTGCTCCCCGCACAGAGTGGGATGACAGCACAGGCCAGATAATGCGAAGTCTCGGACGGCTCCTTTTAGCCTCAGCTACTGGGGAGGAGACTGCTCCTCAGGTGAATCCGTCTCGAGTGGTTCATCTCGGCTGATCCCTCGCATAGCTCGATACACCGCGTTCTGCCCACCAGCTTCTTCAATAACCTCTAGGTCTGTCAGACGTGACTCGATGACCTCATGACGATTCAAGTATGAAGAGATAAAAGCTTGTATAACTGCAGCAGCAGGCAATGCTAGAACTGCCCCCATTGGGCCAAAGAGGCTCGCACCAGCTAACGCTGACCCGAAAGCAACCGCCGGGTGAAGGTCCATTGTGTGCGCGGTAATCCGCGGCGACAACAAGTAGTTCTCAATCTGTTGGTACACCAAAATCCAGACCAGCACCCACACAGCATCGATGGGGTCATTGAGCAAAGCGAGAAGCAGCGGGAGCGCTCCACCGAGGTAGGTTCCAATGACCGGAATGAACTGACTGACCAAGCCCATCCAAAGAGCAAGCGCTAGCGGGGATGGCAGATTGAGAATCTCGAAGACAACCCAAGAGGTAACAGCGCTTACCGAGGCAAGAAGCAATCTAGAAAAGACCCACCCTCCGGTCTTCTCAACTGAAAGTTCCCACAAACGAAGCACAACTTCTTGACGCGCTGCGGGCAGGAACGAGCATACGTTTCTGCGCAGTAGCGGTGCCTGCGAAATCATGTAATAGCTGAACAAGAAGACCGTGAACATCTGAAACACCACGCCCAGAGCCGACCCCGTCACGGTAAGCACTCTGCCGCCCATACCAGTGGCAAGCGAAGTCAGATCGTCTTGATACTCCACCAAGGCTGAGTCGAGTTTGTCCGAGGTGAGTTCTGTATTAAAGGTGTTATTCACCCACGTGGTGGCCTCATTGATGTAGCCGGGAGCATTACGAACAAGCTCGGCGGTCTGAGTAATCACTAGACCAACCATGATGATGAGGAAGATTCCGCCAATTCCAAATATCAATACGAAACATGCGAGCGTTGCCCGGCCACGCCGCCAGCCCCGGTTCGCTAGGAAGTTCACTGACGGTTCGACCGCAAAGGATAAAAACAAAGAGACAGCCAAAAGCCGAATGAGCCCCTCGAGCTTGGCCAAGCTTCCAGTCACAACCATAAAAGCGGCTACCGAAAAGGCAATTCCAAGGATTGCACGCCAGAACCACTTTGGGAGTTGATTTCCACTCACCAGCCCGTTGAGCGTGGGAGGCAGCGAATTTTCAGGTTGTTCTGCTTCATCAACGCCTACATCTGTCACTCCGCAAGGTTGGCAGAGTGACGTCAACTAACCGCGGATCACGCCCCACCGAACATCATCATCCATTGCTCAGCGCTCTTTGGCCTGAACACGAAGTTGTGCTCGCGGTTCTCGCCCATCAGCTCCATCGGCCGATCAGAATAGTTATGCCCCGGAAAGAGGTAGGCATCCGCCGGGACCTGCGAGAGTCTCTGCGTGAGGCTGTAGTAGAGCTCCTCTGGGTCACCCCCGGGTAGATCAGTTCGGCCACATCCTTCTAGAAAGAGTGTGTCCCCCGAGATTAAACAGCCATTCACATAGAAGCATTGGCTGCCGGGGGTATGACCTGGGGTATGGACAAGTTGTATTGGCAACTCGCCCACCATCACCGTGTCCCCTGGCTGATGTAACACAAGGTCATCAGCAGAGAGCTCACTGGCCTTCAGAATCCATTCGCGCTCAGCTTCTTGGATATGCACTGGGATCTGCGTGAGCTCCAACAGTTTCGCCGCCCCTTCGATCTTCATACCCATAATCTCGCCGCCGCAGTGATCCGCGTGATAGTGGGTGACAAGAGCTCCTGTCAGGTGCATCCCGTCGGCCTGAGCAATCGCATTGAGTTCAGCAACCCCATACGCAGGGTCAACCACCATGCACTCACCTGTGCCCCGGTCTCCTATCAGGTAGGCAAAGTTGGCCATCCCAACGGCGAGTTCATTACCGGTTGCAAAATCGCTGCCGGCAAGCAACTGTCGAAAGTAGAAGCGGTTCAGATCAGGGGTTTGGGAATCAGCTCCGTCTGTCACCTACTTGATGGTAGCGGCGAGGCTCCGTGAGCCACCCACTCATCTCGCCCTGACCCAATCATCTAGAACAGAACGATAAATCTGGTCGTAGCGGTCGTAGTCTGAGCGCAAGGCAGCACCCGGCCAGTGCCTTGGTAAAAGTTCCCTTGGTAGCAGGGGGTCGGCAATGAAATGTCTGAGGACTGCGGCAGACAAAACAAACCCAGGAGCCAGCGCAGATGTGTCGCCCTGCTCGAGCGGAGCCGTGAGTGCATGCATCTTCTGTCGCAGTTCGATTGCCTTGCGGCCCCACTCAACAAGGTTCCAGAGCTCCCCAACAAAATCTTGTTCGTTTTGCTCTAGGGGGAACTCGGGCTCTGCCAAAAACCAGCGGCATTGAGCATCGGCTAGCTGCCACTGCTCTGGTTGCGAGCGCGGATCAAGGTTGTCTGGTCGCAGCCAGACCCCCTCGCGCTGTTCAGCAAATCGCAGTCTCATAACAGCAGTCCGCAGCGCAGCACGAGCAGGAGCAGAGCGAGCACCGGGATCAACAATCGCTAGGCGCCAGCGGCCAGACCAGTCCGCAGTGACAGCAGATCGTGACTCGCCCTGACGAAACTGCCGAGTCAGTAGCTCGCCTTGGAGCGCATACCAACCCTGGGTGTCCCGACTGAGTTCACCTGAGGCAGTCATTCGAGACAGCGCTGTTCGAACCGAGCCCTCAGAGAAACCAAACAGCTCACCAACTCGGACCAAAACCGCAACCGGCAGTTTGGGCGGGGTTGACCCGAGCAGCATTGATGCCAGCACAGATCTTGGTGTCAATGCTGGGTCACTCTCGGCTCTCTTTATGTCCAGCACCGACCCATATTACATATTTGCAACAGCTATTATATATCTGTAACACTAGTTTTGTGCCGAACGCTCAGCATCGCGACTCCAACACCATGCTGCCCCCATCCGAGGTACTCACTCACTCGCTTCCAACGAGTCGCCTTGGGCATACGGGGCGCCCACTCGGCGAGTTGCGCACCGAGCTGTACCAAATCCCAAACCTTGCAAATGCCGCTCACGTGTGCGGACTCTGGTTGCAGTCGGTTGGGGTATTGGTTGTAGCCGCTTGGTGGGGCAATCCCGTCGGTTGGGTGCTGGCATTCTTTTTAATGGGACGAGCCTTTGCCCGGTTTGCCATCCTTGGCCATGAAGCAGCACACCGCCTGCTTTTTTCTCACCGCAAAATCAACGATTGGGTTGGTGCCTGGCTGGTTGCCTACCCCGCTTTTGTGCCCATTGATGCATACCGTCGCAGCCATATGGCGCACCATAAAGAAGAGTTCGGGCCCAACGAACCAGATACGGCGCTCTACTCGGGTTATCCCATCTCTGTGGCCTCTTGGAACCGCAAAATGCGGCGTGATGCCGACGGTGAATCTGGCTGGAAAAACCTCAAGGGCCTCTTACTCGCGCTTCAATCCAACAGCGCACGGCCAGTTGCCTTGCGGATTTTGGCTTGGCAGACAGTGCTGTTCTTCGGTCTCTGGGCTGCGCTCGGTCACTG
>JBIKPA010000228.1:0-4410 GCA_044357715.1 Microthrixaceae bacterium
ACCTTGCTGCAACACAGACCTTGCTGCAACACAGAATCTCAAGACTCTGACAATCATTCAGACTATCTGTGCGCTTGTGCGAGGTGTGTATCCTGCGATGCTGTGACAGGCTCGGGCTACATACATGGATTTGGCGAGGAAGAGAGCCGCCGGCTTTGGGAGCAGGCCGAGATTCTGGCGCCGATGGTGTTTTCAACGCTACGCCTTCCGCTTCAGGGATCGCTGCTTGAGATTGGCTGTGGCGTAGGTGCACAACTCAATCAGATTGCTCAGCGTTGCCCTGATCTACAACTGACAGGGATTGACCTCAGCTTGGCCAACCTCAGCGCAGCGAAGAAGTTTTTGTCTGTCTCGGCTGCAAGTTCGGCTCAGCTTCTGCAAGCAAATGCCGTTGCGCTTCCCTTCCCCGATGACTCCTTTGACACTGCCATTACCATCTGGATGCTTGAGCATGTGAGTGACCCACTTGCCGTGCTGCGCGAGGCAGTTCGAGTGGTTCAACCCGGCGGAAACTTGTTGTGTACCGAAGTGGACAACGCCACGTTTCGCTTTGCCCCAGAAATGGCAGCGATACAACATTGGTGGGACTTGTTTTGCACGCAGCAAAGCGCAGGGGGTGGCGATCCGTTCGTGGGGCAAAAACTGAGAGAGCTAGCTCAAGGTCTTGGGTGCGAGCAGGTCAGCACCGAGGAGTTAGCCCTTGCCTCTTCTGAGATGGGTCCGACTCGGCGAGCCGAGTTGCTGGACTATTTAGAGGAATTGCTGTTGTCGGGCGCAGCAGCCCTGCAGAAAGACCCACAGGTCATGGCGCAGTCTGACGGGAATCTTGGATCACTTGAGGAAGTTCTGTCAGGGCTCAAAGAAGAGTTTGCTCACGCCAAAGCCGATCCGACTATTGGCTTTGATTACCACGCTGTTCAACTGACCTGTCGCACTCCCCTGATCTAGTTGTCTCTCGTGTCACTCGGCCCAGCGTGGCGGGCGACCTTCTTTGAATGCGGCTATGCCTTCTTGAGCTTCTTCAGCAGAGAACAACCGCTCTGAAAGAGCAGTAACAGAAGTTTCTTGAGCATCAAAACCCTGAAGAATTGCGCGGGTAGTGAGCTTCTTCGTTTCTGCTAAGCCAACAGGGGAACAGAGTCGCAACGAGGTGACTAGCTGTTCTAGAGCTACATTTGGGTGCTCACTAGCCGCACTGATCAAACCGATACGTTCTGCCTCGGCTGCATCGAAACGATCCCCAGTCAGGAAGTACTGCGATGCTGCACGACTCGTCAATCGGGGAAGCACCGTGAGTGAGATGATCGAGGGCGCAACGCCGAGTCGAACCTCGCTAAAGGCAAAACTTGACTGCAGACTCGCAACAGCTAAGTCGCAGGCCGCAACAAGGCCCAACCCGCCGCCACGAACGTGCCCCTCGATGAGAGCCACAATTGGCTTTGAACACTCAAGAAACTGCCGAAGCAAGCCAACGAGTTGTGCCATGTCTCTCTCTGGCCCAGAACGGCCTGCATCAGCGCTGCCAGCTAGATCGGCACCCGAGCAAAATGTGGATGAGGTGTGCGCCAAGACCACCGAGCGCACTGCGGTACTAGCCGTTGCGGTATGTAACTGCGATGCCAGCTCAGTCATGAGTTGCGCTGACAACGCGTTGCGATTTGCCGGTGAATCCAGCGTGATTGTTGCAATCTGGGACTCAACCTGCAGATGCACGAGCTCGGTCATAGGTTGCGCTCCTCAGAAAACTGGCCCGCTGTGCGCCCGCCGCCAACCGGCCCAGCAAAGGTTTGAGCAATGCTAAGCCATGTTGCGGCCTGAGCACCCACGGCTACCACATCAAGATCCTCGTAGTGGCGGCGTTGCGTGACCAGTAAACAAAAGTCTAAGGCCGGGCCCGAAACTCGTTGAGTCGCATCCTCTGGCCCCCAGACCCAAGGCTGAGTTCCTGTAGTACCGAGCCCAGCAACCTCAAGTTCAGCAGTATCAAGTTCGATACGGAACGCTTCGGTAGGGACTTCCAATTTATTGGCCGTGAATGCAAAGTCGCGCGTCCGCACTCCTATATGCGCAACTTGGCGAAGGCGCCTCGTGGGCACAGGCCGAACACCAAGTGCGTCAGCAATGTCGTAGCCATGGGCCCAGGTCTCCATCAACCGCGCAGTTGCCATAGATGCAGCGCTCATGGGTGGTCCAAACCATTGCAGCTTGCGACCATCGGGCACTTCAGCCAATGCCGAACTCAGTGCCGCCCGCCCCGTGCGCCAAAGTTCAAGCAACTCCTGTGGATCCAACCCAGCGTTTTGTGCCGCAGTTCGATCAATAAACCCCTTGGGCTGCGCTAGTAGTGCTTCGGCTTCGGCAACAAAGGCTGGTTCATCAACAACAGCAAGCAGAGAAGCCTGATCAGTCCAAGCTAGGTGAGCTACCGAAAAGGCAATGTTCCAACCAGCAGACGGTGTGGGCAAGCCCCATGACTCGGCTGGCAACTCATCTAACACCGTGTCGAGCGCAATGCCTTCGGCATCAAGGTCATTCAGCAAAGCAGAGAGGTCGGCCACGGTGAGCAGGTTCACACAAAATCTGCCGAATTTCAATCGCTGGTGAGTACCCTCATTACGTGGGTCAACTTCTGTCCAAAATCATTCCGCTCGCTCTCGGCGCAGCAATCAGCCCAACGGTACTTGCCGTCGGGCTGCTGATTCTGAGTGCCCCAAAGCGCGCCGTTGCGCGTGGAACTGCATTCACAGCCGGAGCTATGAGCATTCTGGCCGCCCTTACCGTTGTCGGGCTCAGACTCACTCACCATGCAACTTCGGTAGCTGCTGCTCGCGAACCCATCACGCGAGCCATTGACGCCACGTTCGGCCTAGTGCTGCTGCTTCTGGCACTTTCTACGGTCCTCAGAGCAATGAGCACCGACAAAGACTCCGAAGCGGCCACACAGTCCCCAGCCGATCCAGACAAGCACAGCAGTCTGTGGGCGGCCTTTGTTTTGGGGATGGCCATGATGATGACCAACTTCTCTACAATCTTGCTGTACCTGCCAGCCATGCGAGAAATATCAGTCAGTCGAGTGGACCTGTCAGACAAGGCAGTAGCTGTGGGCGTGGCCTTTTTGATCACCTCGATGGCAGCAACATTGCCTCTTGCTCTCCGCCTGATAGCGCCCAGCAAATCGGCCAAGTGGTTTGCAAGCCTGCACACCCTTGTCACGCGTTATCAGCGCCAGATTGCAGTGACGATCGAAGTGGTTTTTGGTGCTTATCTGCTACTCAAAGCGCTCTAAAACGCCCTGCAGGACTCCCCCTAAAGGCAGCCTGCACATCAGACTGAAACTCGCAGGAAAGCAGTTCCCCTACGGCAAAATCCGCCGCGCCAAACATGTCACATCTAGGCCCGTTCTGACTCAAGTAAAGGAGGCGAGAAACGCACTTAACTAAAGGGGGAACTACATGTGGTTTGGAAAGAACTACGGGACACTAGATATGTCCGTAGAGGCTCAGATTGAGCGAGTCAGGATGTGTGTTTCTGAGCTGGGTTATAACCCATTGGATGTCTACGCTGAGATCCGGGATGAAGATGGATGCACATTTACTGTGAACAATGGAAAATACTGGCCCCATTGGGTTGTCTGGAAAGCAAGGGAACTTTCTCTAGTTGCTGAGCCTGCATGTCGCGTATGTGGTTCTCAACAACTACCTGAAAGTTGTGAGGCTACGGTGAGACTCGTCGAAGATTGCGGAAGAGATAGAACCGGAGATAACGGGAGGCCGTGGACACAAGGGTCCTTCCCTAGGAGAGGTGTTACTAGACCATGACTGAACTTGCTGTTGTCACTGGAGCAAACTCGGGGATTGGCTTGGCCACAGCGCTAAGCTTGGCCCATGCTGGTTACCGGGTGTTTGCCGGAGCACGGCGTGTTGAGGGCCTCGAGGCAATCGCCCAGGCTGCATCAGATGCTGGCCTGTCGGACACTGCGGGCCAGGCCGGAATTGCTGCGGTCATGATCGACGTCACCGATGACGCTTCGGTGACTCAGGCCTTCGAGCAGATTCTTGCCGAGGAAGCAGTTGCTGTTTTAGTGAACAACGCTGGCATTACTGGTGCCGGAAGCATCGAAGAAACCCCCGTGGACGACTACCAAGCAATGTTCGACACCAACGTGCTTGGTGTGATTCGTTGTACGCAGCAGGTGCTTCCTGGAATGCGGCAGACCCAGGCCGGCAGCATCGTGAACATCTCATCCTCTTCGGCAGTTCTGTCACCACCACTCATGGGGCCGTATGCATCAACCAAGCGGGCCGTGGAGTCACTCAGCGAGTCGCTGCAGTCCGAGGTTGCACCGTTTGGGATCAACGTGATTCTGGTGCAGGCCGGCACGATACTTACCCCGATCTGGGCTAAATCTGA
>JBIKPA010000229.1:0-4405 GCA_044357715.1 Microthrixaceae bacterium
GTAAGCAGTCGTAGCCGTAAGCGTGATTGAGCCTGCACCTGAAGTCCCAAGCAGCCCAGTGACTTCACCGCTGGAGCCGGAGCCGTTGAGAACCTGGGCTTCCTGCTGGGCGAGTACTGCACCGAGAATCTCTCGTGAGATCAGGTTATCGAGACCAACTTTGTCGGCACGCTCGACGATCTGAAAGTCAAGTGATGCCATCGAGTAAACGGTTCACGCTGGCGCAACGAGCTCGGTTGGAGCTGGGTCGTCAACGGCGAGCGCTACTCCCGTGATGGCTTGCATTGACGGGGTGCTGCCTATGCGGCTGGCTGGTGTCGTAAAAATGTAGAAGGCCCCGACGTTGTGTCGGGGCCTTCCACATTGTTGTTTGCTGCTACGGCCACCCAAATAGTGTGCTCGGGCATCCCGCTGATTTCACAGCACCATTCGGACATATCGTCTTCGACCAGATGGCATCGGTCAGGTGGGCGTCGGCCCGGTCGCGCCGAACAGGTCGCAGCCGTGTAGGTCAACCCCGGGTGTGCGTGCGCTGCAGTCAACATGTGTAACCGTGGTTGTGGGTGTGGTGCTTGTTGTGACTGGTTCAGGTGTAAATGCTGAGAACAACGCTACGCACGCGCCTATTAGGACAACTAGAAGTGAACCTTGTTTCTGTATGGACTCCTCGCCGTTTTATCGGCCGCCAAGTTTGGGCTCTTATAAAGGTGCAGGAATGCAATTGGACTTAGTGTCCAAATATTTTGAGCGAAATCGCTCAGGTCGGAAAGCACTGAGTGGACTGCAGGACGCCGTCCGGACATGTGGTGTCCCTCCAGGTTGAACCAAAGAAGTATGTGCCGGAGAGGTTGGAACCGGTGAGGTCGGCCTGAGAGAGGTTCACGTTTTGCATATTTGCATTGGCCAGATTTGTGTTGGTCAGGTTGGCCGAGTTGAGGTCAGAACCGTATGCGTAGACACCGCTCAGGTTGGCACCCGCTAGGTTCGCACCGCCGAGCAGAGTCTGCTGCAAGTTGGCGTTACTCAAATTGGATCCATTCAGGTTGGCCCCGGTGAGGTCGGCCATGAAGAAATATGAGCTGCTCAGGTTGGCATTTGCTAGCTGTGCGCCAACCAACAAAGTTCCTTGCAAGTTGGCGTTACTCATCGTCGCCCCTGTGAGATTCGCGTTACTGAGATCGGCCATGTACAAATAGGCGCTGACAAGGTTGGCGCCAGCAAGGTTTGCCCCTGTCAGTTCTAAGTTGGCCATATTTGCCCCGCTGAAGTCGCATCCCTGAAGGTTTGCGCCAGCGGTGAGGTCAGTGCAGTCACTACTTACTGGCAGCGATGTGGTCGGGGCCAGGGTGCTGCTAGTCGGAGTTGTGCTGCTAGTTGGAGTTGTACTGCTCGGACTCACTGGTACGCAAGCGGCGATGCAACAACTAAATAAGAACAGTGCCATGAGGGCACGAGGCCAAAGCCTAAACCTAGATTGCACTGGTTTCTCCCGAGTCTGGTTCGCCTACGTAGAGGGTGACGGGGCCTCGATAACAGTTCAATAGGCGATTTTGCCTATCTGCTCGATGTCACTCCCGACGCTTGTCCGGCTCAAGGCGTTCTAGCGGCAGGCATAAGTTGCTGCAGTGCCATCGCTCTTAGCGCTGCCGGCGTCGCCACAAGTAGGTGGTGTTGAGGAACCAATTCAGCACTAGCGCAATAGATGCGCCGATCAGGTTTTGTACGACACGCGACGCGCCTGTACCGAGCAGGTTCAGTAAAAAGCCGATGTTTTGCAGCGAGGTGAACACAGCCACATGGACGCTGGTGCCAACTAACGACATGGCCTCGTACAGGACAAAGGCGGGAATCAGTGCCCAGCCTCGGTAGCGCTGCTCCCAGAAGGTGAACTCGTTGTTCATAGCGAACAGCAACAGAATGGTTACCTGAACGCTAAAGAGGAACGAGGTTGCGATGGGGTCGATAGCGTCGTTTAGCCCAGTGGTGATCTCAGGGAATCCAACCGCTTCGGCCAAGGTAAAGAGAACTGAGTTGACCGCCAAGCCCACTAGACCAACGAGTGCGTACAACAAAAAAGTCGGATTGATTTGCCGGCCTACGCGAAGTTCTGCCACGCCGAGGAGGTACGAGCGGATGACAGAACGATTCAGCTTGGTTTCGCCGTGGATCCGATTCGAGAATTCGTATCCGACCTCATCTACTCGGAGCTTTCGGTTTCGGCCGATGAACTCGAGCAGGATTTTGAACCCCCGCGGGTTGATCGATGGGGCAGTCTGCTCGTAAGCCTCCCTAGAAACAACGAAGTAGCCGCTCATCGGGTCGCTGACCGATACACGAAGCAGAACCTTGGCAATGACCGTGGCCACCCAACTCACAAAGCGGCGACTCGCTGACCAGTCCCCATAGCCGCCGCCCGCCGTCGAGCGTGAACCAACGCAAACATCAACACGGTCTGTGAGAACGTGGCTGAGCATCTCTGGCAGTACCGCAGTGTCGTGTTGCAGGTCTGCATCGATAACCACCAGAACCTCGCCACGGGCGGTAGATAACCCGTCAAGTACAGAGGCAGAGAGCCCAGGGTCGTGAAACCGTCGCATGATGCGAAGTGTCGGGTCGTCTGCTGCAAGGGCTTCGCCAACTTGCCATGTTCCATCTGGGCTGTTGTCGTCAGCGATGATGATCTCGTGAGGAAGCACGCCCAACGCAGCATGTAAGCGCTCAATAAGGATCGGCAGATTTTCGGCCTCGTTGTAGGTGGGCGTGACGATAGAGATCAGTGGCACCGGTTCTTTGCTACCTGTCTGCGCGGCTTGGGAAGGGTGCGCTGCGGGAGTGTGGGGTGCGGACATGACCTGAGAGATGTTAGTTGTGGGAGTGCTTGCGCTCTCACTTGATGCACCCGATCTGCTCTTGACCCCTAAAATGGCCCTATGTGTGGCCGGTTTGTTTCTACCTCTACATCGCTGAGCTTGGCCAAGTTCTTTGATCTGGATGCGGTTGAAGAGCAGCTCCTTGAGAGCGCTCCTCGATACAACGTTGCGCCCACTGCGGCGATCAGAGTGGTTCTTGAGCGCGAGGACTCGAGACTGCTCACCACTTGTCGGTGGGGCCTTGTTCCTTCTTGGGCCAAAGATGAGTCGATCGGGGTGCGGATGATCAATGCTCGCAGCGAGACACTTGCTACCAAGCCATCATTTCGTTCAGCGTTTGCCAAACGTCGCTGCATTATCCCCGTCGATGGATTCTATGAGTGGGTCAAACTTGCAGACTCGAAGACCAAGCAGCCGTACTTCATTCACTCGCCATCTTCGGAACCGCTTGCATTCGCCGGGCTGTGGGAAGAGTGGCGAGGCGGTAAAAGTGATGATCCGGGTAACGCCGATCTGCAGCAAGACACAGTGCTGCGAACCTGCACAATCATTACGACTCAGGCGAATAAAAAAATCGCAGCTCTGCATGACCGAATGCCAGTGATACTGCAGAGAGAGGATTGGGGGCACTGGCTGTCTCCACAGGAGACTCAGGTTGAAGCATTCCAAGAACTTCTGGTTCCCGCTCGGGATGAGGACCTTGAGTTCTTCGCAGTGTCAACTGAAGTGAACAGCGCCCGGAATCAGGGCGCACAGTTGATCACGCCACTGTGAGCAATCCACGCCACGGTGAGCAACTCGGGCCTAACGCAGTTAGTTGGCACTGCGTGGTGAGCCAGAAACTTCGCTGTGGCCAAGTTCGCGCAGCGCCGAGCGGATCTGCTCGGCAGCGAGGTCAAGGTCTTCTGGGTTTGCTGCCGCGTCGGCGTTGGCAAAGTTCAGGTCCGACTCGTGATCAATTGGCACTAGGTGAACATGGCAATGCGGCACCTCAAGGCCAGCAATGATCGACCCGATCCTCACGCACGGGAACGAGGCCTTGAGCGCAGTAGCCACCGCGAGTTGCACGCGGGACACCTCTTGCCATGTGGCCTCGTCAAGGTCAGTCCACTGATCCACCTGTTGGCGGGTAACTACCAAGGTGTGGCCTGGTCTCAGCGGAGCGATCGTAAGAAAAGCAACCACCTCGGGCCCTTCCCAAACAAAGCGCCCCGGGAAATCACCCCGAATGATCTTGGTGAAAACGGAGTCCTCGGGTTTGGCAGAATCGGTACTCATTGCCCCAACACTACGAGTTGTTCCTCGGGCTGACACGAATCTCTGAGCGGCTGCACGGGACTCGTTGCTGAACACCACTTCTGCGGCCTAGCTCAGGTCATAGACTGCAAGCGATGACAGATCCAGTGTCAAAACCTCGCGGACTCGCCGGGGAAGAGATTCCAGAGGGCGAAGACCGCCTCTTGACTGCTCCAAATGCGATCACTCTGATTCGGCTCCTTTGTATCCCCCTTTTTATTTGGCTGCTGTTTGGTCGA
>JBIKPA010000005.1:0-41647 GCA_044357715.1 Microthrixaceae bacterium
GTCTGGATCAGCGGCGCCGATGTCATGCCGGCCGACCTTGCGCTCAAGTTCAAGTCCTTTGGCGCTTCGGTAACGCTTCCTGGTATCGGTGCAATCGGCGAGGCCGCCTTTATGGAGGGTTACGGAATGGTCGAGGTGGGCGGCAACGTGGCCACAAAGCTCTCTCCGCCGATGTTGCCGATTGGTCTTGGCGATTCCCTTGGCTTATCTATGCCGGGATGGCGATTCAAGGTAGCGGATCGCTCAGGCAGAGGAGTGCTGCCAGGCCAAGTGGGCGAGTTGCGGCTGAAGGGCCCGGGCGTACTCAAAGGGTATTGGGGGGACGCTAAAGCAAGCAGTGAGGCGCTCACCGAGGACGGATGGTTGCGAACCGGGGATCTGGTTCGGTCCGGGCCCTTTGGAACAGTGATGTTTCAGGGCCGAGCAAAGGCTGTGATCAAGTCTGGTGGTTACTCGGTGTATCCAGTTGAAGTAGAGGCCGACATTGAGGAGCACCCAGATGTGCTTGAGGCTGCAGTGGTGGGAATCCCACATGCGAAGCTAGGAGAGGTTCCGGTTGCTGCAGTTCGCCTGCGGCCAAAAGCCAAGGTGACATCTCAAGAACTGGTGGTTTGGGCCGGTGTGCGAATGGCTCAGTACAAAGCGCCTCGTCGCATTGTCATAGTTGACGAGCTTCCACGAACCGGCACTCGGAAAATCCAGCGGGACCGTTTGTTGCCACTCTTCGAAGATTCGGCTGAGGCAGGCTGATTTAGCCGCCACCGTTGCTAGAGATTTTGTCATCCGGTCGAAGGTCGATCGTCAGATTGCCCTCTTTGTCGACTTTCCACGCGTATTGATCAAGGCCTTCGCCATTTGCGGGAACGGTGATGTCACGACAGATTTGGCCCTGCTCACGCTGAGCGCCACTTACAGCCGATCGCTCTTCAAATACCTCAAGCTTGGACGACCAAACTAAGAAGCAGTTCTCTTCGGCGCCGGGCGCAGCGGCATCGAATGCAACCCAGCGAATAGCCGGGTCATCTCCAAAGTGATTCACCGCAATCGGGCGCTGTTGCCCACGACCAGAAACATCACTAAACAACAGCGGCCCCTGTGCGTTGATTTGGCCAGAGAGCCGCACTGCGTTGCCGGCGTCAAAGACATCATCACCTAAGCGAAGCTGGGTGGCAGTTTCATTCCCGCCGGCAAGCGCAAGCATGCCCCAAGCAATACCAATGGCAATCAGAACTGCCCCAACCCCAAGGCTGATCGCTAAGAGTTGTTGTTTACCGGAGCGACGTTCGACTGGCATAAGTCCTAACAGTTTGCATGCTTTGAGCCAAAAATACAGTTCGAGCAGGAAACCGATTTGGCTCTCGATATGAGATCAAGGGCTGAAGGCGTTTAGTATCCCCCGCCGGGTGCATGAGTTCATATTGTGCACCCTCGAGTAGCGCACCGGCGTTGTTCGACGGGCCGATGGCCGAGCAGAAAGGCACACGAGGGTGGACCTCTTCGAGTACCAAGGTAAACAATTCTTTGCTTCGTTCGACATTCCAGTGTCGAAGGGCGAGGCAGTGACCACAGTGGAGGATGCAGTTGCAGCCGCTGGCCGCATTGGCGAGTATCCCGTGGTCATCAAGGCGCAGGTGCAAGTTGGTGGGCGCGGCAAAGCTGGCGGCATCAAGTTGGCTAACACCGCCGAGGAGGTGCGCGAGTACGCCTCAAATATTTTGGGTATGGACATCAAGGGCCATACCGTCCATGTGGTCTGGATCGAAGTTGCCTCTGACATTGCCGAGGAGTACTACGCCAGCTTCACGCTCGACCGTTCAGCCAAGAAGCATCTTGGGATGCTTTCTGCAGAGGGTGGAGTTGAGATCGAAGCCGTGGCCGAAGAGAACCCCGACGCAATCGCCAAGATCTGGATTGATCCTGTTGACGGTCTCGACGAGCCAACCGCTCGAGCCTGGGTTCAAGCAGCCAATCTGAACCCAGCAGCCGAGGATGGCGCAGTAGATATTCTGCTGAAGCTCTATCGGGCGTACACCGAAGGCGATGCCGATCTTGCAGAGATCAACCCTCTTATTCTGAAGCCCACTGGTGAGGTACACGCACTCGATGCCAAGGTGACCTTGGACGATAACGCCATCTATCGCCACGAATGGGCCGAGTACGAGGCAACTCAAGAGCGTGATTCTCGTGAGCAGGCCGCACACGAAAAGGGCTTGCAGTACGTCGGGCTTGATGGATCTGTTGGCATCATCGCCAACGGTGCAGGTCTGGCCATGAGCACACTTGATGTGGTCAATCAGGCTGGCGGCAAGCCAGCGAACTTCCTAGATATCGGCGGCGGCGCAAACGCCGACGTGATGGCTGGAGCGCTAGAGGTCATCAACAACGACCCAGCAGTCAAAGCAATCTTCATCAACATCTTCGGCGGGATCACCCGTGGCGAAGAAGTTGCGAACGGCATCATCGAAGCCCTTGGCCGAGTCAGCATCGAGTCGCCCATCGTGATTCGCCTTGATGGCACCAACGCCGAAGAGGGCAGAGCGATTCTTGCCCCTCACCTATCCGATCAACTGCAGATGCAGCCGACGATGCTTGAAGCAGCCAGCAAAGCTGTTGAGCTCGCCGCTAGCCGCTGACATCAGCCCACAACGAGCGCCCAGAACGAGGGCCCAGAACAAAAAGGTCAAAATCAGATGAGCATCTTTGTAGATGAAACCACCAAAGTCCTATATCAGGGACTGACCGGAAGCCAAGGCCGTTATTACGGTCTGCTAAACCGCGAATACGGCACGCAGGTTGTGGCCGGAACCAACCCCAAAAAGGCTGGCGAAAACGTCGATGGAATTCCCATCTTTGCCTCCGTTGCAGATGCGGTAGCCGAAACCGGCGCTACGGCTAGCTGCATCTTTATTCCTGCAGCGGGCGTTCGTGCCGCGATCATGGAAGCAGCCGAGGGCGGCATTGAGTTCATCGTGTGCATTACCGAGGGTGTGCCCGCGCAAGACGAAGCTTGGTTCTTCAACAAACTCAAACGAGACTTCCCAGGCGTGCAGCTTCTTGGCCCCAACTGCCCCGGCATCATTAGCCCCGGCAAATGCAATATTGGAATCACTGCTGGTCACATTGCCAAGAACCCAGAGCCCGGAGCCAACAACGTAGGCATCGTGAGCCGTTCGGGCACACTGACCTATCAGGCTTTGTATGAACTTCAGTCGCAGAACATCGGCGTGACTACCTGTGTTGGCATTGGTGGCGACCCTGTTCCTGGCACCAGCTTCATTGACTGCCTCGAGCGCTTCGAGGCCGATGCGGAGACCACCGCAGTCATGATGATCGGCGAGATCGGCGGCTCGGCAGAAGAAGAAGCCGCAGAGTTCATTTCTTCAAATATGACCAAGCCAGTGGTTGGCTACATTGCCGGCCAGACTGCTCCTCCGGGCAAGAAGATGGGCCACGCAGGGGCAATCGTCTCTGGTGGTAAGGGAACTGCTGCAGCCAAGATGGATGCAATGAAAGCTGCCGGCGTGAGCGTTGGCGCAAATCCAACCGAGGCCGGCCTGTTGATGGTCGACGTAGTCAAGGGCCTCTAAGGGTCATCTAGAAGCTTCAGTTGCTGACTGGTCATTCTGCTAGCAGGCGCGTAGTTGTCTGCTAGCAGAATCAGCGCAGTCAGTAGGCTGATAGTTTCAGCGCATATGCGACTTGCCGTACTCGCCTCTGGAAGCGGGACCCTTCTTGACGCGATGGCTACGGCGGCTTTGCCGATTGACCTAGTGATGGTGGATCGACATTGTTTGGTTGAGCAGATCGCAGCAGAGCATTCGCTGCCTTGTGTGGTGATTGAGCGGACCGAGTTTGGGTCAACTTTTGACCGTGAGCGGTACACCGACCGGGTTTTGGATCGGCTGAGTATCGATCGAATCGACCTAGTAGCTATGGCGGGATGGGGAACGATCCTGTCTTCGGCGGCTTTCGAGGCCTACCCGGCGCGCATTTTGAACACACACCCCTCGCTGCTTCCGGCGTTTCCTGGGTGGAACGCAGTTGAGCAAACATTGGCTTACGGGGCAAAGGTGACGGGCTGCACCGTGCACGTAGCCACCGAGCAGGTTGATGCTGGCCCGATCCTTGCCCAAGAGGCGGTAGATGTGCTGCCGGGCGACGACCAAGCAACTCTGCATGAACGCATCAAAGCTGTAGAGCGGCGACTGTATGTGGACACGATTCGAACAATTCTTCAAAGAGAGCGAGTGTCATGACTGAATCCACCAAACCGCGGGCATTGTTGTCGGCCTATGACAAAACCGGAATGGTTGAATTCGGCCGTGCGTTGATAGAGCTGGGTTGGGAGCTCGTATCTTCTGGCGGCACTGCAAGAGTGCTGGCCGAGGCTGGGCTTGAGGTCATCCCTACCGAGGATGTCACCGGGTTTCCAGAGATGCTCGGCCATCGAGTAGTCACCCTGCATCCGGCGATTCATGGCGGAATCTTGGCCGACCGTACTGACCCATCGCACCTAGCGGACATGGAGACCTATTCGGTCACAGCTATAGACCTTGTGGCTGTCAACCTGTACCCGTTTAGCTCGGACCCTTCGATTGAACTCATCGACATTGGTGGGCCGGCAATGGTTCGCGGAGCGGCCAAGAATCATTCGCAGGTCACCGTGTTGGTCAACCCAGCAGACTACGAGGTTGCCCTGAGTGAGTTGCGTGCAGGCGGTGCAGTAACCGAGGTCACTCGCCGCCGCCTTGCCCGAGATGCCTTTGCACATACTGCCGCGTACGATGCAGCAATTGTTGCTTGGTTCGACGCTCAAGGTGCGGGGGAGTTGCCCGACTCGGGCCCCCTGCCAAAGACCCTGCACCTGTCTGCAGACCGAAGCCAAGAACTGCGCTACGGCGAGAACCCGCATCAGGTGGGAGCGCGCTATTCATTTCCCGGCGGAGGTTGCTGGGATGTTGCTGAGCAACTCGGCGGTAAAGAGATGTCGTATCTCAACATGTATGACGCAGACGCTGCTTGGCGGTTGGTGTGCTCTTTAGGTGAACTCCCAGCAGCGGTTGTAATTAAGCATGCAAACGCGTGCGGCGCAGCAGTAGATGCAGATATCACCTCGGCGTATATTCGCGCTCACGAAGGTGACCCCACGTCTGCCTTCGGCGGCATCGTGGCAGTCAACCGAGTTGTTCCAGCGGCCCTAGCCGAGGCCCTCGCTCCGGTGTTTACCGAAGTGATTATTGCTCCAGGTTATGAGCCTGCAGCACTAGAGATTTTGCTTGCCAAGAAAAACCTGCGAGTTCTCACTGCACCCCCGCTCAAGGTGCCAGACCTAGATATTCGCTCCATCTCTGGTGGCCTCTTAGTGCAAACCGCAGACGTGGTCTCGCTTGATAGAGCAGCTTGGACGGTGGTGACAAATCGCCAGCCCACAGAGTCCGAGTGGAACGATATGGAACTGGCTTGGCGACTGGTTGCTCGAGTGACCTCTAACACCATTGTGTTGGTGAAGGATGGACAAGCTGTGGGTATTGGCGCCGGCCAACAAAACCGGCGTGATGCTGGGCGAATTGCAGCGAGCAAAGCCGAGGGCCGAGCCGTTGGCGGGGCTTGCGCCTCGGACGCGTTCTTCCCCTTCCGTGATGGCCTTGACGCTGCTGCAGAAGCAGGAGCAACTGCAGTTATTCAACCCGGTGGGTCAATCCGCGACGAAGAGGTAATCGCTGCTGCGAACGAGGCCAACATGGCCATGGTCTTTACCTCGGAGCGGCACTTCAAGCACTAAGAGCGACCTCAGTCAACGGCAGCGTCGTTTAGAAGAACAAGTACTCAGACATGGCGATGCTTCGTAGTTTGGCCATCTCAAAGACCGTATCGACGCTGTCGAGCATGACCGACAGGTTTTCTAAGTCTCCGTTATGGAAGGCCTGAATATCTGACACGATCTCTTCTGATTCCCAGCTTTCCACCACGATCCCGTCGAGTGGAGGCGCACCCGCCGTCACTGTATGAACCACTGTGTTGCGCACGTAACGAAGCCGCGGTTGGAGTTGTTCAGACATAGGTGACTGGTGGCCGTACCAAAATTCGCGGAACGTGCGTTCATCAAGTGCGGGGTTACGGTGAACGAGCGCCACGGTTACCAAGCCGGGGGAGCGTTGCCCTGCGGGCCAATCTCGGGGAGCGCCGCGGCGTTGACCAAACTCGGAGTAGACAGACTCGGTAACTAGGTAGCCGTCGCAGCGTTCTCCAATGCCTGAAAGTATCTGCTCAAGGGCGGGGGAGTCGTCATGATTGGCAATCCACAGCGAGATCGCTACCCGCATCGGCAGCTCAGACCCGGGGCAGGGCATCGGGCCTGCAATCCCGACTAGATCATCGCTGAGGTGCACAGAGATACTGCTTGCTCCTGCAGCAGATAGCTGCGGTACAAGTTGATCAAGGACTTGCTTGCGTATTTCGCCTCCGTCTTGCGAGGCGCGTGCCCGAATGAGGTAAATCAGCTTTTCCATGTGTTCCTCAGTTCGCTTCTTGAGCAGCGGCGAGTTCTTTGCGTCGGGCTATCCATTCGCCGACTACCACACCGAACTTCTCTGGGTTATATACATCTTCTTCATAAGACCACTTACCATTCCCTGCATAATGCAGCACCGTCAGGTTGTACTCCTGATGGATCGAGCCATCGCCTGGGTCTTCGAGCCGATTCCAGACCTGGCAGATCACCCAGCCGCGTTGTTCATCAACTACGTACCACTCAATTGGGAATGAGGTAAAGGCGCTGTTGGGCCAGACAGACATGGTGGATTGGATCCACTCATGGATTGCAGCACGCCCCTCAAAGCGGCCATAAAGGTGTTCAACGTAGACAGCATCTTCGGTAAAGCAGTCTGACCAGCAGGCCCAGTCTTGGCTTTGGCCGGCCTGAAACGCTGCTCCTTGGTAGTGCTCGAACGCCTCAATGATCTCTTGTTTTGTGAAGGTTCCCATTGACTCATCCTGTCACTTAGGGCCAGCGAACGCCTGCCATTCGCAGCAATGTAATGGTTGCCCGTAGCGGCAGGCCGATCACGGTTGTGGGGTCGCCTTCGACTCGTTCCACAAACGCAGCGCCCACCTCCTGAATAGCGTACGAGCCAGCTTTGTCCATCGGCTCCAAAGTCGAGACATACCAAGACAATTCGCTTGGGTCTGCAGGAACCATGGTCACCTGAGCAGTTTCGACAGTGACATGTTGAGTCCGAGGGGACCCTTGTTCAGCGGACGGAGAAACTGGAGCAATCACTGCGACTGCAGTCATCACGCAGTGAGTTTGGCCGGCCAACTCTTCTAACATTGCTCTGGCCTCGGCCAGATTCGTGGGCTTGCCAAAGACTCGCTGGTGAAGCACTACCGCAGTGTCTGCTGCGATCACTGCCGAGTCCAAAAAGCGAGGTCCTATACACAGGGCCTTTTCTAGCGCTACGCGTGCAACGTACTGTTCGGGCTCTTCGCCGTTGCGTTGGGATTCGTCAAGATCAGCTGCCGCCACGGTTGGAAGGATTCCAATTCTGCTGAGTAGCTCCAAACGTCTTGGCGATGCCGAAGCAAGCACCACAGGTACTACCTCAGCCACCAGAGACCAACTCCTCAGCCCCACGCGGTAGCTTCACGGCGGCATCTGGGTCATCTAGCCAACCCTCGGGCAGAGCAACTCGTTTGAGCGCATTGGAATGACTTCGAATGATGCGCTCTGCACCTTCGGGCGCCTCAAGGCTTGGGTCGAGTTGGTCGAGCAATGCATGAATCTCTGAAGCAGTTCCAACATGGCCGGCGGCAGCGCGCACAGCGCTTCCCACTGCATACCCCTTGAAGTACCAGGCTAAGTGTTTGCGGAAGTGCGCCAAGCGCTCCTCTCCGCCTTGCCAGTCAAGAATCAGATCTAGGTGCAAGCGAATCACATCGGCAACCTCGCCCAAATTTGGAGTAGCAGGGATTGGCTCACCAGCGAATGCTGCCGCTAGGTCACGAAACAACCAAGGCCTGCCCAAACAGCCGCGACCGATCACCACGCCATCGCAACCGGTACTTGACATCATTTGCAGGGCATCCTGAGCCGAAAAAATATCTCCGTTTCCGAGCACAGGGATGCTTTGGGTTTGAGCTTTGAGTTCTGCAATACGTTCCCAATGTGCAGGGGGTGCGTAATGCTGCAGAGCAGTGCGAGCATGCAAAGCAACCGCTGCGACGCCCTCTTCTTCTGCTATGCGGGCCGTCTCTAGGAACGTCAGGTGATCATCATCGATGCCAAGTCGAAACTTGATCGTTACTGGCACGCTGCCGCCTGACTCTGCTGCTGCGGCACCGACGGCTGAGCGAATGACGTCTCGAAGCAGCTTGCGTTTATAGGGCAGCGCAGCGCCGCCGCCGTTGCGGGTGACTTTGGCAGCGGGGCAGCCGAAGTTCATATCAAGGTGGTCAACCCGTCCCTCGCTCACTAGGCGGCGAACTGCCTCTCCTAATGTGACGGGATCAGTGCCGTAGAGCTGCAGGGAGCGGAGTTTCTCGGACGGGTGAAACCTTGTGAGCTCCCAGGAGCTTGCGTGACCTTCAAGCAGAGCGCGAGCAGTCACCATCTGATTCACAAACATCGCACCCCCAAATGAGGCGCACAAAACACGAAACGGAGCGTCGGTTACGCCCGCCATTGGCGCAAGCACGACCGGAAGCCCAAGCGTGATGGGTCCAATCTGCAGCCCGGGTGGTTGTGCAGTCGGCCTACCTGGATGTCCTGAGTGGCTGCCTGGCTTTCCAGAGGGCCTAGGTGGCCTTCCAGAGGGAAGGGTATTGGCTTGTTGTTCTTCAGCCTCGGAGGTATCCACTGCCCTCTAGCATGACTCCTGAGAGTGCGGTGATGACAACTGAGACCTTCAGGAGCGGCGAACTGGCTGTTTTTGGCCCAGCGGTCCTAGCGCGTTGCCCAGTACCTATCTGGGCAGTACAATACGAATATGTTGATTCGCACTCGTACGGTTTCTTCAACACTCCTTCTTCTTAGCTAGGCGAGCCCGATTTTCTGGCTCGCCGAACCTCCTGCGTCTACGCAGGAGGTTCTTCGGTTTTCAGACGGGACTTTCCCGGTGCCCAGCAGTAAACACCCAGCAGTAAACACCCAGCAGTAAATACAGACTGATTAGGACCACGCCATGACACTTGAACTCGTGCCAACAAAGAAGATGCCTTTCGAGAAGTACCGGCCGTTCCTTCCACTCGTCGATGTGGCCGGGGAGCCTGCGCCGCGGGCATGGCCCGATCAACGCATCGATGCAGCGCCAGTCTGGTGTTCGGTGGATTTGCGTGATGGTAATCAAGCCTTGATCGACCCAATGGATCCTGTTCGCAAGTTGCGGATGTTTGAGACCCTTGTTGGGATGGGATTCAAAGAAATCGAGGTGGGGTTTCCTTCGGCCTCGCAGACTGACTTTGACTTCGTGCGTCAACTCATCGAGCAGGATCTCATCCCCGATGACGTCACCATTCAGGTGTTGGTGCAATGCCGTGAAGAACTCATTGAGCGCACCTATGAATCAATCTCAGGCGCAAAAAATGCCATCGTTCACTTCTACAACTCGACATCTGTTCTTCAACGCCGCGTCGTGTTTGGTCTTGACCGTGAAGGCATCATTGAGATTGCAGTTAACGCTGCGCGGATTTCCCGCAAGCTTGAAAGCACCATCCCAGATACGGCAGTTCGCTATGAGTACTCGCCCGAGTCGTTCACGGGAACCGAACCGGATTTTGCAATCCAGATCTGCGCAGCAGTTATGGAAGCACTCGAGTTGGCTCCGGATGAGAAGCTCGTTTTGAACCTGCCTGCCACGGTAGAGATGTACACCCCGAATGTGTATGCCGATGTGATTGAGTACCTGCACCGAAACCTGCCGAATCGTGATCAGGTGGTGTTGTCTCTACATCCGCACAACGACCGAGGTACGGCGGTGGCTGCAGCTGAACTGGCACTCATGGCTGGAGCGGATCGCATCGAGGGAACACTGTTTGGTAACGGCGAGCGCACAGGCAACGTAGACATCATCACCTTGGCCATGAACCTGTTCACCCAGGGGGTTGACCCCATGTTGGACTTATCCGATATTGATTCGCTTCGCAGAACCGCCGAGTACTGCAACCGTTTGCCAGTGCATGAGCGGCACCCCTATGTGGGCGATCTGGTCTACACCGCCTTCTCGGGTTCGCACCAAGATGCCATCAAGAAGGGCCTTGACGCTCTTGATCCGTCAATCACAGCCACCTCAGCGCAGGTTGCCAAGGAGTACCAGAGTTGGGAGGTTCCCTACCTGCCGATAGACCCCGCTCATGTTGGACGCAACTATGAAGCTGTGATCCGGGTGAACAGCCAGTCAGGTAAAGGCGGAGTGGCCTATGTGATGAAGGCCGAGTACGGCCTAGACCTGCCGCGCAGATTGCAGATCGAGTTCTCCCGCCGGATCCAACATGTGGCCGAGGACTCAGGAACAGAAATCAGCCCCGGGGTGATGTGGTCTGAGTTTGAGTCTGCGTATCTTACGCCCCAACAAGACGGAGTTGAGCTGCGCTCTGCAGAGGTCACCACCACGGATGAGGGCGCAAAAATCGTTGCGCAACTACTCGTGAAAGGCCAAGCGCGCACCGTCTCTGGGTCTGGTGGCGGCCCGATCTCTGCTTTCATGCAGGCTCTGAGCGCTGATGAGGTCATCGGGGCTGCGGTTGAGGATCTTGATGTCGTGGACTACGCAGAGCATGCCGTGGCTGTCGGCGGAATCTCTGCTGGGTCCGATGCAACAGCCGTCGCCTTTGTGGAAACCAAGTCAGCGGATGGCACTGTGCACTGGGGGGTCGGGTTGCATGAAAGCATTCTGACTGCCTCGCTGCGCGCAGTTGTGTCGGCACTGAATCAATTCACTGAACCCGCTCACTGAACGAGCACTCCGCCTCTGCCCGTTCGGGCCAGAACTACGAGCTACCGACCCGTTGAAATGTAGTAGTGCAACTGGCGTGTCTCATCTTCAAGTTCGGTGAGGCGCCATTTCACGACATCTCCAATGCTCACAATCCCAGATAACCTTCCAGCCGCTGTCACCGGCAGGTGTCGTATGCGGTTCAAGGTCATTGTCCGCATGAGCTCCTCGAGGGAATCCTCTGGGGTGCAAGTCACAACATTGGAAGACATTAACTCGGTAACGCTTTCGTGCAGGATGTGACCACCCCTTTCAGCGAGCGCTCTGACAAGGTCTCTCTCAGAGATCACGCCAAGAATGGCAACGCCGTCATGAGAAACCACGAGCGCCCCTACCCCGTTTAAGCGCAACGAGTCTGCTGCTTCAGCAACTGTGGCTTGCGGCGAAATGGTTGCAACCGATTTGCCCTTTGCGGCTAGGACCCCGGAAACTCTCATGACTGACCTCCTGTGATTGAGGAGAAATTTTGCCTGTGCTTAAGTCTCGCGCGCTGTCTTGGCTTTGGGTAGGGAAAATAATTTTCGGTGAATTTTTGCTTTTTATTCCACAGTGGCATGGAAATTCGATCCGCAACAGCGAGACTACAAAAGTGGACACAGCCATTGAACCGCCTCTAGCTATCAGCGCAGAAATCTCGCAGCCGGGTTCTGTCGCTGACCGAATTGTTGAATACATCGACCATCATCATCCACGACTGGGCTCGTTTCTACTGAAGCTGCGTTGGGGCGGGGTGCGCACCTTTGAGCCCACTCCCGTGCTCGGTGCCGCCGTGCTTGGAGCGGGAACAAGCGCCGGCGTAGGGCTGAGTCGCGCTCTGGGCCGTGGCCGCAATGGTCGACTTCGGGTTCCTTTTGCACTCGCTGCCCCAGGTGGGACCCTTGCGTTATGGATCGCGGTTTGGCGCTGGGATGCAGCCCGCTGGCGCCGGCGCCATATCTCAATGGTGCTGGACCTTACGCCCGAGAGGCTTTCGGAACTCGTAGAAAAACTTCGCAGCCAAGGGTTCTCAGTTGAGCGATGGGTAGGCGGGCGCTCGGCTGGTGGTTCTCGGTTCGGGATAACCTGTCGTGCGCGAGATCTGCGCAAAGTCAACGCAGCAATCGGCCAGATCGACTTCGAATCCATTGTCGGCCCGTCGCGTCTGGCCTAGCCGCAAGATACCTAAGCATCACTAGCGTCAATGAACGCTCAAACTGATTGGTGTACCAAGAATGGCAATTTTCAAGGTTGGAATTCAGCTTCAGCCCCAGGCAACAACCATGAGTTCCCTGCTTGACACTGCACGCGCAGTAGAGGACCTCGGCGTTGATTCAGTGTGGACTTGGGATCATTTCTACCCGCTGTACGGAGACCCTGATGCGGCGCACTTCGAGGGCTACTCGGTGCTTGCCGCCATGGCTGCTCAGACCTCTCGAGTGCAACTCGGGGCCTTGGTGAGTTGCAACTCTTATCGAAACCCCAACCTGCATGCAGACATTGCCCGGACGATCGATCACATCTCTGAGGGGCGTTTTGTACTCGGAATCGGGTCTGGGTGGTTCGAGCGTGACTATGAAGAATTCGGCTTTGAGTTCGGCACCGCCGGATCGCGACTTGCCAACCTGGGGCGCGACTTACCAATCATCATCGACCGCCTTGGTCGCCTGACCCCGCCACCGATTGGCTCGCTGCCAATCATGGTCGGTGGCAGTGGGCGCAAGGTGACCTTGCGCCTAGTTGCTCAGTACGCTGACATGTGGAATTCGTTTGGCCCACCAGAAAATTTTGCCGAACTCAACGGAGTGCTCAATGCCTGGTGCGACAAGGTTGAGCGAGCCCCAGAAAGCATTGAGCGAACGGTCTGCATCAATGGCACAGAAGTAGACAACTGGGAGGCCTACGTCGAGGCGGGTGCGCAGCACCTGATCCTGATGAGCTCTGACCCGTTTGATGTTGACGGGGCCGCCAAGTTGGTGGAGTACGCAAAGGGGTAACTCCTCATTCCTAGTTGCTGGCAGAGGTAACGGCGGTCGAGGTTGTCTTGGTGGAGTTGGCAGGGCTGCTATTTGCCGTGGTCGATGTGGTCGAGGCCACACCGATGCTCGACAGGTTTGCCGCAAGGTCTGGGCAACTGCCGGTGATTCCCTTAGTGGCCAAGATGCGACGCACCGAGGCCACAACTTGTTGTTTGTCGAGTCGTTCAGAGGTGATTGCATCGGTAATCTGAGCGTGTACTTTTGGCACTGACTCTGCTGTAGAGACCAAAGCGATATCTGCTCCTGCGGCAATAGCAAGTTCGGCTGCCTTCGGCTGTGCCGCAAAACTAGCGACAGCTTTCATACTGAGGTCATCAGTGATGATGAGGCCTTCGAACCCCTGCTGCTCGCGCAGTTCTGAGGTGATAGCAGCGCGGGAGAGTGAGGCTGGTTCACCTGGGGCTGTAATCCCTGGAATCTGCACATGCGTCACCATGATTGCGGGCACACCGTTCGCAATGGCCGAAGCAAACGGTACTAGGTCTTTGGCCTTGAGAGCATCAAGCGCAGCAACCTTACCGAGCATCACATGAGGGTCTGCTGTCCCTCCGCCGATCCCTGGCCAATGCTTGACAACCGGTATGAGCCCACCGGCAAGCTCTGCGTTAATGATTGCATCAGTAAATTCTGTGACTACCGCTGGGTCTGTGCCGAATGTTCTTGTACCCAACCCCGAGCCGCTGCCAACGTCGGCAACAGGACCGAAAATCATATTAAACCCAAGCTCGCGCATGCCTGTTGAGTATTCCTCTAGGAGCACGGATGCCTCTTTGGGGGTGCCCTTTGCTAGAGATTCCGCAGAAGGCAAGACACCGAGTGTTGAACTCAGGCGTTGCACCGTTCCGCCTTCTTCGTCGCTAGCCACAAAAGCAGCTACCGGTGCTTGGGCAGTAGCTGCGGCTACCTCTTCGGCAATATCTTTCGACTGTTTTCCCTTCAGAGCAAAGCCGCCTGCAGTTCCGGTTGTCAGTACTTCGGTAGCTATCTGGGGAGAAGCAACCATCACCATAATCATCTGCCCCGCCTGTGCACTCGGTGGCAGTACCTCGGCACAGTCAGGGGGCAAGGTGGTTGTGGTCGAGGCAGTCGCCTTCTTCACCTGCTTTTGAGCAACCTCTCCGGATGAGGTCCCAGTGCAGCTAACTGCTAGCGCTGCAACGACTACTGCCACGCACAGGTGAACCGTGAAGGGTGTGCTGAGTCTTAGCCGCTGCATCGCTGCGAGAGTAGTAGCTGCCGAGCGACTCCATGCTGCTTCGAAGTCGCCGCTAGGCCAAACTGTGATTGTGTCACTTGACTCGTACCGCTTCGAGACCCAACCCATATGGAGTTCAGAATGCAAGTCACTGTAAGGAAGTTCTTCTTAAGATTCTCCGATCCCTATGCAGATCCAGTTGAGGATCGCTCCCGGTTGCGATTCGCAGGCGGCCTTTTCGTGATGGGTATCTTGCACTTTGTTCTGCCGAAGCAGTTTGAGAAGGCAGTTCCCTCTTGGTTTCCAGACCCCAAGGCTGCAGTTGCAATTTCGGGCGTAGCGGAGCTCGGATCGGGGGTGCTGCTTTTCATCCCGAAGACCCGCAAGGCGGGGGGTTGGCTAGCTACGGCAACTCTGGTGGCGGTGTATCCAGCCAATATTCAAATGGCCGTTGACGCTACCCGGACAGGTTCAAAGCCCGCCGCAATCGCGGCTTGGTTGCGACTCCCGCTGCAGTTCCCCATGATTGCAAAGGCTTTTCGATACACAAGGTGACTTTTCGTGACTCCCTCGGGGCGAGCAGTTACTGTTAGGACTCTTGTCAGTCGAATGGCCTTCAGAAGATCCGCTCCAAATTGAGCCAAGAGATGCTTCAACGAGCACCTCGCCGACCGTTTTCCTCGACCTCCTAGGAGCGACCGGAGATGTCATTGTTTTGGTCAATGAGGACCTCAGCGTTCGCTGGGTGAGCGCCTCGGTCGAAAGGTTCTCGGGGTGGACTCAAGACGAGGCCGCATCGATGGATGCGGCGACGCTGATGCACCCCCGTGAGATAAAAGCTGCGATGAGCAATTTCGCTCGCCTGCTTCAAGGGGCCTCGCCCGAGAGTTGCCGCACAGATGTGCGCTTTCGAAAATCTTCGGGAGCATGGGTATGGACTGAGGTCACGGGGGTAGATCTGCGCGCTCTGGTTGGAGTGAATGCAATAGTGCTCTCCATTAGAGATACCTCGGACCGTGTTGATCGGGAGCAAGAACTAGCTGGCCAAGCGGATCGTTTTGAGGCGCTAGTGAAGAACAGCAACGACTGCATCATCGTGTCCAATAAAGACCTCGTCGTGACGTATGCCAGTTCGGCGATGTTGCGGATCTTGGGTTTTGAGCCGAGTCTGGCAGTTGGACGGCGGCTCGGAGCCACAGTTCGGGAGCCGGACTTAACTCGGCTTCACGAAGCCGTCGCTCGGGTGATTGCACACCCTCAAGAAGTGGTTCGCGTCGAGGTCGAGTTGCTTCATGCCGATGGTCGTTTACGACAGATTGAAAACGTGCTGACCAATTGCCTAGACGATCCGCTCATTCGGGGAATTGTGACCAACTTCCGAGATGTCACTGACCAACGTCTTGCGTTAGAAGATCTTCGGGACCGCACCATTCAGGTTGAGTCTGCAGAGGCAGAAAGCCGTCGGCTGCTCGACATCTTTGATGTCACTCCCGACCTCACCGTCTTGTCGAATGCGCAAGGCTCGGTGATCTATCTGAACGCATCGGCTCGGAAATTCTTTGGCCTTGGTCGGCCTGAGCTCGACCTGATGAACTCTGACCAACTAGACGGTTTGTCACGTTGGTTCGGCCCGCTCAACGAAGAACTGCTGCAAACGCTCATGCAGCATGGGCGCTGGTCTGGCGAGGTAGACATCCGCAGGCACGACGGGGTGATAGTTCCAGTGGCTATCCAGATGTTTGTTCACTACCGGCCTGGTACTACCGAGATTGATTTTTATTCCGGCGTCGCTCGAGACATTAGCGAACGCAAGGAACTACAGGCATCTCTGCAGATCCAAGCAACTCATGATCAGCTGACAGGGCTTCCGAATAGGGTTCTGCTGTTCGAGAAGATTGAGCGGGCAATGGAAGGTATGAAGGCCGCTCCGATCCCCTCGCGGTCTGCGCTGCTCTTCGTTGACATCGACCATTTCAAGAAGTTCAACGACACGCTCGGGCATGCTCAGGGGGATGCTGTCCTGCAGCAGGTTGCGCGTCGTCTGTGCGAGGTTGTTCGCCCTGGCGATACTGTTGCCCGCTTCGGTGGGGATGAGTTTATTGTGCTGTGCGAACGACTCGATACAGCGAGTGACGCAGTGGTGATCGCTCACAGAATCAATGCAGCATGTCTGCTGCCTTTCGAAATTCAACAGACCTCGGTGGCAGTCGGAGTGTCAATTGGCATTGCGCAGATTGACCCCTCTGAAGACGATCCACTAGCGGTGATTCGAGATGCCGATGCTGCGATGTACGAGGCCAAGGCCGGTGGGCGTGGCCGCTGGGTGATTTTTGACGACAAGATGGGAGCAAAGGCAACTCAACGCCGCCGGGTTGAGTCTTGGATGCGAGACACTCTGCATGGTGAAGAGTTCTCGCTTCACTACCAGCCAGTTGTGTCACTTGTGACCGGCGAGTTGACTGGAGTAGAGGCGCTCCTTCGCTGGCAGCACGGTGAGAGCAGCATTGCGCCAGATGTGTTTGTTCCAATCGCCGAAGCATCCGGGCTGATTGTTCCGATCGGTGAATGGGTGCTCAAGACAGCCTGTGAGCAGCTCGCCGCATGGCAGCAACTCCCGGGCTGGGCCGGATTGCGTCTTGCCGTCAACGTCTCTGGACGTCAACTGCAAGACCCTGGATTCAACTCGCTAGCGGTCAAGGTGCTGAGCCAATCCGGACTCACCCCCAACACGCTTTCGGTTGAGATCACAGAAACAGTCCTACTTGATGATGCAGTTGCTTGGGGTGAGCGTCTTATGCCACTCAAGGAGTTGGGGATCGAGATTTCGCTCGACGATTTTGGTACCGGGCACTCCTCGCTGACCTACCTGCGACGCTTCCCAGCAGATTCGGTCAAACTCGATCAGAGCTTCGTTAGCGGCATAGAAAATAGCCTTGAGGATCGGGCAATCGTTTCTGCCGTGATCAACCTGTGCTCAACACTGGGATTGAGCTGCGTGGCCGAGGGAGTGGAAACGTTCGCGCAGCTTGAATTGCTCAAGGGCTTGGGTTGTGCAGCGGGCCAAGGGCACTTGTTTGCTCCCGGCTTGGAGCCAGCGGAGTTCGAGGCTCAGTTTCTAGCCGAGTCAGGCCCAGACAGGGCCGACACCTAGGGCCCGATCGTTCTCTACGATGCAGGTTGTGACTCCCTCTCAAGCGACCCACTCTGATCCGACTCCCGATAGCTCGACTGCGGCTAGAGAAGAGAGGTTGGCCCCTTACGCGGGCTTCGGCGGGTCAGTGGGCACGGTCTTTGCTACCTCAGACTCTTGGTGGCCCCCGCAACCCACCAGAGCCAAAGATGCGCCAAACATTGTTGTGATGATGTGCGACGACTTGGGGTTTTCTGACCTTGGTTGTTATGGGTCCGAGATCCCTACTCCCAATATCGATCAGCTGTCGGCTGAAGGTGTTCGTTATACCGACTACCACTCCACTCCGATGTGTTCGCCCACTCGTGCATCGCTTCTCACCGGGTTAGAACCCCACCGAGCAGGAATGGGCCACGTTGCTCATTCCGATCCGGGGTTCCCGGGCTATGCGATGGAACTGACAGCTTTGGCGCCGACGATGGCGGAGCTTCTTCGATCTGCGGGGTATCAAACCCTGATGGTTGGAAAGTGGCACCTCACCAAGGACAGCGAACAAAACGATGCCGGGGACCGTTCCTCTTGGCCATTGCAGCGAGGGTTTGACCGCTACTACGGCTTCTTGGATGGGTTCACGAACCTCCATCACCCGCATCGACTCATCGAAGACAACCACGCGGTTCGAGTTGAGGAGTATCCCGAGGGGTATTTCCTAACTGATGACCTGACGGATCGGGCAATCTCGATGATCCGTGAGTCCAAAGCATCAGCGCCCGACAAGCCCTTTTTCTTGTATCACGCGCAGGGTGCAGTTCACGCTCCGCTACACGCCAAGGCCGAGGATATCGCTCAACACGATGGCCGCTACGCCGAGGGTTGGGACGTCATCCGGCAACAGCGTCATGAGCGCCAGATTGAATTGGGGGTGATTCCCTCTGGTACTGATTTGGCCCCAAGAAATGACGAGTCGGGCGATGAGGTTGATGCGTGGGAGTCGCTGAGTCCTGACCGGCAGGCACTGTTTGCAAAATACATGTCTGTTTATGCCGCCATGGTGGACAACATTGATCAAAATGTTGGCCGGCTCAGAGCGGCGCTTGAAGAGATGGGCGAGTGGGAGAACACGCTGTTTGTGTTTACTTCCGATAACGGCGGGTCCCGCGAGGGCGAGCGAGAGGGCACCAGTGCGTATCTACGCTCTCTGCACTTTGGTCGCAGCGGAATTACCGAACCTTTCGAGGAAGATCTTGCGAGAATCGATCAGATGGGTGGGCCGACCACCATGCCGCATTATCCGCGGGGTTGGGCCATGGTGTCGAACACGCCCTTTCGTCTCTACAAGATCAACGCTCATCGGGGCGGGCATTCTGTGCCCTTTGTGGTTTCTTGGCCCTCTGGTGGAGTCCCCGCAGGCGAGCTGCGTGATCAGTTCATGCATGTGTCAGATGTGCTTCCGACGGTGTTGAAACTAACGGGTATTGAGCGTCCAGCGAGTTGGCGAGGAGAGCCGGTACTGACCCTTGATGGAGAAGACCTGAGCGCAACGCTGTTCGAGGCTGCTGCTCTTGGCCGCCGGGCTGATTTGATTATCGAAAACGAGGGCCACCGTGCCTTCCGTAGAGATGGATGGGAGGCCGTGACTCGCCATGCTCCGCGGACTGCGTATTCAGAGGAACTCTGGGAACTCTTTGACCTGGCAGCCGACCCCTCACAGCTTCACGACCTTGCTCAGGAGCGTCCAGAGTTACTAGCTGAACTCACCGCAGCTTGGGACGAGGCCGCTTGGGCAAATCAAATCTTTCCGCTTGATGAGGGCACGGGCTACCGGTATTTGCTCAGGCCACCATGGACCGAACGCTACGAGCAACCCGTGGTGATCTACCCAAACACGCCGTCACTTGACCGATGGAGGTCGCAGCGCTTGATTCTGTGGCGAGATGTTGTTATTTCGGCCTCTGTCACCCTTGGTTCTGGCGATGCCGGCATGTTGGTCTCGCACGGCGATCAGGGCGGCGGGTACTGCATGTATATCGACGACACTTCTGAACTCGTGGCCGTACACAATGGCTATGGCCTTGAGCGAGAGTTGCGCGGCCCAGTGATTGCGCCAGGTTCGCATCAACTTGAGTTGCGCATTACCTGCCCCGGCAACAACTTGTGGAACCTTGCGCTTTGGGTAGATGGCACCGAGGTGGTCGCCGGCGAGGGGTATCGGTTGTTGATGGCAATGGCACCATTTCAAGGAATCGATATTGGGGTTGATACGCGTTCTCCGGTGAGTTGGCCAGTATTTGAGCGTCACCGAGGGTTTGCCTTTACTGGTCAGTTGCATCAAGTCGCCTATGCCCCTGGCCAAGCAGCCCCCGACAGTCCCGAGAACTATCTAGACATGCTTCGCGAATGGGGAAGGTCCTTCGAGTGACTCAGTTTCTCTGATCAACTCAGTTCTTCAAGGTGAGTTTGCTCTTCACTCGATCTGTGGCCCTAGCCACCCGATTCAATTGCGGTTCGGACTTCTCTTGTGGGTCGTTCAATCAGGCGCGTACGCGGTATTGCTCCTAATCCTCTCCAAGGCCCACCCCCAACTCGCCAGTAGGCAAGCCAAACTACGGTCACTGTTCCAAGCCAAGAAGCGGGAACTGTTTGATCGGGTGAGGACTCTTGTAGTGCAGCAGAGCGCTGAGTGGCTCGCTCGTAGCGAAGGACGCAAGAGTTGTTCGCGGCGGCCTGCTGAGCGGGTAGTAGTGGGGAGAACGGCTCGTAGCGAGCACCTTGACCGTTACAGGTTTGGATCTGCGCCGATGGCTCACCACTGAAGATGCGAAGTGATATTGGCGCAGCCCGCACGTCAACGGTGATGCCGTTGAGGCTGAGCGTTGACTCTACGAGCTGCCACCCCGTATCGGGGATGGATACGAACACCGGTTCGCGCACTGGCACCACGACACCAACGGGTGGACTCTGTAGTGGGTCTGGTGGCGGTAGGCGTGTGATCATCTGCCTATTCAGCAGGGTCTGGAGGTCGAGACTCGAGCTTCGTGGAGTTGCCCTAAAGGCCACAGTTCGGCCATCACAAACTTGGCCTTGCAAATTGAGATTGCCAAGATCGCTTGTGCCAAGAAAGCCCTGGAGCGAGTCCAAGAGGGGTTGTACACGCGGGTCGCTCCGATTTGGGGCCATGATTGCAATCAGGAATTCAATCTGAGCATCCGTAAACGTGATCCACCGGCAACGCGGTGCTGGGGTGCTTGCAGAATTGCGTCGAGGACGGCCACTTGAGCTGATCTGAAAAAGGATCGAGGTCACGATGTCTCCTCGCCCAACTAGCCGCGAACTAGCCGACCCTTGACTCTCTGCGCTGGCCGGACGAGTTTGGCCAACACCGAAGCTCAGCAAGATTGCGGAGCTCAGAAAAACTGCAAAAGCCGACCGAGTTGCCCTGTTGGTTCTGTTCGTCATCTTGGGCCACCCGAGGTGGTTGATGTGGGGCACGGATCTACAGCGCCAGGGGGATGAACGACGAGGTCAAGGTGATCAAGTGAGTCGATCATCCAAGACGAGCCAACCTTGCGCACTGACCCCGTTCCTTGAAGCTGCGCTACGGAGTCATCTAGAACTTCTTCAGAGTCCTGAGCAACTCGAACTCCGGGTGAATAGCCGCACCAAGAAAAACTGATGGTCCCCTCGGCCTGAAACCCGACTTTGAGTGGCCGGTAGCTATAGCTCAGTCCGGTTGCGGCTGGGATTACTCGGGTTTTGTCGGCAGATGGAACTACGACGAGTTGGTTCAGTACATCACTAAAGAGGCTGCTCTCTGCAGGTACAAGACCAGCCCACACAAGGCGCTGCGCAGAAAGCGGGTCAGAGGAGGTATCAGGGTGTGCAGCAAGGTCGGTAACTACTTGGCTGTACTGAGCTAAGAGCCGAGCCACGGTTTGCTCCTCGGGTGTTACGGCGGCAACTGGGGTAGAAGTGCTGTCTAGAACCGGGTTTGGCTCGGGGTCTCGTTCAGCGGGATCCGGCGTGGTTGTTGGCAGCCTTCGCTCCGCTGCTCCAGATTTGTGCAGCTGAGCTGGGGGTGTAGGAACCGCTTCAACCGAGCTTGCGTTCGTTGATTCAAGGTTTCTGCCGCAGCTAGTGAGCTGTGCCGCAAGGAGCACAGAGAGCAACAACAACACCCGAATGACTCGTTGTTTGCGCAGTTGCCAGTCTTTGTGAGTGCTGCTCTTTGCTCGGATGCTCGGCCGTGGGATGGGTACGGACATTTTCTGCTCCTGATCTAGGGCCTAGGTGGGTCAAGTTAGGAGGTCTCGAAACTTGAGCGATTGGGTTGAGAGGCATTCTTTCATCATCATATGTACTGAAACAACACTAAATGTAATAAAAATGCTCAACTCGGCCTGAAGCTCCTAGCAGCGCTAGGGTTCTTGGCTGTTCAGCAGAGCGAACACCGCATTTCTAAGGGGAGTAATGAGCGAATTCGTCCTGACAATTGATTTGGGTACCTCGGGTCCAAAGACTGCTGTTTTTACCCTTCAAGGCGATTACATCGATGGTGAGTTCGAACCCGTTGAACTCAATTTGTCTGAACATGGTGGTGCAGAGCAGCGACCGGCAGACTGGTGGGCTGGGATAGTCGCTGGCATGAAGCGCCTTCACCAACGTGGGGCAGTGCCCAAGGAGGGGTTTGCGGCTATCTCGGTGACCTCGCAATGGTCTGGCACGGTGGCAATTGACGCCCAAGGTGAGCCAGTTTGCGATTCGGTAATCTGGATGGATTCACGCGGGGCCACCGACATTGCCAAGTTGGTTGGTGGACCAATCAAAGTGCAGGGCTACGACCCCCGGAAGCTTCGCCGTTGGATCACTTTGACGGGTGGGGTGCCGTCGCTTTCTGGAAAAGACCCGATCGCCCATATTCACTGGTTGCGGCGAACCAAACCAGAGCTCTCTGAGCGCACTGCTATGTACTTGGAGCCAAAGGACTGGCTCAACTTGAAGCTCACCGGCGTTCGCGCTGCAACCTATGACTCCATTGTGATGACCTGGGTAACAGACAATCGCGACCTCGGAAATGTTACCTACAGCCCCGAGTTGTTAGCGCTAGCAGGCCTCAAGCGGGAGTGGATGCCAGACCTAGTCCCTGCAACCTCTGTGATGGGGGCTCTTACTACAGAGGCTGCAGCCGACCTTGGCATTGCAGCGGGTACCCCCGTGATCGGTGGAACCCCCGATGTGCAGTCCGCTGCTGTTGGATCCGGAGCTGTTCAAGACTACGAGGGGCACCTGTACTTGGGCACCTCGTCTTGGCTTTCTTGTCATGTGCCCTTCAAGAAAACAGACGTATTGAGAGGAGTGGCCTCGCTACCGAGTCCGCTTCCTGGCCGGTATTTCGTTGCAGACGAGCAAGAGACCGCCGGAGCGTGTTTGAACTGGCTGCGAGATCAGGTGCTCTTTCCCCAAGACGAACTCTCTGGC
This sequence comes from Microthrixaceae bacterium, assembly GCA_044357715.1. Taxonomy (GTDB): domain Bacteria; phylum Actinomycetota; class Acidimicrobiia; order Acidimicrobiales; family Microtrichaceae; genus IMCC26207. The sequence goes on from JBIKPA010000005.1 coordinate 22,804, forward strand.
GAGGTTGCTCCAGAGGATGTCTTCGCTCGAATCGATCGCCTTGCAGCATCTACGGTTCCTGGTTCAAACGGAGTCATCTTTACGCCTTGGCTCAATGGCGAACGCACACCAGTGGACGACCACACCATTCGCGGCGGTTGGCACAACTTGTCGTTGCGTAATGACCGTGCAGATATGGTTCGGGCAGTTCTCGAAGGCGTGGCATTCAATTCACGGTGGTTGCTTGAGGCAGTCGAGAAGTTCACTGACCGGCCGTTCCCATGGATCAACCTTGTGGGGGGCGGGGGCGTGTCGCCAGTATGGGCTCAGATACACGCAGATATTATGAACCGGCCAATTCGCAGAGTCGACAACCCCATCAGAGCCAACGCTCGTGGGGCCGCACTGCTAGCTGGGGTTGCGCTCGGGTCAGTAGATGTTTCTGAGCTTGGGGCCAAAGTCAAGATCGTTGAAGTGCACATGCCGAACCCCTCAAATCGCAAAGAGTACGACCGTTTGTATAAGGCATACCGCTCGATGTACAAGCAAAATCGCTCGATTCACCGAAAGCTCAACGCCCACTAACGAAGGCGCCCTGAGGCATAATCGGATTAACGGATTCGGGGAGTAATGCGCTGGCCCGAAGAGAACATGCGTTGGCCTTCGGCAATGGACTCGTCATCGTTGCCTAGGCCAATAAAGGCCCAACCTTGGGCTAAGGCTTGGCTTCGAGTCAGTTCAAGGCCGGCCCATAACGAGCGCAGTGTGCCCTGAACTGCGCGTTGAGGTGCCGATGCAATGATTGCGGCAAGTGCTTGAGCAGTACTCAAGAGTTCCTCGGCCGGAACCACCTCAGATACCAGTCCAATCCGCTCGGCGTGTGCTGCCGAAATACGCTCATGGCTCCCAACAAGCGACATGCGAACGAGCTCTCCAAAGGGCATCTTGTGTAACAGGTGAAGCGGCTCAAAGGTGGCAGTCATACCAAATGTCACGTGCGGATCAAAGAAGGTCGCATGCTCAGCTGCAATCAGAATGTCGCATTCGCCGAGCATATAAAAAGCTCCACCGCAGGCCATGCCATTTATTGCTGCAATGACTGGCTTCCAGAGGTCATTGGTCTTTGGGCCAAGCAACTCGCCGGGGTCATCAAAGTGGAACGGGGTGGAACCAAAGCCCGCTATTCGGTCATCGTCATGATCGGCTACTGCACGCGCTCCACCTTCGCCGTCGTCAATCTGCTCGGTCCTGTCAATGCCTGTACAAAAGGCGCGGTCGCCGGCTGCTGTCAGCACAATGCAGCGCACCTCATCTTGGTGGCGCATGCTCCTCCAAAGATGATGCAACTCATGCACCATCTTTGAATTGAACGAGTTAAGAACCTCGGGTCGGTTCAGGGTCACCGTGGCAACGCCCTGCTCGCTGAGTTCTACAGAGATGGTCTCATGTTCTGACATCTCCTAGTTGTAGACCACCTAGCAGCTTCGTGTCATCTAACGCGCAGTATGAGAAGAGATTCACAAGTCAATTCCTTGACCTTTGGGCGTTTCGGGAGCAAGGTATTTGGGTAATGAAATTGACCGCTTGACTTGTTGGAGCGCGAACGACGGATGAGCATTCAGATGGTCTCCACTCAAGAGTGTGAGACCTGAGTACGCCACCGGGTTCGACCGCAAACGCAACAAGGACAAGCGGTTGGTTTCGCGTTTACCAGCCCTTAAACTCGGGCGGACGGCGCTCACGAAACGCTGCAAGTCCTTCTCCGAAGTCGGCAGAGGCCGTGAGCAAATCTTGTGCCATGGCTTCTTCTTCGAAAGCTGTTTGGCGACTGGATTCGAACGAGCGGTTGATGAGCCACTTTGTCAGGCCAAGGGCCTTTGTCGGTGCGGCAACGAGGCGATCGGTAAGCGCTGCTACTTCTTGTTGAAGCTCTGTTGCAGGCACAACGCGGTTGGCGATCCCTAGCTGAGCACATCGCTCCGCTGGAACGCTGTCAGCTAAAAACATGAGCTCTTTGGCAATCTGTGGACCAACAATTCGAGGCAGCAAGTAAGCGCCGCCAGCATCGGGCAAGATGCCCCGCTTCACAAAAACCTCTACGAGTTTGGCAGTATCAGCCATCACCACGAGGTCTGCAGCGAGCACCAGGTGCGCGCCACCTCCGGCAGCAGTTCCATTGACTGCTGCAACCACTGGCTTCTCGCAGTCCAAGATCGAAGCCACGAGCCGTTGCCAGCCTTGCTTAATCATTCGCGCTGCATCACCCATAGCCCGATCAGGTGCGCCAACGGGTCGAGGCGGGGCAGGCTTTTGCTGGCCGCCCAGGTTTGCTCCGGTGCAAAAGTGGCGCTCACCGGCGCCTGTCAGCACAACTGCACGAACTGCAAGATCGGCTGATGCCCACTCAAAGTACTCAGTCAGTTGGTCACGCATCGAGGCATTCAGCGAGTTGCCCTGATCGGCAGCGTTAATGGTGATGGTTGCAACACCTGCAACGGATGTGTACAGGACCAAGTCTTCGGCGGGAGTCTCGGCTGTGGGGTTAGCAGAAGTGGGATTGCTCATGGTTGGCTCCGATTTGGTAACGCGTCTGCGGTCTTTGAAAGCGTGGTCAGGATAGTGCTCGGGCGTACGCAGCTGCGGCGCGTTGAGCGCTTGAGGGGTCAGTGCGAAGAAAGTACGAGGGTTCGGTGAGTTCGAGCTCAAGCAACTGCGGTTCGCCATCGTCGCCTTGAAGAACATCCACTCGTGCATACAACAGCGGGCCGGTACCGCATTGCTCCGAGGTAATTTCTAGGGCCCGACGGGCAAGTTCTAGCTCTGCAGCGGATGGTTCCCTTGTCTCAATTTCTTCTGGGGCGTACAGGCCCTCTATTGCTGCGCTGCCTTGGCCTAACAGAGCGGCTTTGCGGAACCCATGGCTGAACTCGCCTAAGAAAAACACCATGCCTGTTTCGCCCACATGGTCAACAGAGCCGAGATAGGGCTGCACCATCACCTGCTGCTGGCTATGCAAGAGCCTCGTTGCGTGTGCAGCGGCCTCGGAGCGCTGGGTTTGGCTGTAGTGAGCAGAGTTGCGAGAGCCAGAACTAATGGTGGGCTTGACCACAAAGCCGCCCTCGGCGGGAAAGGAATCTTCTTTCAAAGAGTCCAAATCGTCAATAAAGGTGGTTGGCACCACGGCCAAGCCAGCCTGAGCAAGATCGGCCAAGTAGTGCTTGTCGATATTCCAGCGAAGAACCTCAAGCGGATTGAGCACTGGGCTGTGGAGTTGAATCTGTTGCATGACGTCAAGAAACTCTTCGGGCCGCTCGGTGTAGTCCCAAGGCGAACGGAGAATAACCGCACGATAACGAGCCCAGTCAACCTTGCTCGTATCCCAAATGACCGGTTCGGCATCGATACCCTGCTCGGCTAGCGCATGAACCAGAAGCGGCGCATCTTCATCTATCTGCCATGCCTCAGTTGAGGTGATCAGCGCTACGCGGTGACGGGTCATTCGCTACTTGCCAGTCATGCGAGCAACTAGTGGGGCAAATTCCTTTGCAGAGTCACCAGGGATCACATGGTAGGAGTAGCCCCATCGTTCACGGCGCGCTTCGAGTTGCTCGGCAAGCTGTTCGATGGTTCCGAGCATCACCATCGGTGAGTCCAAAAGAGCGACAGGGTCGGCCTCGAAAGCCGGTGCGAGTAACTCGGCCATACTTTCTGCATCCTCAGTCACATTTGCAACCGCAAGCCAAGCATTGAGTTCTAGGTCATCAAAGCGCTCACCTGCGCCCTGTTGGACCCAAGCGACCTTTTGGTCAATGCGATCAACTTGAGCATCACGTGCAGCTGCTGAGTCAATCTCGCCTGAGTGAATCGATGGGTTGATACCGACTATGTCGGCGGTTGCTCCCGCATAGCGCAGCATGCGAGCGGCGCCAGCCCCAATCAGCAATGGTGGCCCCTCTGCACGAAATGGTTTGGGGGAACCATCAAGTTCGGTAATGGTGAAATGCTCACCCGAAAATGAGAAGGCTCCAGGTGTAAACAGTCCCTTCAAAATGGTGATGACCTCAATCATCCGGTCAACACGCACCTTTGGTGGGTCCATAGGTATACCCGAAGAGGAATAATCGGCTGCCATCCAACCAGCGCCTAATCCGAGTTCGAGTCGGCCCTCTGAAATCTGATCGATGGTGGCGAGTTCCCGAGCTAACACCACAGGGTGCCGGTAATCGGCTGCCAGCACAAGTGGGCCAACAAGTAACTCGGTAGAGACTGCCGCTGCTGCTGCCATTGCTGCAATCGGGCCGAGGCCCTCGTTGAAGTGGTCGGGCACAAACAAGGTGCAATAACCGGCGTCTTCAAGCCAGCGAACAGAATCTGCCCACGTCATGTTCTCTAAGGGGCCATGAAGTTCTGCAGCAAAACGAAATCTACGAGGATGAGCCATGAGCCGCAGAGTACCAACTGAGCGCTAGCCGCTCGGCACCCGACTGATCAGACAAGGGCGCTAGCCATCAAAGAGCCGAGCCTGAGATCAGACCGAACTTGCTGCTGCACCGCCGCTTGACGGAAGTTGGAAGGCCAGCAAGAACCCGTCGGATCCGCCCGCTGAGGGAGTGCCCGCAACCTGACCCGTTGTGGTTCCAGATAGCACAAGAAGCCCGCCTTCTGTGGTGGTAAGCCCAGTTGTGGCCTCATCAGCAGCAGACCCCAAACGCATCACCCACCGAACCTGACCCGTCTTTGCATCAAGCGAAGCTAGAAACGAATCAGTTCCGCCGCCGGGGCCGATCTCATTGTTCAGGTCACCTAATCCGATCAGTGCGTCACTCTCACCGATGTTCGGGGTTGTGCTGTTTCGTGTGGTGCCCGCAACGTAGATGTTTGTGCCGTCTGAGGTGACTGCAGTGGCAACATCTTCGAACTCGGAGCCCAATTGTGTTGCCCAGCGGATGGTGCCGTCGCTAGCGAACGAGGTAATGATTGCATCAGTGCTTCCGCTGTTTGCAAGTGGACCGGACTGATCAATGTCTCCATCGGTTGAACCAACAGCTACGAACTGCTCTGTTCCTTCACGAGCTTCACCCGCTCGAGCCACAGCGCGAAACTCTTCGGAGCCTGCACCACCGAATTGGGTAATCCACCTTTGCACGCCTTTTGCGTCAACGCGTGAAATCCATGCGTCTCGAAGTCCTTTGGAGCGGCCTTCAAGGTCTCCGTCAGTGAAGCCCACAAAGATTCCGTCTTCTGCAACTGTGCAAACCCCTAAGGCTGCATCGTTTGCCGAAGTGCCAAACTGCCGAGCCCATAAAGCTCTTCCATCATCGCCAATTCGAACGGCCAAGGCATCGCCCGAGCCGAGTCCCCGTCCGGCGGGGTCTTCTGCGCCGGGGAAGTAACCGTCGATCGTGCCTGAAGCAAAGCCAATGAGATTCTCGGCCGCTTCAGGCGCAGGATCTTGGGGGAGTGCTACCCCAGTAATTCGTTCCTCGTCGCTGCCGCCAAGCTGAGTGATCTGTTCGGTACTGCTTGCGGGCAAGGGGGCACACCAAGCATCGCTAGACGCGCCCACATCACCGCCGCTTCCACCCGTAATGAAGCCCAAAAGCCCCGTGGTCGATCCGCAAGCCAGTGACCCCGCACCTGCGGCCGCAACCCCCGAGGCCGACTCATCGCTAGTAGTTCCGAACTGATCAGTTGACTCAATTGCGCCTTTGGAATCCACGGTGACGCTCAGCACATCGGTACCGCCCACCACAGGTTGTTCAATACCTTGGCTAGTAGACCCAACTGCGACAACCGAGGTCTGAACTCCGGCGACCGCATTGAAAGCGTCATCACCTGCACCACCCGTTTGAAGCGCCCAAGCGAGTTCCGGCGGTGTTTGTTCTGCCTCTGCGGCGGCACCTTGGTCGAATGGCAGGCTCGTTGAGGTAGTGGAGGTAGTAGTCCCGTGCTCGGGCAGTGTCACTGTGGCGGGTTCGTCGGTATTGACCGAACAAGCGCTCAGGCCGAGTAGAGCCGTCACAGCGAGAACAACGGCGGCAAGGCGCAGCACCGACTGTGCTTGTCTGACCTGTGCTTGTCGAAGCGGTGCTTGCTTTGACCGTGATGTCTCTAGTTGTGGTCTGGCAGGTGTTTGCCCAGCTCGCTTAGCTCTCACTGAATTGAAATCCTCTCGGTGGTGCAACCATGAGTGTCCACCCAAAGTTGAAGTCACTCTTGGCTACAAAGCACCCCTATCTTTGCCGCTCAGAGCCACCGGATGCTCGCGCTCTGGCCGGGCGTGTTGGTATTTCTGAGTAAATCTGCGGGCGATCTCTCGCATGAGTGCGCTTCGTTGTGGGAAACTCGGCACATGAGCAGCTTGCCACCACTTGAAGATCCAGTCGTTTATGTAGTCGTTGGTCCTAACGACCAACGCGGGCCCTACACCATGGAGCTTCTGATAGGTGAAGTTGCAGCCGGCCGGCTACCTGACTCAACCCCCGTTTGGTGGCCTGGGCTTGCCGACTGGACCACGTTTGGTTCTCACGCTGAAACGGCAGTGATCATTGCTGCGCGGAGACAACCCGCACCTTCTGCACCAGAGTGGGCGCAGCCGGCACCGGCACCGGCACCTGCACCTGCACCTGCACCTGCAGCGTTTACCCCTACGGCGCCCAACGCGTTCGCTGCTCCTGCACCGGCTCCGGCTCCCGCACCGGCTCCGACACCAGAACCAGCCGAGCCAACCCCCGTAGTGGTAGAGGTTGTTGAGACTATTGCCATCGCTGAACTTGTGGCAGATGACGGCACTGTGGTGACAGAGATTGTGGATGTCACGGACTTCCTTGCCGAGGATGGTTCAGTTGTGGCAGAGATTGTCGATGTCACTGAGATTATTGATGTGGATCCGCAGACTCGCGCTGATTATGAGGCGCTCGTGGCTAGAAGTTCAAAGCGTGCAAGTTTGCATGATCGAATCGACTCAGCTGATGAGAGCCTTGTTCTGGCAGTGATCGAAGCTGCAACCGACTTGGGTTTCGGTCTTGATGACCGTACTGACCTAGAACGAGGCCATGAATTGCGATTTGGTGAGGTCGGAGGAGATCTGCTCGAGATCGAACTCGGTCGGGTTGCAGCGCAGAGTCCAGAAGATGTTCGATTCGCTCATGTGCCACTGATGGTTTCTTATAGATCAGGGTCCTACCAAGGCGAAGCTGACCTAGGTGATGGAACTCATGGAGCGGTCACTGTTTCTGCTGATGAGTGGACAGGGCAGGCAGCAAGCACGACCTCTTTGTTCTTGGATCTGCACACGTATTTCAGTGAGGAACTCCTCGTTGATTCAGCAGCAGTTCGGCGAGACCTCGGTGCAACGATTGCCGTTGTTCGAGGAAAGTTGAGCTAAAGCAAAAGAGCTACTGCTCACGCTTTCTTCCAAACTTCCGGTAGGGTGACTGCTGCAAATGGGCTTTTGCCCTTTGGAGGGGAGTACCTCTCAGTATTGGCATCGTCAGCACGGTTAGTCGTTCGTTGAACGAATAAAGACCCGGTGTCAATGGCCAGTCCAAACTTGGACCGGCGAGGAAGACCTCCGCCGCAGTTGGTGTCTTTTCGCGCCAACGTACCGACGGAGAGGTCTTAATGATTCAGCAACACAACAACCCGCAGACGGAGTGGTTTCGACTTCCTGCAAATGAGGTCACCACCCTGCTCAAGGTCGACCCATTCTTTGGGCTGAGTTCACAACAAGTAGCAGAGCAGTTGGCGATTCACGGTCCCAACGAGTTAACCGAGCCACCGAGAACCCCTGCATGGAAGCGCTTCTTGGCGCAATTCCGCAACCTCATGGTGTACATCCTGATTGGTGCTGCAGTGGTCTCGGCTGCAGTTGGTGATTACAAAGACCCAATTGTGATCGGGATTGTGTTGCTCATCAACGCAGTAATGGGGTTCATCCAAGAAAATAAGGCAGACAACGCTCTTGCAGCGCTCAAGGGAATGCTTCTGACAATTGTGCGAGTCCGCCGCAATGGGGAAGTTCAAGAGGTTCCAGCCGCAGAGTTAGTCCCAGGAGACATGGTTCTACTTGAGGCGGGCGACAGAATTCCCGCTGATGGCAGGTTCCTGATCACGGCGGCCACTGCTGTTGATGAGTCGATGTTGACTGGAGAGTCTCTCGCTGTAGACAAGCAGTCTACTGAGGTGCTGGTTGGACACGAGGGCTCGGTCGAAGTGGCCGTAGCTGATCGTCTGTGTATGGGGTACATGAACTCGACGCTGGTGCGCGGTCGAGCCGAAATGGTTGTCACAGAAATAGGCATGCAGACCCAAGTAGGCCGACTAGCAGGCTTGCTGAGCGCTGCTGAAGACAAGCCCACTCCGCTGCAAGTGCAGATCGATCAGCTTGGTAAACGCCTTGCCGGAATTGCCATTTTTGCTGTGGTTTTACTTTTTGCGATCGCTCTGTGGCAGAGCCGACCCATTAGTTCTGATGATGTGAGCGAGGCGCTCATCAACTCTGTTGCTCTTGCCGTGGCGGCAATCCCCGAGGGCTTGCCCGCTGTTGTGACCGTCACCCTTGCCATTGGTGTGAGCCGTATGGCCAAGCGCAACGCAATCGTAAAGCGCCTTGCCTCAGTCGAGACGCTGGGGTCTACCAACGTCATCTGTTCAGATAAGACCGGCACTCTGACGCTCAATCAAATGACTGCAACGCGGCTGCTCGCAGCGGGACAGCGCTACGAGATAACTGGTGTGGGCTATGAGCCCGTGGGTGAGATTTCTGCAGGCTCAGTTCAGAGCGTTCCAGCCGATATTCAACCTGCGCTTCTTGCGGGCATCCTCTGCAATGATGCTCATCTTCGGCCCGAAGATGGGCGCACCCAACTCGTTGGAGACCCAACCGAGGGCGCACTACTGGTTTTGGCTGCCAAAGGCGGGCTTGATCCTGAAGGCCTGCGGGAGGAGTTTGCACGAGTTGAGGAGGTGCCTTTTGACTCAAGTACCAAGTTTATGGCCACCCTGCATCCGCATGGAGAGGATCGAAACAAGTCTCTACTAGTAGTCAAAGGCGCACCCGATGTGGTGATTGCTCGCTGCGCTACTTCTTCGGTTCTTGACAGCGAAACGACAATCACTGATCAGGCTCGAGCAGAGCTTTTGGAACTCAATAACTCCCTCGGTTCCGAAGGCTTGCGGGTGCTTGCCCTTGCAACGCTTGAATTGCCGGTTGCTCCAGGAGACTATGAAGGCGACCTTGCCGCCGAGGTTTCTGAGTTGCACCTAGTTGGCCTAGTGGGAATTCTTGACCCGCCTCGGCCCGAGGCAATTGCAGCAGTTTCCGAATGTGCAACTGCTGGCATCCAGGTGAAGATGATTACTGGTGATCATGCTTCAACTGCAGGTGCCATTGCAGACGTACTCGGAATTAAAGGTCGGGTGGTCACCGGGGCTGAGCTTGATCGAATCTCTGACGAAGATCTGCCCGTACAGATTTCAGAGATAGGTGTTTGTGCTCGGGTGTCGCCCGAACACAAAGTTCGAGTGGTTAAAGCACTGCAGGCAACCGGCAACATCGTTGCCATGACTGGTGATGGGGTGAATGATGCCGCATCACTCAAAGAGGCCGAGATCGGTGTGGCCATGGGAATTACCGGTACCGAAGTCACCAAAGAAGCTGGCGACATGGTGCTCACTGATGACAACTTTGCAACCATTGTTCATGCAGTCGAAGGCGGCCGCGCAATCTATGAGAACATCTTGACCTTTGTGCGCTTTCAGCTCACCACCAATATCTCGGCCATTTTTGTTATTTTGCTTGCGCAGGTATCAGGTATCGGTGCCTTGTTCAACGCTATTCAGATTCTCTTTGTCAACATCATCGCCGATGGTCCACCGGCAATCGCTCTGGGCGTAGACCCTCCCAAGCCAGACATCATGAAGCGCAACCCTCGTGCCCGAGACGAGGTCATTCTTAACCGGGCGAGGTTGGGTCGGATTGTTTTTTCGGCAGCGGTGATTACCGCTGGGACGCTTGGCCTGTACCTGCGTTTTGAAAGCAAGAGCCCTGAGCAAGCTGTGACGATGGCTTTTACTGCCTTTGTCTTCTTTCAACTTGTAAATTCGTTCTGCGTGCGCAGCGGCCACGACACGGTGTTTTCTCGTTACAGCCTGACGAACCGCCCCTTGCTCTATGCGCTCGGCGGGGTACTCGTGATGCAGATCATGGTGGTGCAACTGCCCTTCCTGCAGGGAGTCTTCGAGACGGTGCCGCTGAGTCTTCAGGAGTGGGGCTGGGTGCTCGTTACTCCGCTGCTACTTCTGATTGTGGAAGAGGCTCGCAAAGCGATCTGGCGAGCCAAGCAGTCCCGGCAGGTCTAGCTGGCTCAACAGCCTGTAGAAACAGCAACGAGAGCTAGCCTGTAGGGTCCCGGTCACCTTTCCTGTGAGCCGAGGAGCAGTCAGATGCGTGCAGCTTTATTTACCCAAGTGGGTGTTCCACTAACGGTTGTTCACGATGTGCAACTTGATCCTCCGCGTGCTGGTGAAGTGCGGGTTCGGGTCGTGGCTTGCGGGGTCTGTCATTCGGACTTGAGTGTGGTCTCGGGCACGTTCCCAGCTATGGGGCCGACGGTGCTCGGCCATGAGGCTGCCGGAGTTGTTCTAGAGCTCGGTGAAGGGGTGACCTCGCTGCAGGTTGGGGATCATGTGATCCTGACCCCGAACGCGGCCTGCGGCACATGTGCCTACTGCATCAAGGGCCTGCAGAGTGTGTGCGCAAGTTCCATGGTTATCGCCACTTCAATGCTGCCCGACGGAACATCAAGATTGTCTCGAAACGGAGAGACTGTGTTTCACGGACTTGGCGTAGCCGCTTGGGCAGATGAGATTGTGGTCGATGCCAATGGGGCAATCCGCATTGATGATGACCTTCCCCTCGACGTTGCCTGCGTGATTGGCTGCGCTGTGCAAACCGGTGTGGGCGCGGCCGTGAACACTGCCGATATTGAGCCGGGAGATTCAGTACTCGTTCTTGGTGCAGGGGGAGTAGGCATCTGCATCGTGCAGGGCGCAGCAATTGCTGGTGCTGCACAGATCATTGTTTCTGATCCCTCTGAGTCTCGGAGGGAACAAGCCATGAAATTTGGCGCCACACACGTTATTGACCCCACTCAGCAAGATGTTGTTGCCGTAACCATGAGTCTGACCGGGGTTGGTGCCGATGTTTCCTTTGAGGCCGTCGGCTCGGCGGCACTCGTCGAGGTGGGCATTGCCGCAGTCCGCAGCGGCGGCACCACAGTGATGGTGGGCGCAGCCCCAGTTGATCAGACAGTGGCGTTGAGCCCGGTCATGGCTATGTTCTCTGAGAAAAAACTGGTGGGATCGCTGCTTGGGTCCTGCTGGGGCCCGCGAGATATTCCACGGCTTGTTGCACTTTGGCGGGCCGGAAAGCTTGATCTGGAATCGATGGTGACTTCTCGCCGCCCGCTCGAAGAGGTGAACGAGGCCTTAGCCGACCTTGAGGCCGGCAACGGCTTGCGCACCGTGCTCATGATCAGTTGAGCAGGTCTCGGGTTGAGCAGGTCTCGGGTTGAGCAGGTCTCGGGTTGAGAAGAGCCTGAACTTAGGCGAGGGCTGACTCGATTGCTGCAACAATCGTTGGATCATCAGGCGCCACTGTTGGCGCAAATCTTGCGATTACTTCGCCGTCAGCGGAGATGAGGAACTTCTCGAAGTTCCACTGGATGTCTCCGTCGCGGCCCTCGGCATCGGCTACTTGGGTGAGTTCTGCATAGAGGGGGTGCCGAGCATCGCCGTTTACCTCAATCTTTTCAGTAAGCGGAAAGCTCACTCCGTACTCGGTTGAGCAGAAGGTCTGGATCTCTTCTGCCGAACCTGGTTCTTGTTCCATGAACTGATTGCAGGGCACTCCCAACACGGTAAAGCCTTGGCCCCCATAGGCCACCTGTAGTTCTTCAAGTTGTGTGTACTGCGGAGTAAGGCCGCATTTCGAGGCAACGTTGACGACAAGGGTTACTTTGCCGTCTAAGCCAGCAAGCACTCCCGGAGTTCCGTCAAGGGCGGCAAGGTCGTTTTGGTAAAGAGAGTCATTTTGGTTCAGAGACATATTGAGTTTCTACTAGATCATGAGGTCGCAAAGAAACCGCTCAGCTAGTTCATTGGAAGTTGCCCACTGAAGCGCAGTCGCAGGTACAGTCAGTCAGGCTATGGACGTAGATACGGTCACTCTTTTTCTTGCACTTATGGCGGTGCTTGGAATTGCGTTTCTTTTGCTCTGTTTGGCCTTCTTTGTCGTCGCTGTCATTCATGGGTCCCGCACAGAATCCAAGCGCCCTACTCTGCCAGCCTCGATGGTTTCGCTTCGAAATGGTTTAGGCCAAGTTGCGCTTCCCCTAGCTTTTGCTGTGGCGCTCACTTGCATGGTGGGCAGTCTCTACCTTTCCGATATTGCAAAGTTCCCTCCGTGCAAGCTGTGTTGGTATCAGCGCATCGCGATGTACCCGCAGGTACTGATTCTTGGCATCGCAGCCTTACGCAAAGACGTGTTGATTAAGTGGTATTCGGTGCCGCTGGCGCTGATTGGATTGGGCATCTCGATTTACCATTACTTAGTCGAACGATTCCCATCCACTGTTACCTTTTCTTGTACCGACGACGTTCCTTGCTCAACAGTGTGGGTTTGGAAATTTCACTTCTTATCAATTCCCGCAATGGCCGGCATCGGATTTGCACTGATCGTGGTGCTCACTCTGCTTGCTAGCAGGACTCCAAACAGCGAAACTGAGGAACTATGAACGATCAGAAGCATGAGGGCGCAGACCCCTACGCAAACCTCTCGAATCGAACCACGGGCAACCGACCCAAAACTGGCCTGATGATTGTGGGGGCAACTCTTGCCGTGGTGATTGTGCTCGGAGCCGTAGCGTTCTTCGTTACTCGCAGCGAGAACAACTCAGATAAAGCAGCAATCTCGGCAGATACCGGAGCGCAAGCTGCACAGAATGCAAAGCAGGAACAAGCCTCGGTCACAGTTATCGGCGAGCCGTTAGCCGCTTACCCGCAAACAAGTTCCATGGTTGCTCCTCCTGCAGAGGACCCAGCAGTGGGACAAACCCCACCAGTTCTTGAAGGGTTCAGTTTTGATGGCAAGCCGGTCAAGATCGATCCCGCCGATGGCCGGGCCAAGGTTGTGATCTTCGTGGCGCACTGGTGCCCACATTGCCAAGCAGAGGTTCCGTTGATCCAGAAATGGATCGACGAGGGCAACCAGCCAGAAAACGTCGATTTTTATGGCGTGAGTACGTCAGTGAAAAGAGATCAGCCGAACTACCCGCCCTCAAAATGGATTATCAAAGAGGGTTTCACTCCACAGGTGATGCTTGATAACCCTTCTGGTACTGCAGCCCAGGCGTATGCACTACCTGGTTTTCCTTACTTTGTAATGATGGATTCTTCTGGCAAAGTCACTCAGCGTGCCTCGGGCGAGGTTCCGATTGATCAGTTCGGCACACTCGTTACAGCGCTCGGTTCTCAGACTCCAACCTCGTAACCGAATCCCTGATTCGGCCCCATCATGAAGTCCGTTGTTACGTTGGCCGGGTCAGGGGCTTGTGACTACGAACTCAGACAAGCTTTCCCGATGAGCCGACGTTCAAGAAGGTCTCGTAGCGCTGTGCCTACCTCTGATAAGGGGTAGGACTGAGGCTCAACGGGGGTGATTGAGCCATCCTCTACTGCTGCAATCACCTCGCCAAGTAGTGCAGCGTTCTCAGCCGGATTCGCCATCGCCCAAGCACCCCAGTCAACCCCGATGACCTGCCGGTTGCGAAGCAGAATTTGATTTGCTGGTAAAGAGGGAATGACGCCAGAAGCAAAGCCGATGACAAGGTAGCGGCCGTTATTGCCGAGCGACCGCAAGGCATGCTCTGCAATCGGCCCACCTACGGGGTCAATCACAACGTCTGCACCGCCCTCAGTTAGCTCTCGAATTCGGGATTTGATGTCTTCGGTTGAAGAGTCGATGACCCCATGAGCGCCTCGCTCAATACACAGGCGAAGCTTCTCGCTAGTAGATGCCACGGCTATCACTTTGGCTCCATGAGCCCGGGCCACGTCAATCATTGCTAGCCCCACACCGCCTGCTGCTCCAAGCACCACGACCCATTCCTCGGGATGCACCGTGGTGCGTTGAGTCAGCGAGTACCAAGCTGTTGCGTAGCTCTGAGTCATCGTGGCGGCCTGAGCGAAGCTCAGCCGGTCAGGGATGGGAATGAGCTGTGATGGGCTGAGTACCACCTCGTCGGCAAATCCGCCGAGCCCAATCGAGGCAAACACCCGATCTCCAATGCTGAACCCATGCACATGCTCGCCAACTTCAGTAATTTCACCGGCGACCTCGGACCCGGGAACAAAAGGCAACTGTGGGCGAATCTGGTACTTGCCCTGCACAAACAGTGCATCCACATAGTTGAGCCCACTTGCCCAAATGTGCACCCTGACCTGTTCAGGGGAACAAAAAGGGGTGTCAACTTGTTCAAGAACAAGGGATTCGGGCTCGCCTAGTTCTCGACACATCACAGCACGCATCACATGAGCTTAGGCTGGTAGTACTCATGAACAATGTGACGGAACTCGCTCGAAACGCATTGCAACCCTCGCAGGGCTCGGTGCTGTGGCTAGATAGCGCAGACCGGCCCCAACAAACCCAGACCCGTTGCGAGCAAACTCAAGCCGATCTTGTTGTCGTTGGGGCTGGGTTTACCGGGCTTTGGGCGGCGTTGCAGGCTAAAGAGGATGACCCTCTTCTTGATGTCGTCCTGATCGACTCCGGCCGAATCGGCGAGCAGGCCTCGGGCCGAAACGGCGGGTTTTTGTCGGCCACGCTGACCCATGGCCTAGTCAACGGGGTGGCAAGGTTCCCGAAGCAAATCAATGAGCTCGTTCGGCTTGGGCAAGAGAACCTAGATGGTCTCGTTGCAAGCCTCGATAAGCACGGCATCGATGCCGGTTTAGAGATGACGGGCAACCTCATTGTGGCGAATGCTGATTGGCAAGTTGCGGGCATCGCAGAGTTTGTGCGCCTGCTCAACGAGCACGGTGAGCAGGCTGAACTGCTTGGCGCTGAACAAACCCAAGCGGCGCTGCACTCGCCAACTTATGTAGCGGCGGCCCAAGTCAGCTCAGGGGAGGGGCTGATCGATCCGGCTCGCCTGACCTGGGGTCTTGCCGATGCCTGTCGCCGCTTGGGAGTCGAAATCTACGAGGACACCAAAATGTTGAGTCTGAAACGCAGCGGCGCAGGTGTTTCGCTCACCATTCAGACTGCTGATGCGCCTAGCGTAGAGATCCGAGCGGGGGCAGTACTTCTTGGCACTGGAGCGTTCTCAAGCCCCCTCAAGGCTGTTAACCGTCGGGTGGTACCCGTGTATGACTATGTGCTTGCTACCGAGCCGCTGAGTGAGGATCAGATGGACTCCATTGGGTGGCGGGGCCGCCAAGGCGTTGCTGACAGTGCAAATCAATTCCATTACTACCGCCTCACTCAAGACAACCGAATTCTGTGGGGCGGATATGACGCCGTGTTTTACAACTGGGGCAAAATAGACCCGAAACTTGATCAATGCCCGGAGTCACACCAGACCTTGGCCGAGCATTTCTTCACAACCTTTCCCCAGCTTGAAGGACTGCATTTCACTCATCGTTGGGGTGGAGTTATCGATACCTCAACGCGTTTCTCTGTGGGCTTTGGAACAGCCCTTGATGGTCGGGTGGCATATGCGGTTGGTTACACAGGCCTTGGGGTTGGTGCTACTCGATTTGGGGCTCGGGTCTGCTTGGACTTGTTGTATCGACCCGATTCCGAACTGCTCAAGCTGGATCTAGTCAGAAAGAAAATGCTGTCCTTCCCTCCCGAGCCACTCCGCACGGCCGGAATCCAGTACACGCGGCGAGCAATCGCCAAAGCTGATGCCCAAGAAGGCCGTCGGGGCGGTTGGTTGCGAACCCTTGATGCCCTAGGTCTTGGATTTGATAGCTAGGGCCCAGCAAACTGCATCGGCTCAGCGAATTGCTCACCATTGCTCTTGCTCCGTAACGTCAGTGTGTTCTGCTTTGTCAGTTCGGCCATTCGCTTCTTAGGAGATGATCATGCGTAACCCCAAAGACTTCTTTAAGCCGCTCGCTGCTGGTGCTCCCGAGCCGCTCAGGGAGATCCCGTTTCGTCCATCGCGAATGATTCACTTCTTCCCGCCGCACCTAGAGAAGGTCACGGCCAAGCTCCCCGAGATTGCGCCGACAGTAGATGTCCTGCTGGGAAATTTAGAAGATGCCATTCCAATGGATTCAAAAGAAGCCGCCCGAGCGGGGCTCGTGCATGTGGCAAAGACAGTGCCTATGGGAGACACGCAGCTGTGGACCCGTGTAAACAGCTTGGACTCTCCATGGGTTCTTGATGATCTTGAGGTGCTAGTCGGCGAAGTGGGCGACAAGCTCGATGTCATCATGATTCCCAAAGTGGAAGGCCCAGAAGACATTCATTATGTTGACCGCCTTCTTGCTCAACTCGAGGCGAAAGCAGGCCTCAAGCAGCCGCTGATGGTCCATGCGATCTTAGAAACCGCGCGTGGAGTGGCCAACGTAGAGGAGATCTGCGCAGCATCTCCGCGCATGCAGGGGCTGTCGCTCGGCCCGGCTGATCTGGCTGCGAATCGTCGCATGAAAACCACCAGAGTGGGCGGTGGTCACCCGGGTTACCTAGTGCGTGAAGATCCACACGCAGACGAAGGTCCCCGTACGACCTATCAGCAGGACCTCTGGCATTACACAATTGCGCGCATGGTGGATGCCTGCGCAGCGAATGGAATCCTGCCGTACTACGGCCCCTTTGGCGACATCAAAGATGTGCTCGCATGCGAGGACCAATTCCGCAATGCATACCTACTCGGCTGCGTTGGCGCTTGGTCGCTGCACCCAGTGCAGATTGCGATTGCCAAAAAGGTGTTCTCACCGGAGCCATCTGAGGTGGATCATGCACGCGCTGTAATTGAGGCGATGGGTGACGGCACTGGCGCCATCATGTTGGATGGAAAGATGGAAGACGATGCCTCGGTAAAGCAGTGCCATGTTGTGGTCGAGCTAGCTCGTCAGCTTTCTGAACGTGACCCCGAACTTGCCGCAAGCTACGGCTTCTAGTTCTGTCCTGACCCGTCTGAAGAAAAGAGAAATGCAATGAGTGAGTACCGCCCACGCCGAAGCGCCTTGTATATGCCAGGTGCGAATGACAAAGCTCTAGAGAAGGCCAAGAGCCTTCCGACTGACGCAATCATTTTTGACACTGAAGACTCTGTTGCACCAGACATGAAGGCTGTCGCCAGAGAAAAGGTGGCTGCTGCAGTTGTCAGCGGTGAATATGGCGAGCGCGAGTTGACGATCCGGGTGAACTCCATTGACACCGAATGGCATGAGGCAGATGTTCGATCTGCAGCAGCAGCGGGGCCGTCAGGGATTGTGGTTCCAAAGATCAACTGCGCAGCAGATGTTGCTGCCGTCGAAGCCTTGATGGAAGCAGCTGGTGCGCCCAGCCACACCACCATTTGGGCCATGCTTGAAACTCCGGCAGCAATTGAGAACGCACTAGAGATCGCTACGTGTTCGGACCGCCTGACGGTGCTGATTATGGGTACGAACGATCTTGCGAAAGAACTACGAGCCGCCTTGGTACCCGGTCGCCAGCCGTTGCTTTGGGGCCTAGCTCGTGCCGTTAATGCTGCTCGCTATGCAGACAAGATGATTCTTGATGGGGTGTACAACGAGGTGCGTAACCCCGAGGGGTTTGCTCTTGAAGCCATGCAGGGAGCGCAGATGGGTTTTGACGGAAAGACCCTGGTGCATCCGACGCAGGTTGAACCAGCAAACGCGGCGTTTGCTCCGAGCCAAGAAGAAGTCGAGTACTCACGCCGGGTCATTGAGGCCTTTGAAGCAGGAATTGCTGCTGGCCTTGGAGTCGTTACCGTTGACGGCAAGATGATCGAGAACCTGCACGTGGATAATGCCCGTCGCTCGGTTGCTATAGATGAGGCAGTACAGGCTTTGAATAGCTAGTAAGTCACTGCCCCTTTATGGCGGCTCAGGCCGAGGGAAGAACCTAGGGTGTGGTTCTGTGACGGATCATGCGGCGCCCGAGATTATTGAAGACCTCGTACTCGAGGGTGCTTCCCTGCTGGTCGACGGCACCCACATCGAACATCCCACTTGGCTGCAGATCTCTGCTGCTAGGGATTCCAACGAGTTGATGTGGCTGGACTGTATGACCCCAAGCCCAGAGGACTTGCACCGGATGGTGCGTATGTTTGGGATTGATGAAGAAATGGTCTCTGACTCTGGAGATTTCAACCAGCGAACCCGCCTAGCCGAGTACGACAGGTACGTGTTACTGGTGGCCTATGGGGTGGCAGATGATGCTCGCACCATGATGGAAGTGCATGTGTATGTCATGCAGCATCAGGTAGTGACCGTGCGCAACGGGCCCTGCCCGCCAGTTGAAGAGCTTCACGGCCGGGCAAACAAAATGATGACTGCCACCACTACCGTGCCAGCGGTGCTCTCGCGCATCTTGTCAGTTCTAGTAGGCACTTTTGCAGATGCCCTTGACGTAGTCGACGAAGAACTCACAGATCTAGAAACAAGCATCCTTCATGAGGACCCAAGTAGGGGTCAGTTAGAGAGACTGCTCGATCTACGCAAGCGGGTAAACACGTTTCGTAGAGCGGTTGATCCTGCTCGCGATCTGGTGGGCGCCGGACGCTTTGTGATTATCGACGCACTCGATGATGTCTCTGAAGATGCGCGGCGTCATCTCAGGGAT
>JBIKPA010000234.1:0-4254 GCA_044357715.1 Microthrixaceae bacterium
CCGTATGTAGCTGCCTTCGGATCTGAGGGAAGCCTGCAGCGTGGCAGTGGAGCCCGCAACGACTTCATCACAGAAGCAGCGGTTGAAATCGGCAATCTCGTTCGCACAGCAGATTTGATCGGCGACACGCGGCTCGAACCACTCGAACGGCTGTTAGCGGGTGCCGAGTTTCTAGTGCAGCTAGACACCAAGAGTCCCGTGCAGATATTTCGACCTTTCCAGGCACAAGTAGTTTCGGCAATTGCAGACCTTGGCCCTCAGGTCACCAAAGAGGAGTTGTCTGAACTGAGCGAAGGTGAGGATCAGGTACTGCAGTCTGCAATCGGCAACCTGCTAAATGTTTCAAACCACTACCCCGAGTTGAGGTTCACCCTTGATCCCCTCATCCGTAAACTAGAGGACCTGCAGCATCCTCAGCGCACCGCCGCAGTAGCGGACATGTCGGTTGCATATTCCTTCATCGATGCTTCCGAGGATGATGGCGAGCAATATTTGCTAGCTCCTCCACGGTTGAGGTCAGCCATGCCTACACCTGCGCTCATGCGGCACGCGCCGATCGTCAAGATTCCGCCTGAAGTACCAGAGGATTATCGCAAGGTTGAACAACTACCCTCGGGCCTATTTCGGGTTTCGGTCAGTTCCGCGTTTTCTGGTCAGTGGGTTCGCGCCCTGCGTAAAGAAGGGTTTCTGCTGCTGGCCTCGGCCCCGCTTCTTCGCAATGGGCTGCTACTGAGCGCAGATCTGCTCATTCCTCCAGACCTCGAGGAAGAAAGCATTGAGTTTGAGGTCGTAGAGAAGTCAGAACTCACTGGCGAGCCCAGAAAGCTTGACCTGATCCGAGAAGCCATTACAGCGGGTCGCAATGCAACGAGCTCTGCACGTCTCGGCAATGCAGACGCGGCGGCTGAACACTGGAAAGAATGCGGTGACCTCTGGAAACAAGCCGGCGACTCTCGGCGTGCAACTCTGGCGTTTCAGCTCTACAAGTCGGCCATGCTTGAATAGCACGGGCTTGAATAGCACGGGCTTGATCAGCTCTAGCTAGCGGCTAGCCACAGCGCAACAGTTGCCTAGCTACCAATGGCCGAGTCGGCAGCAACGGTCCGCAACTGATCTGCATCGGCCTGCAGGATGGCTCCGGCCTTTACCGATGCATCAAGCGAAGAGTTCCACGCCGCTACAAAGCTCTGATGATCTGGGTATTGAGCAGATAACTGCTCAGCAGTAAAGGGAACGGTAGTTCCAAAGAGACCACAAAAACTCTGCCCCTCTTGGCCCAAACCAGACAACGTAGCAATCGGCGCATCAACTTGCGGAGTGCGAATTCCACCCTCGGCAATGCCAAACGCATTGCGCACATAGTTAGTCTGGGCAGAATCTAGATCTAGCTGTGGCATCGCTGCAGGAGCCTCACCCGTAATCGCCCAAGTACGAAGTGCAGACAGCGCCGACCGCACCACATAGGTATGCGGTCCAGCATTAATCGGGCTCGTGCAACTAATAATGCCGAAGTACACCGAAGAGGGCGGTTCGCTCATAGCAGCAAACAACTCGGCATCAGCTACGCCTGAGCCGTCATCGCTGTCTCCGATCCCGAGGCTATAAGCATCGGCATGAGCAGTTCCTGGAACCTCCCAGCCAGCAAAGAACTCCGTATCGGGCTGACGGGCCCGCACATATCCGAGCCGATCCCCCACAAGGTCAGTCTCTGAAGAAAACACCAAAACAGGTACCTTCAAATCGGTTCGAGACAGTGTTGGGTCGGGGGCTTCAACCGGAATCGCTGGCTCTGTGGCAAGCGGCGCGCCCTTGGCTGCGCGGCTATGCACCAAGTAGCCATCAAAGACATCCACCAGCGGGGCAACAGCATTGATATAGGTCGTGAGTCGGAACGCCGACTGTGACTCTCCAGCTGCAAGCACCGTGGTGGGATCAAACCCGCCAAGCACTTTCTGGGCATCAAACCAAACTGCTGCACCGGCCTGGCTAAAGATGTCGTAGCTGTAATCATCGCCGGGGTGAACGAGTGGTTCATATCGCACCGAGTCGGCGTTCTTGAGCGCCAACGCAGACCCAAGCGCGCTGCCCCCGCCAAAGATCCCAACCCGCTGCGCCGACACACCAACCCAAGCTGAGCCCGAGCGAATCAGCTCGGTATGGGTGTAGGTCCAATCGGGGTCGGCATCAAGACCACCAGACACGTTCAGCCACTCAACCACGACTGTGCCATCAAAGTCTGCCTGGTCAACCGGACGACGAACCACAATTCGGCTGGTATAGGGGGCCGAAGAATCCGTGGTGGCCGACCACTTGCCATCTTCGCTCAACGGCTTTGCCGAGGTGTATGAGGTTGCATTGCCCGAGATAAAGAACTCTTCCTCGGTGTACCCAACCGTAGACAGATCAAACTTTGGTGGGCCGAGCACGGCCTTTCCAGCCCCGGTGGTGATTGGACCCTCTACCGCTGGCGTAACGACCTTGCTGGGTTCGGGGGGGCCAGCGAGCGGTGCGACCGGCTTCTCGGTGGTCGCGGTTGTAGAACTCGCCGCATCACCTTCGCTACTGGAACAACCTGCAGCCAGAACAGAAACTGCTGCTACGCAAGCAAGGATCATGAGCGGCCGAAACCTTGAAGTCTTCACTAGGTGCCTCCTCGGCTATGTGACTTTCCCCCGGAACTGCTGCCCGACTCTAGACGGCCAGCAGTTCGGCGCTCACACGGCGACGATGGAACTCTGCATCGCCAAACTCGCCAGCTAACACCCATGAGCGCTTCATGTACAGGTGAAGGTCGTATTCAACGGTGTAGCCAATGGCTCCGTGCACCTGCAATGAGGCTGCAGCTGCACCCTTGGCCGCAGCCGAGGCCTTTGCCTTAGCCATAGACACATGCAGCGATGCCTGAGGGTTACCCAATGCCAACGAGTTCGCTGCTCGAAGCACAAGCGGCTCTGCAAACTCAACGGCCAAACTGGCATTTGTCAGGTGGTGTTTCACTGCCTGAAAGCTGCCGATCTGCACGCCAAACTGCTTACGCTCAGTTGCATACAAAATCGTCATCTCGAGCATGCGTCGAGATAAGCCAATCAGCTCTGCCGCAGCACCAAGTGCTGCAAAATCAAAAGCAGCCAGAGTTGCAGCCTGCGCTGCGTCACCGGTGAGTAATACCGTGGACTCATCAAACTCGGATGGCACACCAACGCTAAACAAGTCCCGTGCACCATCAACTGACTGCACTCGCTCAAGCTGCAGCGAAGCCGGATCAACCACGTGCACCGCACCGTTTACGCACAACAGAATCTGATCCAGCGAAGTTGCGGCAGGAACAAAGTTCGAAACAGCCACCGTGGACTCGGACCCCGTGGCGGGCTGAGTGGAGTTTGGCTGAGTGGAGTTTGCGAACACACACCCCAAGCTGAGCTCACCCGCAGCGATCTGCGACAGCAGCTCATTCGCCCTAGGCGTAGTAGCGGACGCATTCCGCAACAAGGTGACCGCAACACCTGCGGTTGCAGCTAGAGGGTCCGGTAGCCCAGCCCAGCCAGCCTCGAGGAGCAAGGGGATGAGATCCTCCTCGGTCATGGCTAAGCCACCTTGGGCCTCGGGAACCATGATGCCGAGCACTCCCATCTCTGCAAGCGCCGACCAGGCCGCTGGGACCCGGCCATGACCACCACCGGGGCCTCCACCGGCAGTTTCTGCGTCAGGCCAAGCAGCGCGCAACTCATCCGGGCCGCAGGTATCGGCGAGCAGGCCCCGAACCACGGCTCGAAACTCAACTTGATCTTCTGTCAATGCGAATCTCATCTAGCTACCGACTTCTCTCTCGTTGCTCTTGCTGTGCTCATGACTGCTGTGCTCATTACTTGCGGGGCAGGCCGAGGACTCGCTCCGCCACGATGTTTCTTTGGATCTCATTGGTCCCGGCATAGATCGGCCCCGAAAGAGCAAACTGATACCCCTTCATCCAAGGGCCATCAAGCTCTGCTTCAGGGCCCAGCAGATCAAGGGCAACCTCATGCAAGCGAACATCAAGCTCGGACCAAAAAATCTTGTTATACGAAGAACGCGCCCCCATCGAAACGCCTTCAACCACCCCAGTTACATCCGACAGGGTAAAGAGCGAATACGCCTCTGCGTCAATCCATGCATCAGCAACAGCATCAGCCATCTGCTCACTCAGACCATTGCCCACACGCTCGCGGGCAAGGTCAACAAGTCGAGTTGCAGTTGCCTGAAAGCGCCCAGGTGATC
>JBIKPA010000086.1:0-10688 GCA_044357715.1 Microthrixaceae bacterium
AGCCCACGCTCGGATGACGTAGTCGCCATCGCAACACCCCAACCCTGATTCACCTCGCCAAGGATTCCGCCACGCACCATTGTCTCAGCGGTGCCGTCATCGTCTGGGATGAACAGATCGTCAAAGAACACCTCGGCAAAGCCCTCGTCTCCGTCAAGGCGACCAAACCCGCGAACAGTAACTCCATCGCCCTCGAGGGGAACCATGAAGTACGTCATACCTTTATGACGCTCAGACTCAGGGTCAGTGCGAAACAGGCCAAACAAGTAATTACAAAACGCTCCGCGAGTGGTCCAAGTCTTCTGACCCGAAAGCCTCCACCCACCAGCAGCCTCATCTCGGGTTGCTTTCGAGCGAACTGCGGCTAGGTCGGATCCGGCGTTTGGCTCTGACCAACCCTGACACCACAAGTCCACTGCTGCAGACATGCGTGGCAAGTAGTACTCCTGTTGAGCGGGGCTACCAAACTCAAAGATGGTGGGCGCCAACAAGAAAATGCCGTTCTGCGTCACCCGCTGTGGGCCACCAACCCGGTAATACTCTTCTTCGAAGATCAGCCATTCCCACAGGCTGGCATCCCTGCCGCCAAAGGCTTTTGGCCAAGAAACCACTGCCCATTTGTCTGCCGCTAGCCGATGTTCCCACTCAAGATGCAGCGCAAAACCATCTTTGGTATCGCCAGAAGGCAAACTAGGAGTTGGCACGTTTGACTCAAGCCAAGTGCGGGCCTCAACTCGAAACGCATCTTCAGATTCACTCCATGTCAGATCCACTGACACACTCCTTCGTTGTCTCTATTGGCTTCTGTTAAGCAGTTTGAACCAAAAATCTTGTTCTCACACGTCAGTGCTGGGCAATCACTCGGTAGCAGCGAGCCGGCTCAGACTCTCTTCGGCCTCGGCCATGATGCGTTCAAGCAGATCGGCCACCTTCGGTAGGTCCTCTATAGCGCCAACGACTTGGCCGGTGGGCAAGATTCCCGCTCGAGCGTCGCCGTCAACCATGGTTGCTTTGGTCATCATCGGGGCGTTTGCCGCTAAGGCAACTTGCGCCCAAGTGAGTTCTTGATCTTTCTTCATTGCAAGGCCCGTCTTCAACAACGCAGGCAAAGACACTCCTGCTTGTCGGGCAAACTGCAAGGCGTTGCCAGCAGCTCGCGGAAAGCGCAGTAGGCCGGGCGACTTCTCGAGAGCATCAATCATCGCAGTGCGAATCACACGTTGAGGCGCGCCATCAATCGAGGTGGTCACGACCGTTCCCGTGAGCGGAGTTTGCATATAGATCTGCGTAATCGAATCAGGAACTTGGCTCTCTGCAGTCAATAAGAAGCGAGTACCCATGGCAACCCCATGCGCCCCGTAGGCCAGAGCTGCAACTAGGCCACGGCCGTCAAAGAAACCGCCAGCGCCAAGCACAACTACCCCAGAGTCGCCAACGCCATCCACCACTTGGGGTAGTAGTAGCGAAGTTGGGATGGTGCCTGTATGGCCTCCGCCCTCGCCCCCCTGAGCAATTACGGCCTTCACTCCCATCGCCGCTACTTTTTCGGCGTGGCGCTTGGCACCCACGGTGACAATCGTGACTACCCCAGCATCATTCAGTTTGGAAACCTGATCGGCTTTCGGCGCCGCCGCAAAGCTGGCAACTGGCACACGCTCAGAGATGATCAGGTCGAGTCGCTGCGCAGCATCGGGCTGATTTGGCAATAGGTTCACCCCGAATGGCTTATCGGTACGGGCCTTTACTTTGGCGATTGCCTGCCGCAACTCCTCAAGAGTCATGGTGGCAGAAGCCAAAATCCCAAGCCCGCCAGCAGCAGAAGTTGCCGCAGTGAGTTGAGCACCCGAGACCCAGCCCATCCCCGTTTGCACGATCGGGTACTCCACACCAAACAGCTCACACGCAGGCGTCCTCAAGGCAGCAGGGCGCAAGACAGCAGCTTGACTCTTGTGTTCGGTGGACGCTGGGCCCGGTTCAAGATCAGTCATGGCTCGGGAACTTCACCCAGACGAAGCCCACGCGGGTCGAGGCGATTGATCTGCGCGAGTTCTTCAACCGTCGGCGCTCGGGACTCACCAAGTTCCTCTGGAATCACCACATCACAGCCAGTGGCCTCGAGTACCTCTTCTAGGGTGACCCCAGGGTGCAGCGAGCGAAGGCGCATGGTGGGGATGCCCTCAGCATCAACGGCTTCAAAGTCGAATACGGCCAAGTTTGAAACCACACGACGCACTTCATGGAACCGAGAGGCAACCGGTCCAAGCGCATCGGCTCGGTCATACCCAATTCCACAGACCACATCTACTGCGGGAACAAAAACTCGTGGCGAGTGATTTGGCACCCAATAGCTGGTGGTGTGATTGATGGTGTTACCTGGTGCTCCACGAAACCCGAGCAACTGACGCCTCGGCTGAGTCCAGTCACCGATGGCCGCAATATTTTGATTGCCGTACTGGTCAATCTGCGTGGCACCCATCATGACGTGACGCTTGCCTTGCCAGAGCAAACCAAACATCTCTCGGTAGGGGTTCCAATGTGCCACTGTTCGCTGCGCAACACGTTCGGCCTCGGGTAGGGCGATCGGTGGAACCGCATCAGGGGACTGCGGGTCCATCAGCGTATAGAAACCGTCGGTGAGGGCCAGATGTGGCTCAAAGCTTGCGGCGGCCAAACGGCCACCAATCAGGGGCAGATTTCCGATCGGGTTACACAGGCGTTCGCCATCACCGCGGAATGCCTCGGCAATCGCCACAGCGCAAATATCGGCTCGGGTTACGTCGGTGCCGGTGGGTGTAGTTGCACTTGCATCGCTCATACCTGCAACTCCTTTACCTTGGCTTGGTATCCGGCCTCATCAATATCTAAGAACTCAGATCGGAACTCATCCCAAGCTTCATCAGATTTGGCCGTAGCTGCGTAGCGCTTCTGAAAGGCTTCGTCTCTGGAATAGTCAGGAAGACACTCGGTGAAGTGAGCGCCGTGTGGAGCTTCGATCACACCGGTGACATCCATTCGAGAGATCTTCAGATGCGTGATATCGCCAAGTCCCGCTAGTTCAGTTGTTGGCACAATGCGTTCGGTACTGACATAGGAGCGCTGTGCTGCGCGAACAAACAGATCATCCATAAAAGGATCCTCACCTAGCCAGACCGAGTTGCCCGATACATCAGCTGCGTTTTGATGCACCAAAGCAGCATCAAGCTCGAGCGCTGG
Source organism: Microthrixaceae bacterium (assembly GCA_044357715.1). GTDB lineage: Bacteria > Actinomycetota > Acidimicrobiia > Acidimicrobiales > Microtrichaceae > IMCC26207. Next base: position 3,214 of record JBIKPA010000086.1, read on the forward strand.
AACGGCCAGCAGTTCTTCAAATTCGCCGCCCGAGGTCTGCCCTGGCAGAACGGTTGCATACGGCGAAGTTACGGTGCGCAGATCTGACATGTACTTCATGACATCCGAGCCGAGGCCTGCCCGTGTGGGCAAAAACGGCACACGCCATGCAGCAGCCTGCAAGCCCAAGAGCAACATGCCCTCATCCCATTCGGCAGCTTGGATGCTGCCATTTTGCCGAGCAGCCTGGTAGTGGGGCTCGAGCGGAATGGAGTCAAGCGAGACAAACCCAGAGATCACCTTGCGAACCTTGCCGCTTCTGCACAGCAGGCCGACGTCAGGTCCGCCGTAACTGACGATTGTGAGATCGTCTAACTCTGAACGAAGGATCGCTCGGATGAGCGACATCGGCTTTCGCCGGCTCCCCCATCCACCAATCCCAATGGTCATGCCAGAACGGAGTTCGGCAACAACTTCATCTTCTGTGCAGCGCTTGTCCGGTCCGGGCACCGGACCCCCTTTGGTTACGGCCTGAACCCGATTTTCACGAACTCAAGCGACGGAAGAACCTCATTTCTGATGAGGCGTCAGATGATCGAATCTAGTGGGTGATGCGCTCTGCGAGGAAAAGCACCAACTCAGTTCATACTGAGACTGTTCACTGCTTCTGCCGAATATGGCCACAAGGAGCCAAAAGGACCGATAGCGTGATCGCACCGATGGCCGACTGGCCACATGGGGAAAGAGGAGTTCTAATGAATCCGCACAACAACTGGCGGCGCATCTGTGGCGTAGCAGTCGTCGCAACCTTGGCTTTGTTTGCCGGAGCTTGCAGCAGCGACGAAGACAGCAAGTCAGAAACAACAACCACCGTCAAGGGAGATAAGACTACCGAAACCACCGCAAAGCCACTGAGTGATGAGGCCTACAGCGCCAAGGTTGCCGAAATCTCAACTGCAATCAAGGGCGCTGGCACCGATCTTTGTGCGCTCAGCACCGTCACGACCGAGGGGCCACCAGAGCCTGCAAACCCCAAGCAGACCGAAGAGGCAGTTGGGCTTTATGTAGAACTGCTCAACGCCGTAGCTAGTGCGTTCCCCGCCGATTCTGCCGCATCAAGTGAATCACTTCGAATCGCCGCAAACACCCTGCAGGCCGAGGCAAAAGCCGCTGGTTACCCGCCAGATTTCTTGTCCGGTGATGCAGGACAGAAGGCACTTTCGGGAGACGGCTATACCGCTGCGATGACTGAGTACCAGACCATCTATCAGGCCCAGTGCGCACCGGCGGATCCAACTGCTGACCCAAGCGCCAGCACAGTTCCTGCCGGTTGATAGAAGCGAGTTGAACCTGCTGTGTTTCCACAGCTGAGCGACTACTGCGGCACGACCTCACCTAGCGGTGGGGTCATGCCGCAGCTCTTTTTAGGAACTACAGCCCTTACTTCGAGAACGATTACTTCGAGAACTTGGCCTCGGTCTTATCTACGAAGGCATCTCTGGCCTCGTCCGCCACGCCAGACAAGTTGAGTTCATAGGTGAAGCCCTGCTCAAAGCGATAGCTGCGTTTGACGTCTACTACGTCAATTCCGTTGAGGCATTCCTTCGCACGGCGAATAACGAACCTGCTCTTGGTGCAGATTTTGGCCGCTACTTCAAAGGCCGCGTCGCGCAGATCCTCGAGCGGCACCACTTTGCTAATCGATCCCCAAGATTCGAGCAGCGAGGCATCAACTGGCTCTGCTGTGTAGACCATCTCTCGCATCTTGTGCTGAGGGACAAGCCGAGCCAGATGAGTGGCCGCTCCAAGCGCGCCTTGGTTGACCTCGGGAAGCCCAAACCGGGTGCCCTCTGCTGCCAAGATGATGTCCGAGTTGCCGACAAGGCCGATGCCTCCGCCCAGACAGAACCCGTGAACAGCCGAGATCACGGGAACCTCGCACTCGTACACTGCTGCAAAGGCCGCGTAGCAACCACGATTCGCTCCAAGTAGTGCGTCAAAGCCCTCGGTGTTTTGCATCTCTTTGATATCAACACCTGCGTTCCAACCACGTCCTTCGGCCCGCAGAATCAGCGCACCGACTTCTTGATTTCGACCCGTCGAAGTGACTACCTCGGCCAACTCATACCAACCGGCAACTGTCAGCGCGTTCACTGGCGGATTGTCCATCACAACTTCGGCAATGCCCTCTGTGATCGTGACCGAGATTCCCATGCTGTACTCCCTAGTAGTTCGATTCATGACAAGACACTCTGCAGAGCCTGCAAGTTCTGTCAGGATGGCAACGGTACCGCCGGGCAGACTGCGGCGCCATGAGCGTATATTTGCAAGCCGAATCGGGCACTTATAGAGGAACGCAGCATGACACAGAGCAGCCAAGAATTTAGCGGACTCGACTACACGGGCCGCGTGGTCTTGGTCACTGGGGGTACCAAGGGAATCGGCCGGGTGATCGTGCAGCGCTTCTTGGACTGGGGGGCCGAGGTAATGACCTGCGGGCGTACCGAACCGGCAGAGCTTCCAACGGCGGGTGGGCGAACCGCTGGGTTTATGGCCGCCGATGTAAGAGACCCCGATGCTGCTGCAGCCCTAGTGGATGCAACTGTTGACCGGTTCGGCCGAATCGACACCGTGATCAACAACGCGGGTGGCGCCCCGCCTGCTGACGCCGCAACTGCCTCGCCTCGATTTAGCGAGTCCATCATCAAGCTCAACCTGCTCGCTCCGCTCCACGTTGCCCAACGCGCCAACTTTCATATGCAAGCAGCGCCAGAGGATGGTCGCACCAACGCAATCATCAATATCGCCTCGGTCTCGGCTGTGCGCCCCTCACCTGGTACTGCAGCGTATGGGGCGGCCAAAGCAGGGCTGCTCAGCCTGACGCAATCACTTGCAGTGGAATGGGCCCCAAAGGTTCGAGTCACCGGAATCATTGCCGGGCTCATCCTGACCGAGCAGGCGGAGCTTCACTACGGGGATGACGCTGCAGTTGCTCGCGCCGCAGCAACAGTTCCAGCCGGCCGCCTTGGCACACCAGAGGACCTTGCTCAGGCCTGTCGGTGGCTTGGTTCCCCGCTCGCTTCATACGTGAGCGGAACCTCAATTTGGTTACACGGCGGAGGGGAACGACCCGCGTTCTTGGATGCAGTCGAGGGCAACTAGCAACGGCGGCCGTTGATGGTCCCCCGATTTCAAGCCCAAGGTTCCTACGCTTAGCTCATCACATTGGCTCGTAAGTCCTTCACCAACTCATATCGAGCGGTCACAACAAAGCGCAGAGCGCCGCGCGTGCTAGCGGCACTCGCTTTGGTCTCGATGATTCTCTTGACAACCTCTTGCGGAGACCTTCTCGATACCAATCAAGCTGATGCCGTAGTCAAGATCGAGGCGGATGATCAGCCCGCAGTGCTGCAGACCCGTCAAGAGATCTTGGCAAGTGCGAGTACTTGGGGTGGCACAAGAGTGGGCGAAGAAACGATCCGGCCAGATGAGACAGCGCTCGAGTTCAGCCTGCCGGGAGAGAGCCTAGAGATTGCATTAGGGGCTCTTGGCCGCCTTGATGCTCGTGTAGTTGCTACCAAGATCGATGTTGATGCTCAACAAATCGATCGAGCGCAGGCACCCGTTAGCAGTGGCACCGAAGGCGCAACCCCCGACCCTGCCGATTCCAAGGTTCGACTCCGAGTCGAGGTGACCCAAGCGTCGCCAGTTGGGGCCGGCGGCTTTGTGCGTTTGATCATGGCAATCTTCAGCCTCATTGGAATGGTTGCCACTGCAATCTGGGTCAGGAACTGGATCAAGGGCCGCTCAAAACCACCGACTCGACGGCCGCGACGCAAGATTGAGAACATCGCGACATTTGAAGACCCGCCAACTCAAGAAACCCCTCGGGTCCCTCCCCAATGGTGAGTTCGGCCACTGATCAGGTCGCCAGGCTCACGGCGACTGTTCCTTTGTGCTGCGAAGTTCGAAATGTGTCGGGTTCATGCCCCGTAGTACTCTGACGATTCGTCAGAACTCCGACTGCCAGAACTGAGGCAAAGATGGCAAAGGCCAAACTCCCCGCTGTTGAGGGGTGGTTCACAATGTCACCGAGTGAGAGCACTCCGCGACCAGTTGGGGCAGACCCGGTTGCGCTCATTGGCACTCAATGTTCCGAAAGCGGCACCTACTTCTTCCCGCCCGAACGGGTCATGTCTCGCGCTCCTGGGTTTGCAGGATCTGAACTTCTCGAAGTTGAACTCTCCACTCGGGGGCGACTCTGGTCCTATACCGACGCCCAGTATCAACCACCGGAACCATTTGAAGCACCAACAGATCCTTATGAGCCGTTTTGTTTGGCAGCGGTGGAACTTGAGAGAGAGCAACTTGTTGTTCTCGGCCAAGTAGTTGCGGGAGTAGGCATTGATGACTTGGTGGTTGGCATGGAGATGGAGCTCGTTCTGGGCACGCTCTATGAGGATGAAGACACTGAGTACACGATGTGGAAATGGCGCCCCGTAGCGCCAAGCACTCTAGGAGGCGAAGCATGAGCGTTGACCAAGTAGCCGTGCTCGGGGTTGGCATGCACCCCTGGGGTAAATGGGGCAGAAACTTTGTGGAATACGGCGTAGCCGCCGCTCAAGACGCCCTTGCCGATGCAGGCATTGATTGGCGAGATGTTGGATTTGTCGCCGGCGCAGACACCATGCGTAACGGCTACCCCGGCTACGTTGCCGGCGCCACTTTTGCTCAGGCTCTTGGCTGGACTGGTATTCCTGTCACAAGTGCCTACGGAGCTTGCGCCTCTGGTGCGATGGCACTTGATGCTGCTCGTCAGCGGATTCTTTCTGGCATGTGCGATGTTGCACTTGTAGTGGGTGCCGATACCACCCCGAAAGGTTTCCTCAAGCCAAATAAGGGCGAACGCGGTGACGATCCCGACTGGTTGCGGTTCCGGCTTCTTGGCATGACAAACCCTGCGTATTTTGCAATGTGGGCTCGTCGGCGAATTGATTTGTTTGGCGCTAGCAGCGATGACTTTGCTCAGGTGAAAATCAAGAACGCCCGCCATGGTCTCAACAATCCCTATGCGAGGTACCGCAAAGAGGTCACCGCTGAAGACATTGCGAAGTCGCCAACAGTGTCGAGCCCACTTCGGTTGCTTGATATTTGTGCCACTTCTGACGGTGGCGCTGCAGTAGTGCTCACCTCGATGGACTATGCCCGCAAGCATCTGAGCACCTCCGCAGGGTCAGCGGACCCGCTTGTCAAGGTGGCAGCAATCTCTACAGTCACTCCGACGTTCCCCAACACCATCTTGGAGATGCCCAACTTTGCAACCGATTCTGCTGCCGGAATTGCAAAGCCTGACCGAGGGTTCAAACAAGCCATCGGTGATTCGGCATATGCACAGGCAGGGCTTGGTCCCGATGACGTTGACGTCGCAGAGGTCTATGACCTGTCCACGGCGCTTGAACTTGATTGGTACGAGGACTTGGGTTTCTGCGGAGTCGGAGAAGCCGAGAAGATTCTGCGAGATGGTGTCACCACCCTCGGGGGCAGATTGCCAGTCAACCTTTCGGGTGGGTTGGCCTGCTTTGGCGAGGCCGTTCCGGCGCAGGCTCTCGCTCAGGTCTGTGAACTTACTTGGCAGCTGCGAGGTACGGCCCAAGGTGCGCAGGCAGAGAACGCCAAGGTGGGGATCACTGCCAATCAAGGGCTGTTCGGGCATGGATCATCGGTGATTCTGACCCGCTAGCGATAGAAAAACTTTTCCTGAAATTATTCAGGTCACTGATCACAACTGCCGAGAACCTCTCTGGGAACACCAAGACCAGCAGATCCGGTCAGTACTGGCTCGGGCACGATTTTCTCGTAGCCCGAGCCCGTTGCTGCTCAAAATCGTTAGTGAGCGCCTTGAGCTTCTACGATCTCAGCTATGACGGCTCCCATACATGTGTTGCCGAGACAAGTGCTGGTAGAGGTTACTGACACGATCTCGATTGGCTACACCACTGGGATACAGCGCGTCGTGCGCGAAATCATTCAAGGGCTTCAAGGCGCTGCGGGTGAGGGTCTCGACGTTGTGGCAATTCTGAAACCCTCTGTGAAGGGCAGCTACAGAACGCTCACCGAGGAGGAACAAACTCGCCTGCAAGTGCATCCCCCCGGCGGACGTGCTGGCAGACGAGCAGACAATTTTGGGTTTCTTTCTCCAGCCGTGCGGGTTCTCGGTGACCTTTCGATCGTTATCTGGGTTCGCGTTCAGGTCGGCAAGGTGATCAAAAAGCGACGCGAGCTTCACCCTGTCAATAGCGCTCTGGCGTTAGGGCCTGCGCAGCCGGGTACAGTTTTTCTTGACCTAGAAGGCTCCTGGTACGACCCCGAGCCGCGTGCCGTGCTACTTCCCCGCTTGCACGCAGAGGGTGTCAGCAGTATGGCGATGGTTCATGACGTGATGCCGATTGTTCACCCCGAATGGTTTGATCCGCGTCACATCGCAGTTTTTGAGTCTTGGATTCAGGCGCACATTCAATGGAGCAGCAGGTTTCTTGCCAACTCAGAATGCACTGCAAGGGACCTTCGTCTAGTGGCAGCCAAATTTGGCAAACAAGAGGAACTTGATGTGGTTGTCATTCCCCTAGGTGCCGATTACTTGGTGACTGAGCGGATTCCGGTTGAACTCCCCCCACAGGTGGGAAGGTTCATGTTGGTGGTTGGCACCCTCGAGCCGCGGAAGAACCAGAAACTCGTTCTTGATGCCTTCGATCAACTGAGCGATGAGTACGAGGATCTAGCGCTAGTCCTTGTGGGGAAAGAGGGTTGGATGGTGGACTCGTTAGTGGCAAGACTGCGCGCACACCCGGAGTTCGAACGCCGAGTCTGCTGGTTTGGTGGAATTGACGACGCTGAACTCAGTTGGCTCTACGAGAACGCCTTTATGTCGATCAACCCCTCCCTGTATGAGGGTCTCGGCGTTCCCGTGCTCGAGGCTCTAGCGCATGGCTGCGCAACAGTTTCATCGACTGGTGGAGCCTTACCCGAGGCCGGGGCCGGCTTCACAGAACTGATCGACCCGACAGACACTGATGGTTTGGTCGCTCTCATCCGCCTGCATCTTGATAACCCCGAACACCACAAGGCAATGAAAGATAAGGCTTCCACGTATAGTCCTCCATCGTGGTCAGAAACGGCTGAAGTGGTCGCCGACGCTATTCGCACGCTCCCAAGTCTTCAGCTTCAAAAATCCCAATGACTCAACAAGACCCAGAAATAGAAGATGCTCCTGCGGTTGATCTGTTTCTTCGTGTGGTTGTAGCTATTGCAGTGGTGGTTGGCATCGCTCTGCGATTCGCTTGGCGATCAGGGATGTGGCTAGACGAGGCCCTATCAAGCAACATTGCGCAGTTGCCTCTAGGCGAGATCCCGTCGGCACTCCGACGCGATGGTCACCCGCCTTTGTTCTACGTTCTCCTGCATTTTTGGACTGCTGCTGGCGGTGTTTCAGACTGGTG
>JBIKPA010000230.1:0-4373 GCA_044357715.1 Microthrixaceae bacterium
CGCCCCCAACGCAAACTCGTAGGACCACTGCGCGTGAATCACCTCAGCCTGAGTTTGACTCAGGAGGTTGGTGATCGCTCGCCGCTCGGCACAAAACGCATCAACCCATCGCAAGCGAGGCCGCATTGTAGCCACCAAAAGGTTGAATCGATCGCCGCTGAACGCGCCGGCATCAACGGTGTGGGGGCTTAACGTTACGACCGAGACATCATGGCCCCGGCCGTGTAGCGCAAGCGCTAGTTGAGAGATAATTGGAGCCGCATAACCGGGCGTCGCCGGGCGGTTTCCTTCGATCAGATGATCAAAGCGAGATAGGTCTGCCGGGCCACAGATAGCAATTTTCAGTGGTCGGAAAGAGCTTGTCTGCAGGTCATCAGACTCGGTGGACATTGCCACCGAAGTTAAACTATCGAAGCTCTATTTCCTATTGCACGACTACTGCAGTCACCATTCCGAACATGCCCGTTTCTCTTTCGGCGTGATTCAAAATGTGGCAGTGGTACACCCATGTGCCCTTCTGCGTTGCTTGGAACATCACGGTATAACGCTGCCCTGGTGCAACTAGCAAGGTATCTACCCAATATGGGCTTTCTAAGGGAAAGCCGTCCTGAGCAGTAACTAGCTGCGGGAATTGATGCAGGTGCATGGGGTGCACCATCAGACCCTCGTTGTAATAGGTGACTGCTACCCAATCGCCCTCGTTCACCACGATTGGGGCCGTGGCCGGGAAGGACTTGCCGTCGAGTGAAAATCCGATCACGCCCGAGTCGTTGAGCACCATGGGGATGTCTACCGCAGGCTTCACATCAGCAGGCACGTTGATGCCGTTTACGGTGACCCCTTTTGCAATCGGAGTGTCGCCAACTTGGAATACCCCGAACATGCCGTTCGGTACGGCCATCTGCCCATGAAGGTGCGGGTGATACATGGCCATATAGGGGCGATCCAAGGTGAACTCATAGGTGAAATCTCCCCCAGGAGCGATTGGCTCTTGAGTGATGGGGGCAACGCCATCCATTGCAAAAGGGGTCTCAAGGCCGTGCCAGTGCACATCTTGATCAACGGGTAGATCGTTGTGAACAATCACCTTGACGCGGTCTCCAACATCAACCTTGATCATGGGTGCTGGAACCGTACCGTTGTAGGTCCAAGCCTTTACTGTGCGACCCGGTTCAACCTCCCAGTCGGCAATCTCTGCAGTGAGTTCAAACTGCTTGGTTCCGTCGGGCAGAATGACCGGCTCAAGACGTTGATTGCCAAGGCCTTTGGTTTTTGCAGGGAAGGCTGCAAATGAAGCGAGCATGTCCTTGTCCATCTGGGCGTACTCCGCTGCGGTTGGTCCCTCGCTACTCGAAGCAGAAGTCGAGTGATCCATTCCCGCCATGTCCCCCATATCTCCTGAGGCTGCAGAAGAGGATGACCCTGCTGGCCCAATGGCTAACTCGGCGCTCATGCCGGCTTCTTTGTGGCCGGGCACGGTGCAAGTCACCTGATACGTGCCCTCGGCAAGATTGCCTAGCGACAAGGTTTCACTCTCACCGGGGTTGAGCATCTTGGTAGTTGCCCCTGTACCTTCAACGCTCAGATTGTGTTGAACGGTTCCATCATTTGTGACCGTGAGGCTGACCTCTCCTGCGGGTGCGGTCAGACTGCCGCCAATTTTGAACTCAGTGAGGCTCACATCCACTGTGGTGGCGGCCGCTTCAGAAGTTGTTGTTGAACCCCCACCATTTGATGCCATCAAGGCGGCCACCACGATGATGCCTATTCCAAATACATAGATAGCAGTAATCACTGCGGTGGTGAGCGCCCAAGATCGACGGTTGGCATCAGGAGTGGAATTGTTCACAGGTTCCCTTCAGAACGCGAAGCTTGCTTCAGAAAACAGGTCTGGGCTGTGTAAGTGTGCAAACAAGCCCGTGACTGCACTAGGGCCGAAAGCCCCTAACGTGTAGCTATGAACTCTTTCGCACAGTGTAGCTTCCATAGATGAAAACTATCGGAAATATCTTGTGGTTTGTCCTTGCTGGGTTTTGGCTTGCCATCGGTTTTGCCTTCTCAGGGCTGATTTGTTGCATCACCATCGTTGGTATTCCGTTTGGCATTCAGGCTTTTAAACTGGCGGGCTTTGCACTGTGGCCCTTTGGCCGCACTGTTGTATCGAATGATGACGACTCCGAAGTTCTTGAGATTATTTTCAATGTGATCTGGCTACTGCTTTTTGGTTGGGCATTGTTTGCAACGGCCATGGTCACTGCGGTCTTGCTCTGCCTCACCATCATCGGAATTCCATTCGCCCTGCAGTCATTCAAGATCGGGGTGCTTGCACTGTGGCCCTTCGGGCGCACTGTTGAAGCTGACTAATCGGGCTATTACCGAGCAACAGGGCTAGTTTCTCGGGAATGCGAGTCTCCGAGCCACGAGTTGCTCTCGATCGCGACCAAGCAGTGTTGTGTTGCAGCGTTGCGTTTGGAAGCGATGAACGAACCTGGCGGGTTGGCGTGCCCAAGGAACTCATCCGCTTTGTTGCACCGACCGTGGACCCATTTTTGCCTCTAGCAACGTTGCTGGCTTCGTATCTGGGCGAAGACCTGCAGGTTGACCAGACGCTTTCGCCGACACAGATTGCGGGACTCACCTCGGCCGCGGCCCTTTTTGCGCAGTGGTGGGATTGGTCGATTCCCAACCTCTCGGGACTGCCCAACGCTGCGGTTCCGACGAGTGAGAATGGAACAGGTTTTAATCATGCTGCCGGTACGGGCACCCACGGTGACAACGCTGGGTTGTTGTTTACTCGCGGGATTGACTCAACGGCATCACTCGTTGCTGCACTCGATGGGTCCTCTGCGCCGGTGACTCACCTGTTGGGAATCGACGGCATTGAACCGAATCATTCGCCCCGAGTAGCTGCAGAAGTTTGGGCTGATACTCAAGCCGTGGCCGATCTTGTGAGTCTTCCGCTTATCCGACTCACTACCAACCTGCGTGAAGAGGCTGACAGACTGCTGCCTTGGGGGCAGACCCACGGCGCAGTGCTGGTGGGAACTGCACTAGTGCTGAGCCCTTTGCTGGCAACACTGAGCATCTCTCAAACAGTGGACAATTCGCACGCCGGCCCTCACGGCAGCACTTCCCGCCTTGATCCGATGTGGTCAACAGACGCCACACGGGTGAAAGCTGTGCACTCAGAGATGGATCGCGTTCACAAGGCCGCTCTCGTTGCAACGAGGCCAGCGTTAGCCGCAGCAATCAAACTGTGTTGGGAGGGCGATACCCGCAAGAACTGCGGAAGGTGTCTGAAGTGCCTTCACACCATGACGTGTTTCGAGCTACTCGGGGCTTCGGAACTGGTGGAATCGGCCTTTCATAAGCCCTTCAACTCCGAGGCGATACGTCAGCTTGCCGGGCCAGGCCCGGCCACTTCGCTGCAACAAGTCATTGATGCCATCGATGAGGATCATGCTGTTTTGAGAGAGGCCTGGGAGGACTACTTGTCTCGGGTTGAAAATGGTCAGCGGCGCGGCCTGGCAGGGCTGAATCCTTTTGCCAGATTTGCCGCCGCCGGAGGTTCACTCAGCCCCGAAGGGCTGGTTGGTTGGGGCTTGCACTGCCAACCGATACCCCTATCGCTAGATGAACGCCATCAGCTGTGCACAATGAGCACCAAGGCCCAGGCTCCACTTGATTGGTGCTTGGCCGACCGCAAAGACGCAGGGTCAGTCGAGCTAGCTGCTGAGCTCACTGATCACTGGACTGCAGGTGCAGTACTTATTGTTGATGCCGAGATTTCTGGTGCGCCGCCGGGAGCAGTTTCTCGGCTCTTGAGCGCATCCAAAGTGCGCTGTTGGTTTAGTGATTCCCCGCACCTAGATGGCATCCGTTTGATCGAGGCCATCGAGCATGGTTGCGTGCCGATTCAGTTCATGGCCGAGCAGCACCTTCGATTGGTGAGCGCCGAGTTGCCGGAGTGGGCCTGTCCGCTCGTGCGAAGCCTGCATCAGGTGGAGTTGGGTCTGCCGAACGAGGCCGAGTTGGATTTGATCTTTCAAGCTGCGGTTCAGCTGGCGGTGCTGGGACCCCCACCAGGGATGGTTTCGTGATGCGTCGAGTCAGCGGCTGGCGTGAATGGCTGTCACGTGTGCGCGGGATGCCGGCGCGCATAGATCGCATCGATCGCGTCTCGGAGCATCTTGATGCAGCGAGTCATTCGCTGCTTGCATCAGCCGGTGAAGCTGCGGTTACCGCAGACGCGCTGCGAAGTCGTTTGCAGCGACTTGAGTCAGAGGTTGCGTGGACTCGGGAGAACCAGCAAGCACAGAGTGAGACGCTGTTGTTGCGCCTTGAGCAGCACGCGGAACTGTTGTCACAGTTGC
>JBIKPA010000231.1:0-4354 GCA_044357715.1 Microthrixaceae bacterium
TACCGAGTCAAACGCAGCTAAACCAGCGAGGTGGATTCCCTGGGGATCGCTCACCTGGGGGCCGAGCAGGTCTACCCCTGCCACCCCGCCCCAGATCACAGTGGCTTTGAGTTCTGCAACAAGCTCTGGGGAATCAGCGTCGGGACAGTCGGGCCCACGCAGCGCTATGTATTGCCAATCAAGCAACTCAAGCTCGACCTTTACTCTCATGCGAAAGCGGTTGAGTCGGTCAATGACGAGCTGCCCCGAGCCTGAGTCACAGTCGATCAAAATCTCATCTTTGTCGCTGCGGCCCCAGATTCGAACCCAAGCGTCGACCTTTCCCTGCGGCTCAAGAATGAGTGCCCAGCGAGACTCCCCCTGCTTCAGCTCAGTTACGTCTTGAGATATCTGACCTTGCAAGAAGCTGACCACATCGGGGCCAAAGGCCCGAATCACGTCTCTTGGCATGCGCACCGCAGCAACAGACCGTTTTAGCGCAAGGTAGTCCGCTGTTGTATCTGTCATTTCTTAAGTCTCGTCGATGGAATCAGTGTTGCCGAGTCGCGACTCGGCCGAGGCCCGCCGGTGACGCGTCATCTGCTCGGCGGGGCCAATAGCGCTGAGCAACGCCTTGGCCTTGTTGCGGGTCTCAAGCTCTTCCTCGGCTGCGATGGAGTCGGCCACCACACCAGCGCCGGCCTGCACCGAAGCACGCCGTTTCCCATTAGGTCCTGGAGGATCGATCACCATGGTGCGGATGGCAAGCGCCGTGTCAATGCTGCCCGAAAAGTCGAGGTATCCAACCACTCCGGCGTACGGGCCACGGCGAGTGGGCTCAAGCTCATCGATGATCTCCATTGCCCGGACTTTGGGTGCCCCAGAGACTGTGCCTGCAGGAAGTGTGGCCCGCAGAACATCAATTGGCGTGCTGCTCGCAGCGAGCGTTCCCGAAACCTGCGAAGTGAGGTGCATCACATGACTAAAGCGCTCAAGCGTCATCAGCTCATCAACATGACATGTGCCGAATTCAACTACTCGACCAACATCGTTTCGCGCCAGATCGACCAACATGATGTGCTCGGCCCGCTCCTTGGGATGCTCAATGAGTTCCGCAGCGAGCTGGCGATCGTGTTCATCGTTCTTTCCGCGGAATCGGGTTCCAGCAATTGGGCGAGAGATGACCTTGCCGTCAAGCAACTGAACCATTGGCTCGGGCGAGCAGCCCACCAAGGTGAGCTCCTCTTCACGCACGTAATACATGTAGGGGCTGGGATTAATTCGCCGCAGAACTCGGTACAGGTCGAGCGGGTCGGCATCGGTCTCTACATCAAATCGCTGCGAAAGCACGACTTGGAAGATGTCACCCGAAAGGATGTGTTCTTTGGCCACTGCAACAGCAGACTCATACATGCCAGGGGCGAGGGTAGAAATCACCGTGGGTAATTCAGCTGAGGCGGGCGCCTCAACGAGCGGTTCTTCTAGGGCGATTGCCCCATCAGCAGCCATCTGACGGAGTTGAGAAATCGCATTGACATAGGCCTGTTCGAGCTGCTCATCGGTGAATGTCTCGTCCACAAATGCGTTAGCAATCAGCGTGACCTGCTGGCTCCAGTGGTCGTATGCGGCTAACTCTCCAATGACCGACAGAATTGCATCAGGCCAGTCCCGATCTGCCTCTGGGGCATCTGGTAAGTGCTCAACTTCTCGCACCACGTCGTAGCCCAAGTACCCAACAACGCCTGAGTGAAGAGGAGGCAATGCGGCACCCTCGTTGCCAAACTCGGCGGCGAGGGGTGCTTTGAAGTGCTTGAGCAGCATGTCCAAACTAGCAAGGACACCCTGATCGGTAGGGATTCCCTCGGGTAGATCGCCGGAGAAACTAAGGGTTCCTTGACGCGAAACAATCTTGGCGCGGGGCTTACGGCCAACAAAGGACCAGCGACTCCACCGGCCCCCATGATCAACCGACTCCAACAAGAAGCCCGGTCGGCCTTCGGCATCGTCTCCGCAGAGGCGCATAAAGGCAGCAACTGGGGTGGTGAGATCGGCAAGGAGGGTTCTGAAGACAGGAATCACCCGGTGCGTGCGCGCCAAGCTTTTGAAGAGCTCAAAATCGGGAACGATCTGAGCAGAACTTGATGCCGCTGTTTGGTAACTCTTCTGTGTCATGTTCGGGTTGACCTCATGCTCGACCAGAACTCATTCGCCGAAGGCTCGGTAAAAGCATGAGTAATTGCCGGTATGACAGGCTCCGTTCCCTTCTTGTTCGACAACGAACAACAAGGTGTCGCCGTCACAGTCATATGAGGCTGAGCGAATGAACTGCCGGTCACCCGAGGTGTCGCCTTTACGCCAGAGTTCTTGTCGAGAACGCGACCAGAACACCGTGCGCCCCTGATCGAGGCTCATCTGCAAAGACTCTTCGTTCATCCAAGCCATCATCAAAACGTCTTTAGTCTTCACGTCGGTCACGATTGCTGCGACGAGACCATCTGAGTTGTAGCGAACCTGAGCGAGGTCTTCGGCTCGAACCTTGATTGGGGTACTAGCCGGAGAGCTAGCCCCGGGGGTTGCTGACTCGGGGGTTGCTGACTCGGGGGTTGCTGACTCGGGCATGGCTGACATCGTAGAAGTTGTGCGGCCTCAGCCCACAACTAGTTCCCAACAGGGCGAGTAGGCGGACGGCAAAGAGACCCCTCTCCCCTAGAAGACCCGGGCCAGAACTGCTAGTTGCTATTACAGCTAGTTGGTATTAGGGGGAGTTGCTATTACAGGTAGAGGCCTGTTTGGCCGGTCTTCGCTTCTTCTAGACGTTCGGCAGCAACAGCATGTACGTCTCGTTCGCGCAGAATCACAAAGGTCTCGGAGCGGACCTCTACCTCATAGATGTCTTCGGGGTTGAACAGCACATGATCGCCTTCTTGCACGGAACGCACATTTGGGCCGGCAGCGCGAACCTCTGCCCAAGCCAAGCGTTTGCCCAGCTGCGCAGTAGCTGGAATCACAATGCCTCCGCTGGAGCGACGCTCGGCCTCGGCTGCATCCAACTTGACCAGAATGCGGTCATTCAGCATGCGAACAGGCAGCTTCTCTTGGTCTGATGCGGAAGAGGATGGCTCGGAGGGGTCAGTCATGATCCGCACACCGTACTGCCCCTTTTAGCGGCACTGCCCTATCTAGCGGTGAAGCAGCAATCCTAAAGCTGCAACGTGATTTCGGGTTGGCGTTGGCGTTAAGGAAGCTCCGTTGCGGCAACAAGGACTGCTTCTGCAAGCAGGTCAAGGTGATCAAGATCACCAAGATCAAGCATCTGAAGGTACATCCGAGTCACTCCAATTTCAGAGAATGCCCGCATCTTTGCAATGAGTTCTTCTGGGGTTCCGGCCATTCCATTTGTTCGGAGCTCATCAGGTTGGCGACCAATTGCAGCGGCCCTTCTGGCAATCTCTGACTCGTCCGCTCCACAACACAACACTTGGCAGGCAGAACGTCGCAGCGTACTTGGGTCACGGCTGACCGATCTACATGCCTCATCAACTCGGAGATTTGCAGCGCGAGCGTCTGCAACCCCAAAGAACGGCGTGTTGAACTCAGCTGCAAAGCGGGCTGCAAGCTGAGGAGTGCGCTTGGGGCCGGCTCCCCCGATGATGATGGGTGGGCCGTTTGGGTGTGCGGGCTTGGGTAGAGCCGGGGAGTCCTCAATCGTCCAGTACTCACCATGATGAGCAAAGGTTTCGCCAAGAGGTGTGTGCCAAAGCCCTTGAAGTATTTCAAGAGTCTCTTCAAGGCGATCAAAACGTTCCTTGAGTGGCGGGAAGGGGATGCCGTAAGCAAGGTGCTCTTGTTCGAACCAGCCAGCACCTATCCCAAACTCGACTCGGCCGCCTGACATCTGATCTACCTGTGCCACAGCAATGGCGAGAGGACCCGGATGGCGAAAGGTCACTGAGGTAACCATCGTCCCGAGCGTGATGCTGGAGGTCTCACGTGCGATGGCTCCTAGGGTCACCCAAGAGTCGCTGGGCCCCGGCAAACCAGAGACATCTCCCATTTTGAGGACGTGATCTGAGCGAAAGAACGCGTCAAAGCCAAGCAATTCGGAACGCTGAGCTACATCAAGTTGCTGTTCGTAGCTAGCCCCTTGTTGAGGCTCAATGAATATCCGTAGGTCCATACATCCATTCTGCCCGACCCAACTCAAACAGACCCAACGCTCATTTTTTCGCCTCGCTCGCCACTGCTCGGGCCGAAGAGGCTTGCCCGGCCGGGGTGGTGTGGGTGTGGGGTTGCTGAGATGGTTGGTTTATGGGCTGTGTTGGTGGTGGTGTTGGGTGGTGAGTTGGGTGCCGGTTGGTGTGGTGATGGTGTAGCG
>JBIKPA010000232.1:0-4326 GCA_044357715.1 Microthrixaceae bacterium
TCTCGTCTGAGTCGAGCCGAGGCTGTAGGGGCCTCTCGTCGGCGACCGGGCTTAGCGCGTGAGATCGAACTTGAGAACCGCCGAATCGCTGACATCGAGGTAGCGGCCGCTCGGGAGGGTCAAAAGTTAGGGCTACTGAACCCGAACCTAGACCCAGAGGTGCTCGTAGCTCTGTTGCAAGTGTTTCTTTTCGGGCTCGCACTGCTAGACGCAAACAACTTCGGTAAAGCGCTCCCCAATGAATGGTCCAGCGTTGTAAGCAGCTTCGCTCAGGTGTTCCTCAGTGGCCCTGCCTGATCTGCATCCGGCTGGTTCGATTCTGAAACACTTTGATTTGGAACTGCCTAGCAACTTCCTTGCCCCGGGCAGTGCCAGTGCCACTGCCACCTCCACTTGAGGGGGCCTAGCCCGAACCTTGCGATGCCTTTGGTGTGATGGGTTGATCGCCTGCTGCGCAGTTCTGAAACGCCGGCAGGTGCTCATCAGCGCTCGCCGACCGGAGGTTCTGAAATACCTGTGCGACATCTGGATACTTGGCAACTCGCAGCAGCAGACCGTCATAGAGCGACACTGTCTCTGTTTCTATCTTGGCTCCGAGCTGGCATGCCAATGCCATCGTGTCCGGTGCAGACTCCCCAGGGACAAAAGTGGAACCCACATCCTGACCATATTTGCTTGCGAGCTGCTCAAGGGTTTCAGTGTGTTGCACCTCGCTTTCAACGATGTTCACGAAGGGGGTTCGTGATCCAACCTTTCTTAAAATATTGCGGTAGGTGGACTCGCTATAGCGCTCCTGCTCCATTGCCCGGCGCAGAATTGCGTCCAAGGTTGGGTCTGTCGTAATTCCGGAAGGGGCTGAGGCTGCCCCGGAGGATACCGAGGGGGTGCTGGCACTACCCTCTTGCCCATTTCGCAGGGTTGTCTGACCTTCAACCTGTGCCTTCGGAGGCGTGTCGACTGCTTCCTCGCTGTTGCCGCAGCCGGTGGACAAAAGCCCACCGACTGCGAGAGCAACTAGAACTAGTGGCCGGTTCCAAGCCGACCGCCCTGCACAAGTCACGGCTGTAGCTGCCGTTCGCTGTGAGGCCCATCGGCTAATGCCGGGGCTTGAGGGGCTTTGGGCGCTGCTTGATCTTTGACTACAGGGATCGCTGCAAGCCGGTCCGTCGCCACGAGGTAAATACCGCCCCAACTGACCGAGGCATCGGCGTTCGCCATTCCCAAGTTGAGGGCCAAATAGCGGCCATTCAACCCGTCGCGTTCCATGCCGACTGAGGTCACCAACGTGTCAGCCGGGGCCTCGGTATCAATCTTTGGGCCAGTGGTAGTCGTGTCGACCACCGTAAGGATCGGCTGCTCGGTAGGACCCTGAGCTAGATAGATACCCGAAGCTCCAGAGGGGCGGTTGGCCTTGAATGCAACGGTGTAGTTGCTGCCGCTTCCCGTAACTGCGGCAAAGGCTGAGGAGCGCCAGCGGGGGAGTTCCTGAGATGCGTCGCCTCCTCCGGCACCATCCGTGGGTGGCTTGCCCGAGAAGGTCCAATACTGGAAGCCGCTGAACAGGGCATCGGGATCTTCTGAGTCTGCGGTTGCAACGGCCTTGGTGACACCTGTTGTTGTGTCGTGAACGAAGGTGCCCTGATGAATTGAAACATCAGTGGTGAACCCATCAGGATACGTCGTATTGCAGAAGGCCAGAAGGTCGGCGTTGCCGTCTTCTGGGCAGTCGAGAGTGATCGGAGTCTTGTCGCCCCAGGTGCCCCAGAAGGTAACGAAGCGGCCATCGAAAGAGAGCCCCTCGCCGATCGAGGTGAACCGATCTGCCGCCGTTGCATCAGGAATTGGAACCTGATCGCCGATGCTGACGAGCGGGGTGAGCGTGGGATTGCTAGCAATCGGGGCTAGGTAGATGCCGCCGAGCGTCGGAGCCTCCTCAACGTCGAGTCCTGTGAACACCGCACGGCCGCCAGTTGCACTCGGCGGTGCCGTCGAGCCGAAAGTAACTGTCCCCGGTGCGCCGCCAACGGTGGGTTGGTTAGGGATGACGGTCGATGAATTTGCAATCACCTTGGTCTTGTCTGCCGGAACTGCAACATTACGGAAGAACACTCCGGTCTGGCCGGTATCGCCCACCGTGTAATTACCCTTGAACACCACAGTGCTTCCGTCAACGGCTGGCGATCCGGGGAACTGGTCAAACTTGGTAGCCGGTGTGACACCGGGAACTGCAAACTGATCGTAACCAGGCACGGCCCCGAGCAGGGTCGCCCCCGAGGTAAGTGTTCCGTTCACAGTGGCATAGACGCCGCTCGTTCCGACTTTGGTCTCGACGCCACCTTCGGGCGTGTATGACAAGACCGGAACCGACTGACCCCGCGTGGCAATCATGTTGCTTGTTCTGCCGATTCGTGGCACCGAGGGGAACTCGTTGAACTCTGCTAGCTGATTATTTGGTGCTGGCACAAAGCTCTTGAGGCCGCCTTTGACATCGGCCACGACATTGAGCGTGTTCGGGCTTGTAACGGGATTCTTCGAATAGACCCCTCTCGCACCCTCGCCCTTTGTGCGGGCACGGAAGGCAACAAGGCCCGATGAATTCACAGCCGGCTGGTTGTAGCTATTGAACGTAGCCGTTACCCCCGGAGCATTGTCACCATGATTCGCCACGGTTCGCCACGCAGGTTCAGGGGGAGTTGTGGTCGTTGGCGGCGGAACCGTCGTGGGCGGTGTAGGCGAGCCACCCTCACCTGTCACCCGGTCAGAAACTTGGCTTGTTCCACACCCAAGAAACGTGGGTTCGCCGGGCCCCACGTTGATTGCACCAGCGCACACAGCAACTGGACCAGGCGCAACTTCGAAGGTCTCGTCGAAGCCAAAATTGTTGCCGCGTCCAAAGGCTTGTCCAACATCGGTTCGAGGCTTGTTTGCATTGAAGCCCCCACTGATCCACTCGCCGTTGATGACGAACACCACCTGAATCGGATCGAGTGTGTCCCAATCAGATGCCCACCCCTCAACTCTTACGTTTCCATTTCCTCCTCTCACCACATCTAGGTACCCAGATGGAGAGGATGAACTGCCCGGCGGGGGAGCGGGAATACACCCTGCCAACACCGTGGCAAGGGTAACGAATCCGAGAAGGATCGCTAAAGGTTTTGTCAACGATGACCTTGAGTTGGGTTTGCTGTTGAGTGACATGAAAACGATCTTGGCGTTCTGTAACCGCTCCCTGATAGGGCACAAGGTCACAGCTCACAAGCTTCTTTTACTGCGGTACGGGATTTGGGACTATCGCCCCTAGTGGCCCGAGATGCCTGCGAGTGAGACTCAAGTTGGAGGTGATGAGATGTTCTTTCGTGATCGATATGACGCAGGCCGACAACTAGCGGCCGAACTTCTTAAACGAGAATTTGAAGATGCAGTGGTACTTGGTTTGCCTCGAGGGGGTGTGCCAGTCGCGGCGAAAGTAGCTGACGCACTTGGGGTTCCTCTTGATGTCCTTCTTGTTCGCAAGCTTGGCCTTCCGGCACACCGGGAGTTTGCCGTTGGTGCAATAGGGGAAGGAGGTGTTCGAGTTGTTGACACCGCGATCTGCGATTCGTATCGAGTAAGTAGCGCCGAGCTTGCACAAGTGGATGCAGAAGAGCGACTCGAACTTGACCGCAGGTCACAGCTCTACCGGGTGGGCCTGCCGCCGATCTCGTTGGAAGGCCACACAGCAATTCTGGTTGATGACGGCGTAGCTACTGGTTCAACAGCGCTTGCCGCCAGTCAGGTTGCTCGCAAGCTCGGAGCTAAAAAGGTGATTCTGGCAGTACCCGTTGGATCTGCCTCG
The DNA here is from genome assembly GCA_044357715.1 of Microthrixaceae bacterium. Taxonomy (GTDB): domain Bacteria; phylum Actinomycetota; class Acidimicrobiia; order Acidimicrobiales; family Microtrichaceae; genus IMCC26207. The sequence continues at coordinate 3,836 of JBIKPA010000232.1, forward strand.
GCAGTGCAAGAACTGCGTCAGCATGTTGATGAGGTGATCTGTCTGCGAGTTCCAGAACGGTTCCGCGCTGTTGGTCAATGGTACGTGGACTTCTCTGAGACGCCCGATGAGCAGGTCGTTGAGCTACTCACGCGGCGTCGAAAGATGATGGTGGGGACTCACGCATCCTCTCAGGAAGTTGTCTCTGAACCTTTGCCAGCAGGCTCGGGTCTTGGTCTCGGTGTAGAGCTTCCAGTGTGGATGAGTCAGGTTGATCGAGATGTTGAGATTCGAGACAATTCAACCGTTCTTGTCGGTCACCTCAGCGTTCCCGAACGCCCAATAGGTGTCGTTCTTTTCGCACATGGAAGCGGTAGCAGCCGCCACAGTCCACGCAATCAGGCCGTGGCGGCCGTTTTGAACCAAGCTCGAATCGCAACGCTCTTACTAGACCTTCTGACGCCAGAAGAGGAACGCGAACGAGCGAATGTTTTTGATATTCCACTGCTCGG
>JBIKPA010000046.1:0-14796 GCA_044357715.1 Microthrixaceae bacterium
CGGTCGAAGCGAATTACATCGAGCACAATCAGTGGCTGCCCGTTCAGTCCGACTGCGTCATACGCGTTCACTGCGTGGAACACATAACAGGGGTTTACCTCGAACCATCGGAGCTGATCAGTGCCGGCCCCTTCACGCCGGAGTACTCCAACTCGAGCCCCGTAATCATTGCTCCACGCGTACGGCAGGCCGATTCCAGCCATGGCATCTTCCAGATTGAACACAACGGGAAGATCATAAAATACGGCGTAATTTTCGGTGATCGAGATGTCATGAACCATCGGGCTGCCAGGCACGGGAATCTCTTCACGGCGAATCACATTTCCATTAGACCCAGTGACGGTGTACTCAATGACGTTGGGCAGTGACCAGATATAGCTAGCGGCATGAAGTTCACCGCTGACAGGGTCGACCTTTGGATGAGCGGTGTAGCCGTGAGAGAGGGTGCCTCCAAAATCACAGGTTCCGATCGTGTCGAGTTCGAATCCCAGTTCAACGGGCGGCGCCCCAGCCTCGACGAGCGCAAGAGTTCGACCATTCAGGCCAATCACGTTTGTGTTAGGAGCAAAGCTGCCCGGGCTTTTCACCCATCGATTTCGATACCACTCAGCCTGACCGCCTTGCAGACGCACCCCATGCACCATTCCGTCGCCCAAGAACCAGTTATAGGTTTCCGGGTCAGCAGCGATTGGATTCGGGCCATTACGCAGGTACCGTCCGTTGAGTTCGCTTGGGATCCGACCTGTGACTTCTAAGTCAAAGGCTGTGACCTCATGCGCTACGGGCCCAAAGTTCCCGGTCAAATATGGATTCGATTTCACAGAACCTATTCTCCTAAATCGGTTGGGCTGATCTCGCTTGAGCTGGTAGCTCCTAACTCTGCGCTGAGCGCCGAGCGCTGAGGGCCCGTTGTCTTCAGTGCACGTGAAAGCAACGATGGCCTCGGCTTTTTCTTGTTCGATCCAGTTTTAGCTGATTTCAATTCAGGCTCGGGCGCGGGCTCAGGCTCGGGAGCGGGCTCAGGCTCAGGAGCGGGCTCAGGCTCAGGATCGGGCTCTGGCTCAGGCTCAGGATCGGGAGCGGGCTCTGGTTTCAAATCCGGCGCTAGCGCGGTCTCAGCTAGTGCTTCAGGTTCGCTGCTCTCAGGAGCAGGCTTCAGCAAATTGACCTGCCGCAAGTCTTCGAACTCCCAACCCTGCGGTACCTTCAAATTTGCTGCATGCAACCCGCAGAGTTCTTGGCCATGCGCCGGTTCGGGCGGCAAAGTATTGAGCCAGGCATGACAATTTACGGGGTCGTAGAGCAGGCGCGCTTCGGCGGGGCGATCACATCCAGTGCGCATACAGAGCCGGGCCATTACTGCAATCTACCGCCGCTCCTTGCGCAGGGGGCCAGAAGGTCGCTGAACTCGCAGCTCGGTCACATCCATCTCTGAGCTAGTCAATGTGTCAACTACTGAGTAGGCCAAGGACTCAACCACAGTTCTTCCACTCGGTCGAGCAGGTTCGGTAGACAGGTCCGACCAGGTTTGAGCTACGGCATCCACAACTAGCACTCGGACTCCTAGCCGCGCAGTCTCTGCTCGTAACTCCTGTGCGAACGCCTGCACCGCAGCCTGCGAAATGCTGTGATGCACATCACCACCTGACCCCATATTCGGATCGGTTTCGGTAGCTACAAAAAACACCACCTGCCCCTGTGCGGTTGTAATCACTTCGAGCAACTGCTGCGTGAGCAGGTACGGGCCGCGAAGATTCCACAAGTAGTGCTCATCTAGGCTCGCTACTGCCCCCGTCGCTACAGAAGCAGGGGCCTGCAGGCCTGCAGCATGTATCAAGAGGTCAACTCCTCGACCCATACGATGAATAAAGTCGGCGGCCGAAAGCACCTCTGACTCAGAGGAAAGATCACAGCGCAGCATTGCGGAACGAACCCCAGGGTCAAGCATCGAGAGGGTTCGTCGAAGCTCTGCTGGGTCATCACCCAATAAGCAGATATCTGCTCCGCGCGCACCAAGTTCAGATGCCATGGCCGCGCCAAGCAATCCCGCTCCGCCAGTAATGACCGCCAACCGACCAAAAAGCGATCCTCGTTCACCGGCGTCGACAGGAGCATCCGTGGATACAGCAGCAAACGCATGCTCCGAAGAGCCAAAGAGTGGCTGACGCGGGGCACCAAAGCTTGGTTCGCTTCTGCTGCTCTGGCTGCTATTCATGAGTCGCTATTCCCTGCTAACTGTCGGTATAACTCACAGACTCGCTGCTACGGAACCTGTTACCGTAAAACTCTTGATCGGCAGAAATGTTACAGGTGTGAGCACTTCTGAAGGTGAGAGGTCCTCGAAGCACACAGCTTTTGTTTGCTCTGTTCAATAGATTTCTAAAGTCAGGCCAAAAATGGGTCGATTCCCCTCATCGTGATCAATCGTCGTGTGGATTTGAATACAGCATCCAGTCGACACAACGCATCTCATCGCGCTGGGCGCACAAAGTTGCTCTTCCCGTGGCTATTGATTCTGACTTCGCTGGCTCTGTACGGCATCGGCGGCGGAACGCCTTCTGTTTCGGCTCAGGATTCGACTTTTAGCTTTGCAGGTTCCGGCTGGGGCCATGCCATTGGGATGAGTCAGTGGGGTGCTCGTGGAATGGCAGCCAACGGCAGTTCTTTCAATGAGATCCTTGGCTGGTACTACCGCGGTGCCGCCGTTGTTCCCGCAATAACTATCAACAATGATCTGCGAGTCCTCGTTGCTCAAAAACAGAACTCATTTACCCTTACCACGGGTGGCTCGACAGCCTTTGAAGGCATCGGTTGGGCACCCGGGGCTGCCACCATCACAGCCACTCGTTCAGGTAACAACATTGCATGGTCTGGTGGGCTAAATGCAGTCACTGGCCCCTCGGTAGATATACAAATATGGAGTGCTGGTGGGCCACTCAAGGTCAGCACACCTGGTTACAGCTACCGGTACGGAATGTTGCGCATCTCGATAGATCCGGCTGGCGGACTTCGAGCAGTTATCTGGGGCCTACCCATGCAGCAGTACTTGTATGGACTCGGTGAGATGTCTTCGTCTTGGCCAGCCGAGGCACTCAAAGCTCAAGCAACTGCCGGGCGCACCTTTGCCCAGAAGCGAATTTCTGTTCGAGGATCTGCAGACTTTGATCTATACGGCTCTGTGCTTCATCAGTCCTACACCGGCACAAAATATGAGGTTGCAAACTGGCAGAACGCAGTGAACGCAACCACTAATCAGGTCATTACTTATGGCGGCCAGCTCATTGATGCTGTCTACTCGGCCTCATCGGGTGGTCACACAGAGAACTCTGAGTTCGTCTGGGTATCGCAGGTTCCTTATTTGCGAGGAGTGCCCGACCCGTTCGATACCACTGGCGGCAATCCGAACGCCGCATGGAACCGAGCTTTCAGCGGAAGCGAACTCGGCTCTTGGTTTGGACTTGGCACCGTTACTTCGGTGCAAGTTCTTGGGCCACTAGGCGCGTCTGGGCGAGTAGACAAAGCCACCATTCGCCTCACCGGAACAGGTGGGCCGAGCGGATCGAGCCGTGATCTCACCGGCACGGCTTTCCGGTCGACCGTGAACTCAAAAGTTGCATCAAGTCGGCAGCTGATGTCTACGAAGTTCACCGTCAACAACTCAGCAGCACCCTCCGTACCGCCTCCCGCACCGCGCAACTCTCTACCAACTGGTTCAATCACCGAGGCTGCCGCCGAAGGTCGACGAATCACCATCAGCGGAGCCTCATCTGACCCGAATGGCTCACCGTTAGTTCGTGTGGTCTCCACTATGGGTAGCGTGCAAGCAGTTCGTGACTACCGCTCAACCAATGGCAGATTTTCGGTCAGCTGGGAGGGAAGCAAAGGAACCCGCAGCGTCTGTGTCACAGTATTTGATGAGCCAACCGGCCAAGGCATTTCGCTTGGCTGCCGCGACATCATCGTTAAATAAACTGCCTGAACTCAGCTGATCTCAGCCCCCGCGGCTCGCTCGTTCAACATCTCTAGGCGGTTTGAACACTCGAGATACTCATCCACCATGTCTGCGATCAGGTCTTTGGTCTTGCGCACCTTGTTCATGGTTCCAACGATCTGACCCACGGGGTTGAAGTTCACATCTTTTGCCTGCTGTGAGTAGTGATGACCTCGGGCTACAGCCTCGCCAGTCACCATGAACTGCAATGGCATGCCGAGCGGATCCGGGTTTGCCGGGTCTTCCCAAGCATCGGTCCACTCGTTACGCAGCATGCGACAGGGCTTGCCCGTCCAACTGCGTGAACGAACCGTGTCACGGCTAGTTGCGGCCAACAAAGACTCAACTTGCGCGGGCGCTTGATCCGCTTCTTCGACGGTCAGCCAGATTGAGCCCGTCCAGACACCCTCGGCGCCCATTGCCAACGCGGCAGCAATCTGCCGACCTGTTCCGATACCTCCAGCGGCAAGCACAGGAATCGGAGCAACTGCGTCAATCACCTGAGGCCACAGAACTACCGAGCCAACATCGCCAGTGTGACCGCCACCCTCGGTGCCCTGAGCAATGATGATGTCTACGTTTGCGTCCTTGTGATGCAGTGCTTGTTTGGGCGATCCGCAGAGCGCAGCTATCAAGCGACCCGACTCATGCACCCGCTCAATCACTTCATCTGGAGGAGTACCAAGGGCGTTTGCTATGAGTCGTACCTTCGGGTGACGAAGCGCCGCATCGATAAGTGGCGAGGCTGTGGCCTCGGTCCAACCAATGAGTGCTGGTGGGAGCTCATCCTCGGGCAGTTCCGGCACGTTGTGATCGGCCAGGATCTTCTTCACAAACCTGCGGTGTTCATCGGGCACCATCGTGAGCAAATCCTGCTCCAACTTGATGGGATCCATCTCGCCCATCCCCTCATACTTGCCGGGGATGACAACATCGACTCCGTACGGCTTATCGGTGTGCTCATCAATCCAAGCCAACTCGGTCTCGAGTTGTTCCACCGTGTAACCCACAGCTCCCAATACTCCAAGGCCGCCGGCGTTGCTCACTGCTGCAACAACATCGCGGCAATGGGTGAAGGCGAAGATTGGGAATTCGATACCGAGTCGATCACATAGTTCTGTACGCATGTTTCTCAAACTAACGCAGAACAAGAACGCGTTCTAGTTGCCCCCGACCAGATGACCAAAAGTGTCAAAGATCGCCGCATGGGGCAAAGCAGCATCGCTACGGTAATCGCGGGCTGAATCAGCAGCACCGATACAACAGGAGGTCAGTTGTGCCACGTCTACGCGAGGTTCCCCGTTCAGAGGTCCACCCATTTGGCGAGGTGATGTACGGCTTACTGTTTGGCGACCGAGACCCAACGGTGGAGCCCGGAACGGCTTCGGGCACACCCGGAGACTGGTGGAGTGTCACCGCTCTTTCACCGGATGCTTTCGATCATATCGCTGGCGGTATCCAGTACTACCGGTCACCGGATCGTCAGATTTCACCGGTCTTGCGAGAGTTGGGGCAGTTGCGGGTTGGCTGGGCACGCTCCTCACTCTTTGTGTATTCGCAGCACTGCAAAGCCGCCCGCGACGTTGGGCTGAGCAACGAACAAGTGGACGCAATTCCGCACTGGCAAGTTGCCGACTGTTTCACTCCGATTCAGCGCGCCGTGCTGGCCTATGTCGACTGCTTAGTTCTGCAAGGCGGACGAGTTCCTGATGGTGTCATTGCGGCGCTCAAGGCTGAACTCTCAGAGGTTGAAATCTTGGAACTCACCTACATCACGACTACCTATGACATGTATGGAATCATCTCAAAGGCGCTGCACCTGGAGTACGACAATGTCGAGGACCCTATGCAAGAAGTCCCAGACCTTGATGGAAACTGCGCAGGACTTGAAAGGTTTGCCCAGTAGTTCAATGAGCCGAGTTCAGCTAGCTGAGTTCAGCTGGTTCGAAACGCTGGCAGCACATACTTGCCAAAGAGTTTGCACTCCTCAATATGTGGGTACCCAGAGAGAATGAAACAGTCCACGCCAAGGCTCTGATACCTGCGGAGTTTGGCAATGATCTGGTCGGGGTCGCCAACGAGCGCGGCCCCGGCCCCTGACCTTGCCCGCCCGATTCCCGTCCAGAGACCAGGCTCGATATAGCCCTCATCATCGGAGCCGTCGCGAAGCTCCGCTTGCCGGCGAACCCCGGCAGAGTTGCTATCGAGTGAGCGCTGACGAATCTCCACACCCCGCGACTCATCAAGGCCTGCGAGCAACTGCCGAGCAGCCGCTCTTGCCTCTGACTCGGTCTCTCTCACAATGACATGTGTTCGGAACCCAAAGCGCAGAGTCCTATTGAATGCTGCTGCGCGGGCACGCATATCGCCTACGAGTTCAGCTACTGCGGCCTCAGTATCAGGCCAAGTCAAAAAGACATCCGCATGTTCAGCAGCAACTCTGCGTGCTGGCTCGGAGTGCCCACCGAAATACAAATCAGGGCAGCGTCCAGACACGGTGGAGACTCTTGGAGGCTGCAAGTCAAAGTTAAAAAACTCTCCGTGATGCTGCACTTCTTGGCCATCAAGGAGCTGCCGCAAGATAGACATCACCTCGGCAGTTCGCCGGTACCTTGGCTCGGATTCAAGTGGCGCTCCAGGCAAATCACTCGAGATGATGTTGATGGTCAATCCACCGCCAAGCATTTGATCAAGCGTGGCCAATTGCCGAGCCATCTGCGGCGGCCATAGCTCACCGCAGCGCACCGCAGCGAGTAGGCGCATTCGGCCTCGAACCTCTGCGGCAACCCCACCGGCAAATACCAGTGCATCAATCCCGAGTTGATAACCCGAGGGCAACAAGATGTTGTCGAATCCCTGATCCCGCGCAGTTCGCACAATCTCTGCGCAGTGCTCAAACGAACTCTGCAAATGTGGTGCGGGCACCCCGAGTTGTTCAAAGTCGTCGTCGCATAACGCCGAGAACCAAGCAAACTCGGGGCCGTGTCGTCGAAAAGATTCGCTCATGGAAGTGGCTCCCCGGTTCCAGCCTGATACAGCGAGTACCACTCCTGTCGGCTCAGTTGAACAGAGAGTGCCTCGGCTGATCGGGTAATCCGGTCCACTCGCTGTGTACCCAGAATCGGGATTGGTGCAGATGGGTGAGCCAAAACAAAGGCCAACGCGATCGAAGACTGCTCAACCCCGTGACGCATCGACAGTTCATCAAGCACCACTGCGATATTGCTCGCAACTCCCCCGATTGCGTGAGTTGAGTCTGCGACCGGGCCGCTAACGCGACCACCGCCGAGCGGACTCCAAGCCAAGGGGGTGAGTTGCAGTTCAATGCACTGGTCCAATGTTCCATCACGAACAGCATCGCTATGGAAAACGCTGAATTCTGGCTGACTGCTCACTAGCGGTCTCGGAAGATAGCTCTGTACAAGTTGCAACTGAGAAGTGGTGACGTTTGAGAGTCCGAACTCGCGCACCAACCCACGCTCGTAAAGATTCATCAGCGCTCCAGCAATCTCTTCGGGGTGAGTGAGCGAGTCGGGCCGATGTATCTGATACAGGTCGATGACCTCTACCCCGAGTCGGCGAACTGACGCCTCACATGCCTCGGTGAGGTACTCGGCTGAACTGTCATAGGGCACTCCCGGGCGAATGCCTCCTTTGGTTGCCAACACCATCTGCTGTCGCAGTGCAGGTGCCTCTGCAAGCACCTCGCCGAGCAGAGTCTCGGCTCGGCCAAACCCGTTCTGGCCATCGAAGCCATAGATGTCTGCTGTGTCAATCAGGTTGAACCCTGCTTCTAACGCTGCCTCGATTGTGGCTCGAGCTGCCGTTCGATCTCCTTCGGCCATTCGCCAGCAGCCGTATGCGATCGGGCCAACTCGCAGATCTGAGCTACCGAGCCTGCGGTCGCTGCGACTCTGGGCAGTGGGTGGCTGGGCAGTGGCGTTCTGGATTACTTGTTCGTCAACAGATTCATCAATCATTAGCTCGCACCATACTCAGCTCATGGAGAACACTGTGCCCATGAGTAAAACAGCAGTGACTGCAGATGAGATCCGCTATGGGTTTATCGGGGTTGGCATGATGGGCCAAGAACACATCCGTAATGTTCAAGCCCTTCCCGGTGCCACTGTCGTAGCAGTCGCAGACCCAGAGTCAGCCTCGCTCGCCGCGGCGCAAGAACTTGTGGGCGACACGGTCTCCTCCTATCTCTCGACAGCCGAGATGTTGGCAAACGAGTCACTCGATGCTGTGGTGATTTCTTCGCCTAACTTCACCCATCGATCAGTGCTCGAACCCTTGTGGGAGACCTCGCTGAACCTGCTGATCGAGAAGCCACTGTGCACCACAGTGCCAGACTGCCTTGAAGTCCAGACCGCTGCTCAACACCATGACGGCATTGTTTGGGTTGGACTCGAGTATCGCTACATGCCCCCGGTGCAACGCTTCTTAGAAGAACTTGCTCCCGCCGAAACGGCCGTAAGCGACTCTTCCACCGGGAGGCTTCGGATGCTCTCCATTCGAGAACATCGCTTCCCTTTCTTAGAAAAAGTTGGCCACTGGAACCGCTTCAGCGCAAACACGGGCGGCACTCTGGTGGAGAAGTGCTGTCACTTCTTTGATCTCATGCGGCTGGTGATTCCTAGCAAACCCATCAGCGTGATGGCCTCTGGCGCTCAGGACGTCAACCATCTACAAGAGCAGTACCCCGAAGGCACACCCGACATTTTAGACAATGCCTTTGTCATTGTTGACTTCGAAAACGGTGCCCGAGCAAGCCTTGATCTGTCGATGTTTGCTGAGGGGTCAGCCTTCGAACAAGAACTTGTAGCAGTAGGTGACCTAGGCAAAGTAGAAGTCAAGATCCCCGGGTTTATGGAGGTCTCTCGCGGTCGGCAGGCCGAAATCACTGTGGGGTCAAGAGGGCCAGGCTGGCCGGTTGCTACCTCTCTGATCGGTACCCAAGAATCCGTCCTCTATCTCGGTGCGCATCACGGCGCCAGCTACCTAGAACACGTTGATTTCTGCGATGCGATTCGCAATGGAACGGCGCCACTAGTCACCGTTGAGGATGGCCTGTGGTCAGTTGCAATGGGTGTAGCTGCGCAGAAGTCGCTGGCAGAAGGCCGCGTTGTCACTCTGAGCGAAATAGGCCTGAGCTGACGGACTCAGCTCAGCGCCGCGTCAGCTCTATCGGCATCATCAAGCGCTGCCAAGGTCAGAGAGTATCGCCGCTCAATATCTTCCATGTCTCCGCTCACAAACATCCCCAGTCGCGCTGTTTCGATGACTAAATCGGCATGCTTTTTCAAGGGGAAGCGGTGCTCCGGCCGAACCACGGGAGCCATTGCAGAAATCGCATCAAGTAGCCGAATAAGGACCGCCGGATTACTTGCGCCAGCCTGTCGAATCAAGTCAAAGGCAGTCTTCAGTACTCGATCAAACTTGAGCGGTGGAACCACCAGCCTCAGAGTCTCGTCATCAGTACAAATTCCACCCGTTCGTTCGGGATACTTGCCCACATCCACCATTGCAGCCCCAAGCCAATCAACACATGTCAGCCCGGTGTAGGTGTCGTTGATGGCCGGCGATAGAGCACGTAGTGCGATTTCAACCACTTGGGCAATTGCAAACTCTAAGTCTTGGCGAAGAGTTCGAGACCTGCCGATCTCAACAGCCTCGGCAATTACTTTCTGCACCCGAGGCTCTGCTCCCGCTGGACTCACCCATGCCAGGGTCTGACCAACTTGGGTGAACTGCCCTGGCCGACGGTTCAACACAATCACCGCATCAGCGGATTCGGCCGCTTCCAAAAGGCGGCCGAGATCAATAAGTTCGACGTAGCCAGTTCGAATTGCAGCAACCTGCGCTCCCGATTCGCGACATTGCCGAGTAACGGTCCCAACTTTTTCTGCATCACTCTCGCGAACGGCCGTACCCAAAGCGGCAGTGGCCTCGGCAAGGACCTTCCCTAGGTCCGCAACTACAGAAGCAACAACGTTGGGCGCCTGAATTGTTGACGCAACTCGATGAACATAGAAAACCAAAAGCCCAAAGCATCCCAGCGACAGGACCTGCACTAGGAACACACTGAACGAGGGAAGGTCGCTCCCAGCACTACTGCGAATCGCCGAGAGCGTCAACATGTTGAAGATCACGGTTCCCAAAAATGCACCCAGGGTTATCTGCGTAACCGGGTCCTTCATAAAGCGACGTATCAATCGCGGACCTAGCTGAGAGGAGGCTAGGGAGAAGGTCAGAATGCTTGTTGAGAACACCAATGCGAGTGCAGTTGCCACGGCGCCGAGTAGAGCGGTCACCAAAATTGCCGCGTCCTGTGGCGAATCATCAAGAAAGGAATCGGGAAAGAACGTAGCGCTAAGGTCAACGTGTCTGTTGATGAGCACTGAAATGTAAAACAGCAGCACCGAGCCGATGGACATCAAGAGCGGAGTGACCCACAGATTGGGTCCAACCCGATAAGAGATCTCCCACCACCAAGTAGAAAAGCGTAAGCGCCTAGATGTGGTCATGTTGCTTCGCTACCCATCATCAGACACCCAAAAAAACTGGCACTCTAGTCTTTGGCCGCCCGATGATGGCCTGATCGCCCTTCACTAAAACCGGCCTTTGCAACAGGGCAGGATGCGCCAAAAGCACATCTAAGACTTGCTGCCGACTCTGCACCATTGCTTCGGTCAATCCCAACTTCTTGAAGTTGGCATCACGGCGAACTAGGTCAGTTGGCGGGTCCTCGAGTTTGTCCAAAATCTCGTTCAGTTGTTCCTCGCTCGGGCGTTCAGCTTTGAGCATGTATTTCACAACCCGATAATCAACACCTGATTCCTCGGCAATCTCAACTGCATATTTCGACGTGCTGCATCCTGGGTTATGAAAAATGGTGACCTGACTCATGCCAGCAAAGCTAGCTTGCTGCTCAGCCCGCTGCTCTCAGCGCACTACCCTCGGCCAATGCCATCAGCCGGTCATAGTCCTGCAACTCAAGGCAGCGGCAATCAGGGCGGCGGCAATCAGGGCGGCGGCAATGGAGTTGGCCCGACACCTGCACAGCACTCTGGGGCTTCAGCGACACCGCTTGGTTTGAGCGCAGCACTCGTGGCTGTCTTCGCATGGGGGTTAGGGAACACCATTATCGCAGCAGTTCCAATGACTGGCATGGCCATTGCCTTTTACCGACTGGGCTTTGCCTCGGTGCTGTACACCGTCATCTTGTACGGCCGGGGTGGTCGGCTGAGTAGCCGTAGCTTTCGTTTCGGCTGGGAGGGGGGCATTGCTTTCGGCGCCGATATTGCAGCTTTCTTCGTTGCGATTCACCTAACGAGTGTTGCCAACGCCACCACGATTAGCGCCCTGCAACCGCTAGTAATAATTGGCTTTGCGGCAGTTATGTTCGGCGAGCGAATCCGCGCTCGACACATCCTCTGTTCGGTGGTCGCTACTGCCGGTGTGGCCCTCGTTGCCTTTGGCGCTGCTCAAAGCGGCAGCGGGTTTGGCCTAGGGGACCTCATGGCAGTACTTGCCCTATTTGCTTGGGCTTGGTATTTCATTGCTTCGAAAAAGGCACGACGTCACCTAGACACGTTTGAATATATGACAGTCATGAATCTGGTGGCTTTCATCTTTGTCATCCCCATCACACTGATTACTCAGGACTTGTTCCGGACCGAGAATCGCCTCGGTTGGACGACCTCGCTGGCGATTCTTGCCATCGTGCTCATTCCCGGCTCAGGTCACATTCTGATGAACTGGGCCCACGCACACACCACGTTGGTGTTGACCTCATTAATTACACTTGCAATGCCAGTGATCTCTGCTGTCAGTGCCGCTGTGTTTCTTGATCAGTCGGTGAGCGCTGTTCAAGTCTTTGGAATAGCGCTTGTGCTTGCAGCACTGGCCTTCGTGATTGTTTTGGATTCAAAAACTGCTGCCGACGCGACCGAACCGGCACCCTAATTTCTGATGATCTAAAGACTGATGAGGAGTACAAACAAGATGGCTGCAACGAACGAAGATGACCGAACAACTCAAGCAGTTCCTTCCGCTGCTGTGTATCACGATGCGTCTCTCTCGATTGAGGATCGGGTAGACGACCTCATCTCTTATATGACCCTGAGCGAAAAGCTCGCTCAGCTAGGCGGAGTCTGGTCAACCGAACTACTCGGAACCCAGGATTTTTCAGCTGAGAATGCCGCTCGAATCATGCCGCACGGAACAGGACAAGTTACCCGTATCGCTGCTTCAACGGGTCTGAGGCCACAGGGTTTAGCAACACTCCAGAATCAAATTCAGGCCTGGCTTATCAACCACACCCGCCTTGGTATTCCGGCTGTGATTCATGAAGAGGCTGTGGCTGGTTTTTGCGCCCGAGATGCCATGCAGTTTCCGCAGGCAATTGGCCTAGGGGCAACATGGGACACTGAGCTGATTGGCCAGATTGCTGCTCATATCCGCAGCGAAATGCTGGCAGTGGGCGCCCGGCAAGCCCTCTCTCCGGTTCTCGACATTGCGAGAGACCCTCGTTGGGGCCGGGTGGAAGAAACCTACGGCGAAGACCCGGTTCTTAGCTCTGAACTAGGAGTTGCCTATGTGCGCGGTTTGCAAGCCGATGCAGATGACGCAGCGGGCGGAGCAACACGCACACACCTTCACCAAGGTGTGATTGCCACGGCCAAGCACTTTCTTGGCTATGGGCTGAGCGACGGCGGTCTCAACCACGGCCCTGTGCAACTTGGTGAACGTGAGCTTCGTGAGGTCTTTGCCGAGCCCTTTGCCGCTGTGATTCGAGACGCTCATATCGCGTCAATCATGAATTCTTACTCCTCGGTAGACGGCTTGGCACCGGCAGGTTCGCGAGCACTCCTGACAGAACTCCTGCGGGACGAACTCGGATTTTCGGGCAGTGTGGTTGCCGACTACTTCTCGGTAGACATGTTGGTGACGCATCACAAGGTGGCACCCACCAAGGGGGTTGCAGCCGCCAAGGCATTGCTCGCCGGGCTCGACCAAGAACTTCCCACCTTGGATTGCTATTCGCAGTTACCTGCACTGATCAACGCAGGCATCGTGCCAGAAGCAGTTGTAGACCTCTCGCTGCGACGGGTGCTGCGGCAAAAGTTTGCACTCGGCCTGTTTGAGAATCCGCTAGTCGATGCCAATGCTGCCTCAGCCGCATTTGGAACCGATGCCGGCAAGTCTCTGGCTCGCCAAGCAGCCCAGGAATCATTAGTCCTGCTCAAAAACGAAGGCATCATTCCGCTCGATGTGTCGAGAATCAGCAGCATTGCGGTCATCGGTCCTGCTGCAGACAATCCGCGGCTTCTTGAAGGCGACTATCACTACCCTGCCCACTTAGAACTTCTCTTTAATGCGTCAGCGCAACCAGAAGCCTCGGAACTCTCTCCGCATGCAACCGTGAGCGCTACTGGCGAATTCAGCCCAGGTCCGTATCTGCCGCCGATCACCACTCCGCTAGCTGGCTTACAAGATGCGCTCGCAGCAACAGAAGTACAACTGCGCTTTGCCGCTGGTTGTGAGATCACCGGCGCTGACTGCTCCGGTTTTGATGAAGCAGTTGCAGCAGCATCCTCCTGCGATATTGCGGTGGTCTGCGTCGGTGGCCGCTCTGGTCTTACCCTTGATGCAACCGTTGGTGAGGCTCGAGATGCAACCGATCTAGGCCTCACGGGTATGCAACTTGAGCTACTCGCAGCAGTTCACGCAACCGGTACCCCCACTGTTGCCATTGTTATCTCTGGCAGAGTGCACACTCTGGCTTCGGTTGAGGCTACGAGTTCGGCAACGCTGCTCGCATGGCTACCGGGTTGCGAAGGAGGCTCCGCGATTGCTGATCTCTTGCTTGGAACTGTTGCCCCATCTGGGCGCTTGCCGGTCAGCCTTCCGCGCTCCGAGGGTCAACTGCCTGTGCATTACAACCACCGATCCGGCGGTGGACGCAGCAATTTTTGGGGTGAGTACACCGACTCACCTACCAGCCCGCTGCACCCCTTTGGCTTCGGTCTTTCGACCACAGAATTTAGCTACTCAGACCCAGTTTTTTCAGAAGGAAGCACCACCGAGGTCACCGTTGTACAGGTGACAGTAACCAACACCGGTGCGTTGGATGCTGATGAAGTTGTGCAGTGCTACGTGCATGACGAGGTTGCCTCAGTAGCTCGGCCAGTTCGCCAGCTCGTCGGTTTTGCTCGGGTTCCGATAAGTGCCGGGCAATCAAAGACTCTGCGTTTTGTGATTCACCCATCTCGCCTTGCCTTCTTTGACGAGCAGATGGAGTTTGTGTGCGAGCCCGGAGCGTTTCGCATTGAGATCGGTGGTTGCGCTGGGCACCCAAAGGTTGTGACCACCTGCGACCTCAGCGGAGATGTTGCCCACTATCGACAAAGTGAAGTGATTGCAACGGCGATTGAACTGCTCTGAGGTCTAGCGCCTGGTTTCTTTTTGGTTCATTACCAATTCGTTGACTCAGTGTCACAGGGTGTTCGTAATGTAGAACACATGTTCGATCCGATAGATCCAAGCAGTTCAGATACAAACCCTGATAGCGCTGGTCCAGGTAGTGCTAGTCCAGATAGCGCTAGTGCAGATAGCGCTGGCCCAGATCGTTCGGGTCTCGGTGTTGCTGGGTCTGGGTTTGGGTTGGGTTGTGAGTTGGGTGCTGTTGCGCAACAAGGTGCGGGTGGTCTTGTTGAGTTAGCAAACCTTGTCGCAGGTGTGAGAGTTGCCGGTTCAGGTGCTGCTGCAGGTGGTGCCGGTGCGGGTGCTGCTGCGGG
>JBIKPA010000047.1:0-14736 GCA_044357715.1 Microthrixaceae bacterium
GCCCCCTCTTCACCTGCGCGAATCGGACCAAAGGCTGCGCCGACTGGCAGTTCAATATGAGTTCCCGCTGAACACCATTGATCACCAAACCATGCGCCGCCTTCAAGGATCATCACTACATGCGGGCTGAAGTGGCCATGGCGGCGGACAATCATCCCGGGGTCATATTTGGCATATAAGGACAGGTATTGCGGATCGGGAGCAAAAGCCAGCCACTTCTCCCAGACAGACGACTCACTGCCGTCCGCGTTGCGTTGACGCTTGACCTGCTGCCAGGTCACCTCTGGATCATCAACGTGTCGAAACGTTGGCTCGGGGGCTTCTGCAGTACTTTCCGAGGTCACAGAAAGTAGCTTTGCACATAGCTACCCCGTAGACAAGGGCAGCGAGGCGAATTGCTGCCAAACAACCTGTGAGGCTCCCGAGACTCAACGAGAATGCAAGATTCAGCGCATTGCTTCAGGAAAGTTGTTAACTTGCTCAGCATCCACTAACTGAGCGGGGTTCATATGTCAGCTACAACTACTTCAACGAAGTTCAAGATGTCACCAAAGGCCAAGCGATTCACATCGACTGGCGCACTCATGGGGATGGTTGCCATCTTCAGCACGGGTTGCACCGCAGAGGAGATTCTGACAATCGCACGAATCGTCGGCTTCTTTATCTAATTCTGCTTTTTATCTCACTCTGACTGCGTGGGTCTGGGCCACATTTCTTTCGAAATGGATGTCCTGGATCCACGCAGTTCGGATTTGTCATCGTTGTTGGTTTAGCTAGTCATACCGGCGCGACCCATGGGTGCGTCAAGGCCAACTCCGGCAAGTCCACGAGCCAGTTCAATCTCGCCCATATGGCGCAGGCCGTGCTGGTAATGCCAGCACTCAATGGCATCAAGCACAGTGATTCCCTCGGGCCCCGCGCAGCGAGCGCTATACGTGCTTGCAACCACCTCGGGGAACGGCCGAGGGATCAGTACCTCCGTCAGGCGATCAGGGTCAAGCAGGGCAAGCCAACCCTCGGTTCGGTCAAAGACCGTTTTCTGATACTCCTTGAACTCATCGAAATTGCCGATTCGCTGCTGAACCATTTCGTTCACGGTGCGTTCTTTGCCGTTGTCATCAATTGCCATCTGCACTCGTTCTTGCCAGTGATCGTTCCAGATGGGAAGTTCGCCTGAGACCACCATAAAGGTGGTGTCTTGCATATGTGTGTAGTGAAAAAGTGAGAACGCAATCGGCAACACACCCTCACGCTCGAAATGATTCACCTGATCTAGGGTCATCGAATCCACAGCCTGGTAGTAAAGCGAATGCATCGTTGCCATACGTCGCTGCAATGAATCCAATATCAGTTCAGTCACCTGAACTCCTTCCTAGGTCAAAGCTCTGCAAGTCAGGAACCTGCCGGCTGCAGAGCAAAGTAGTTGCCGTGGAAGCCGAAAGGTAAGCGCTCTGGAAGATGCACGCGAGCAATAGGTCCAGCACCTACGTCTCGGGCGTCAATGACAACGAGTTCACTCCGAGGAGAATCACTTTTGAGAGAATCTGCTGACACATTGCGTGGGCTGACAATTGCAAGCAACCACCCATCATTTTCTGCCAGTCCATCAGGGTCTGGCACAAACACTGCCTCGCCAACCACCATGCCCCGACCCGCAAACCATGTAGCTCGGTCGCTAGTGAGGTCGTCGTAGCTCACCACTGTGTCGAAATGCCCAATCACATCCGGCACCCCCGAAAACGCAACCATGTAGCGGTAGCGGTTTTGCACACCTAGGTACTGCTCGTTAATACGAGGAAAGTCGCCGCCGAGGTCATCCAGCTGCTCCTGGACCACAGTGCCCGACTGGAGATCTACGCGAAAGCGAGTAGGTGTTCCCGGATCTGCCTGAGCACCCACGGTGTTCATAGCACTCTCACTGCTTGTTGAGTAGGCCTCGCCTGTCAGTACCGAGCCTGAAAACATCAGCACGTCATCTTCGACCCAACCGTTCCAAAAGTGGTTGACATACGCATCTTCGGTTTGGAACCAACGAACTTCATCCTCGCCATGAGCCAACACTCCAATACGGGTGCCGTGCGCAGGCTCCCAACGGAACATTGACCCTCCATTCAGCGCAGATTCAAGGTCCATTAGTAGCGGCGAGTCAACAAAGACCACATAGTCCTCTGTGACTACAAAGTCGTGCATCACCACGGCCTCGGTCAGTTCGATATCTACCGTGCGAACCAATCCACCCGATGAATCAATCTGGTGATACTGCAAAAACGGTGGCTCCGAAAGGTATGAAAATGCGTGCAACTCACCGGTTCTTGGGTCAGTCTTTGGATGTGCTGTAAACGGGCCAGTTACCTCACCATCGAAGGTGTGCAACCCGAGGGTGCCTAGCTCGGCCGTCACCTCGGTTGGAGGTGCGGCTTCATAGAGGGCCAAGTAGCGGCCAGCATGTTCAATAATGTTCGTGTTCGCTGGGTTCTTGATTGCGCCCGCAGCGCCAACCTCTTTCCTAGAGGGCAGGTGCAACTCGCCCAATCCGCCGTAGAGCGAACGCCCAGCCGCAATTTCTGCTTCTAGCGCAGAAGTCCTTATCCAGCGGCTTCGATAGGTGGGGGCACCGTCGCCAAGCACCACCCGGTGCAGCATGGCATCGCCATCAAACATGTGGTACCCGCCACGAGGCTCGAACATCGGGTTGGGGCCGTTTCGGATATACATCCCAAATAGGCCAGCAGGAAGTTCGCCCGTCACCTGCAACTTCACGTCCTCGGACTCGGTGCTCAGCGGGGTGAACAAGCCACCGAGCATCGGCTGTTGGGAATCGTTGGTCACGTTGCCAACTAAACGAGGTTCCTCAGTAGCTGTCACGGAGCACTCCAAAGCATCGACGGCAACTCAAGTTAACACCGTTTACCATCTGGAATTTGCTCAAGGCTTAGCTGACTAAAACCAAGTTGCTACGTTCGGCGTCTGCAAATCGAACAGATTCCGGTGCGAAGGCTGCGGGCAAGACTGCCTCGCTGTCTCTGCCGAGTAAAATCATTCTGCCGTCACTGAGCGTCTCGTGGAGGCGAAACCCTTGAACCCAACGCTGCGAGTAGGCACACCAGACGTCAACGGGAACCTCTGCCGCAGGTAGCGACTCACACTCTGACGGGAGCGGCACCTGCCCTTTTACTAGTTCCGGATTCCTCAGCAGCGTGTCAGTCATGCCATCCCCTAGTCCAACGAACTCAACCCCCCGGTTGAATTCTCTCTATCGGCAAAACTGGCAGTCACTTAAGCAGCCGTAGAGAAGAATTTTTTAAATTCTTTGCAGTGCGTACCTATGCGGTCTGGTGTTGCACTGTCAGTGCCCGTGCCTGAGCGCGCTCACGACGGATGCGCCGGCGCTCACGCTCGCTGAGTCCGCCCCAGATCCCAAACTTTTCTCTGTTCGTCAACGCATACTCCAAGCAGTCTTGGCGCACAACGCATCCTTGGCACACGGCTTTGGCATCTTTGGTAGAGGCTCCACGCTCGGGAAAGAAGAGGTCCGGGTCTACGCCGAGGCAGTTTGACAGCATCTGCCAGCTCTTGTCCTCATCGGTTTCATTCATAAGCTGGTTCCTTTTCCTCTTCAACGTGATCTTCGTACTCATCAGACTTTTGACAACCCGTTGCCCGCCGCTGTGGTCGCAAGTTACAGGTTTGTGATTTACCATTTTGACCGGTCCTCGGCCAATGCGCAAGCTGCTTTTGAAGCACTGGAGAATTCGTGTTGCCAACTCTCAACTAGAAGTCAAGAACTCGTATCGCGATGGGAGCCCCTCACAGAGATCAGCGACTAACTCCCCGATCATTGGCGTGAATTTGAACCCGTGCCCGGAACAAGCCGAGCAGACCACCACCGATCCTTGGCGCTGCAAAACAAACTGCTGATCTGGAGTTGATGTAAAGAGGCAACTCGAAGAACTCACCGGCTCTGGGTCCAGACCGGGGTGCCATTTCCGAACGTACGCAACCACCTGATCAACATCAGTTGCATTGTCAACACCAACTTTGACACCGTCAAGCCCACTCGTAGCCAGCCCAGAACTAGTCAGGTCTGAATGAGCTAAGGGCGACTCCATTCCGTATGCGCCAAAGGTGAGCGCTTCGGCCTCTGCATGCATGTGGTGCAAGAAGCTGGGCCAACGCACTGTGTAGTCGCGTCTACGGAAGTGCACTGGAACCTGCTCAGTAACCGTCAGCTTGGGAAGACTGAACTCTCCTGGCAAAAGGTCCTCAACCCATGCTCCGGCAGCTACTACAAGTAGCTGAGCTTGGACTTTGCGCTGAGCGGTTTGTAGAAGTACTCCCTCGGCTGCAGAGTCAATCGACTGCACTGCCTCATTGAAACGAACCGACACACCCCGATCAGCGGCGCATCGGTGCAGCGCCAAGACAGTGCGATCAGCAAAGACTCGTCCGCCGTCAGCAGAGTGGATCACTGCTTGATCAAAGTTCATACCAGGCCAGAGTGCATGCGCCTGATCAGGGCTGAGCCGCCGAGCCGCAAACCCTTCGGCCTCTAGATTATCTGCAACCTGCTCAATAGCAGTCGGGTCTCCGTGATCGATTTGACCAGACTGCTCTAGCAGGACTTGCCCTGACTCATGTTCTAACTCGGCCCAAGATCGCAGCGACTCGGCTGCTAGGCGGACATAGGTTGAGTCGCGATAGGCAACTCGAAAGATTCGTGTCGCACCATGTGAGGAACCATGCTCATGACCAGCACCAAATTGCTCTAGCAAGGCCACCGAATGCCCTCTTCGAGCCAACTGCCACGCTGCAGCCGAACCCATTGCCCCCGCACCAATCACCGCAATGTCAAACTGCTCAATAACACCCATCTGTTTATAAATTTACCCTGCTATCTTGTCGAGGTGAAAACTGTCTCTCCACTTTCAGACTTTGCGGACAACGACTACTCACAGTCTGGAGAAGACGGAATCCTTCAGGAAGTATTCCGCCGCATCCATACTGATCAGCAGGACCAGCAATGGTGCGTCGAATTTGGCGCTTGGGATGGTGAGTACCTCTCAAACACCTGCAGTCTGATTCGAAATCATGGTTGGAACGCAGTGCTCATTGAAGGTAGCGCTGACCGCGCCGAGCAGTTGCGCAAGAATTTCGCCTCGGACCGAGTCACTACTATCTGCGCATTTGTGGGCCTGACTCCCCCGACAACCCTTGAGGATCTGCTGGCCGCTTCGCCCTGCCCGAATGATCCAGACTTGTTGTCGATAGACATTGATGGATGCGATATTCATATCTTGGGTTCGCTCAGAGCCCTCACCCCAAAGGTCATATGTATCGAATACAACGGGGCGATACCGAACGAGGTTGAGTACACGCAGCCAGCGGATTTCAGTGTGAAGCACGGATCAAGTGCAAAAGCGATACTTAGCCTTGCCCAAAAAAAGGGCTACGACCTTGCGGCAGTAACCGCCACCAACTTGCTGTTTGTTCGCCAAGATCTCACTGACTTGGTGTTGGGCGCAGAGCGGCCAAGTCTTGATGACCTCAGAGACGACACTGATGCTCGCTGTTTCATCTACTCAGGCTTTGATGGAAGCTTGCTGACAAACAAACCAGTCAAGCTCCATTGGCACATCATCGAGGTCGACCCAAGACGCCTTCAGCCGCTCCCCCGCCTCCTGAGGAAGTTTTCTAATGACTACAACCCCTTCCAGAAGGCCCTCTTTGTTATCTATCTTGGTTTCAAGAATCCACAGAAACTCCGCAACTGGTGGAAACTCCGTAAGCGATTCAGGTGGGGTGCTCGCCCCTCCTAGATCTGTCTAGGCTGACGCCTCTTGCCAACCAACAATGGGGTCATCTCCAGGGCGGGGCTCTATGAGCGGGCAGCGGGTGCCTGTATAGATGGTGGGCATGCAGCGATTGCAGTGCACACAACCCGAACTGCTTGCTGTTCCAGCTTGGTACTTATTGACTAGGTCAGGATCATGCAGCAGCGCTCGGCCCATGGCAACAAACGCGAACCCATCAGCGATTGCAGCCTCAGCGGTCTCGAGTTTGCTTACTCCCCCTAGCAGAATGAGCGGAAGTTCAACCTGGGCTTGCACCTGCTTTGCCAAGGGCAGAAAGTACGCCTCTTCATACGGGTAGGTTCGAAGAAACTTCTTGCCAACAAGTTTGAATCCAGGACGCAAATACCAAGGCAACGTGGCGCCGAATTGTTTGACGGGCGCACGACCCTTGAACAAGAACATCGGGTTAGCAAGCGAACTACCACCCGTGAGTTCAAGTGCATCTAGGCCACCGTCAGATTGCAACCACTGAGCAACTCGAATGCTCTCGTCAATTCCCAGTCCGCCTCTAAAACCATCAACCATGTTGAGCTTTGCTGTCACTGCTACTGACTTGCCCACAGCATCACGAACAGCAAGGACTACCTGCCGGGCGAACCGAGCACGGTTCTCAAGTGAACCACCAAAGCGGTCAGTGCGGTTGTTGAACTTTGGGCTAAGGAAAGCGCTCAGTAGGTAGTTGTGGCCCAGGTGAATCTCTAGCGCATCAAAGCCGGCTTCGACGCAGAGTCGGGCAGCGCTGGCGTAGTCGGCAGTGATCCTGGCAATATCGGCTTCGGTTGCAGCACGGGTTCGGCGCATCCCAAGCGGGTTGAACATGCGCCCCGGCGCAATCGACTGAGCTCGATTAGATGCAGCGTTGGCTACTGGCCCAGCGTGGCCGAGCTGTGCAGCGACGAGCGCACCCTCTGAGTGAACGGCATCGGTGAGCCTGCGAAGCCCTGGAACAGCATCTTGTACTAGCTGAATGCACTCGGCATGGGTGCGACCCTCGGCAGCTACCGATAGGTATGCAACTGTGGTCATCGCAACCCCACCGGCAGCAACTCGGCGATGGAACTCGATGAGTGAGTCAGTGACCAGCCCATCGGGAGTCACCCCCTCAAACGTGGCAGCTTTGATGACGCGATTGCGAAG
The DNA here is from genome assembly GCA_044357715.1 of Microthrixaceae bacterium. GTDB lineage: Bacteria > Actinomycetota > Acidimicrobiia > Acidimicrobiales > Microtrichaceae > IMCC26207. The sequence continues at coordinate 6,990 of JBIKPA010000047.1, forward strand.
CGTCAATGGCCCGAGTTGAGCTGGCTCAAACAAAGTCGATAGCCCCGTCTCGGGATCGGCAGGCAGCGATAAGGCCGAATGTTCAGGAACTTCAGAGTCAGACACCTAGACAGTCTGCCTGAAACTGCGTGTTGCAGAAACTGTCGAGAACCGAACGACTCGCTACCCCGCACCTAGATCATCACGGTGTCGCGTCGCTGTTCGCAACACGAATCCCTCTCCTCGAACCGTACCTATGGACAGGCCGAGTCCCCGGCAGCGACTGCGCAACCGATAGACCACTGCATCTACTGCACGCGGTCCCGGCGGCGGCTGACTCGGCCAAAGGCTTCGCTCCAGCACAGACCGTCGAACAATCTCACCGGGTTTCGCAAGCAATTCAGCAGCGATCACTGCTTCGAACACCGTGAGTACTGCAGTGCGAGTTCCACGATGCAAAACCCGCTGATCATCTAGGCGCAGTTCATGATGGGACTGCTCACTCAGCGACTCTGCCAAGCGTCGAACTCGAGCCAAAAGGTCATCGTTTCGGTATGGTTCGCGGATCCAATCCTCGTCATAGCCAATATCTTCGGGGGGCCGACAACTGCTAGACAACACAAGAATGCGCGGGATACCAGCTCGATCCAACGAACGCCGAGCCACTTCTTGCTCGGGCCACCGAAGCAGTTCTATGCCGTCAAAGCCAGGAAGGTTCTCTGGCTGAAGTGGCTCTGCTTGGGTACCCACAAAGTCAAGCTAGGGAACAGAGCTAACCCTAGGATTTCCTCCATGTTGCCTTTCTGTGAACGGTTCCTAGCTCAGACCGTTTAAGCCCGTTCCATGGTTGTGCTATCTGACTGGTAGGCCGTCTCGGCATGCTCAGAGATATCTAGGCCGACCTCTTCTTCTTCTTCAGAAACTCGAATCCCAATGGTGGCTTTGAGCGCCAGCAGAATAAGTGCTGTAACAACTGCTGAGTACACAATCGTCACACCGTTAGCGATGGCTTGTTCCCCAAGCAGTCGGAAGCCCCCGCCGTAGAACAATCCGCTCATATGCTCTGCACCGAAGTATTCTGCATCGGCGAAAAGTCCAATCATGAGTGAGCCGACAAGGCCACCTACGAAGTGCACTCCAACTACGTCGAGTGCGTCGTCATAGCCAGCGCGGAACTTGAGATGGACTGCGAAACAGCAGATCAGCCCGGCCGCCAGCCCAATGAAGATTGCCGACATTGAAGAGACATACCCACATGCTGGAGTGATGGCAACAAGGCCCGCCACAATGCCCGATGCGGCGCCAAGGTTTGTCACATGGCCGTCTTTAATCCGCTCAGTCACTGCCCAAGCTAAGCCAGCAGCGGCTGCGGCCAAGAAGGTATTCATAAACGCTTGCACGGCTTGGCCGTTAGCCGATAGAGCGGAGCCGGCATTAAACCCAAACCAGCCAAACCACAAGATGCCCGTACCAATCATCACTAGCGGCATGGAATGAGGCGGGTGGCCTTCTTTGGGCCAACCTTTTCGCTTTCCAAGGATCATCACCGCAACGAGTGCTGCGATGCCTGCGTTCACATGAATCGCTGTTCCACCAGCGAAGTCCAAAGAGCCCCGCACGCCTAGCCAACCGCCGTAGACCCACTTGAACACTGGGGCAAACACAAGCAGCATCCAGATGGGGGCAAAGAGCGCCCATGCGGCGAACTTCATTCGGTCGGCAACAGCACCAGAGATGAGTGCTGGAGTGATCACTGCGAACATTCCTAGGAAGATGACCGTGAGCAGTCCGCCCACGCCGTCCCCAGTAGCGATGCTCATGTTGTTCAAAAAGGCCGCATCAAACCCGCCGAACCAACCCGCATCGAAGTTGCCGCCAGCGATTGAGTACCCAATGATCACCCATAAAATTGGAATTGTCAGCAGGCACCAGAAGTTCATCATCAGCATGTTCAGCACATTGCGACTGCGATCCATCCCCCCATAGAAGAAGGCCAAACCTGGGGTCATAAATAACACCAGTGCAGAGGAAATCAATACCCACGCAATATCACCGGAATCCATGCTGTGCCCCTCTATTGGGTCGTTGTGTCGAAGCGTGCACTCAGCTTGTTGAGTGGACTTCAACAGGATTCAGGGTCAATGTTTCTAGAGTGTTTCAACTCAGTGGCAGCTCGATTACTTATCTGCTCCCCATGAATCTGCTAGCAAGGCAGGGTCTGAACCCTGCAGGTGCAACTACTCTGAGCGGATGCCTCATAGACCAGTAGTGCTTATTCTTGGTGCCGGTTTCGGCGGAATCGGTGCAATTTCCAAGTTGAAGAAAGCGCCGGTGGACATCGTATTGGTAGACAAGCACGACTACCACACGTTTCGACCGTTGTTGTATCAAGTAGCTACTGACGTCTTGGACCCAACCACGGTTGGCTACCCTGTGCGCTCTTTTGTTGACCGACAAGAGAACCTGTCGTTCACCCAGGCAACAGCCACGGGAATTGACCTTGAGAACCAAGTCGTGAGTTTCTCGGACTGGGAACCGCAGCACTATGACTACCTCATCGTCGCTCTAGGAGGGAAGGCCAACTTCCTCAACATCAGCGGCGCAGAGGAACACTCATTCCCTCTCTACACACTCAATGATGCCGTCAAACTCAAACAACAGGTACTGAACAAGTTTGAAGCAGCAGACAAGTCACCCGAACTCGTTGAGGCGGGTGCTTTGAATATGGTGATCGTTGGAGGAGGTCCAACCGGGGTCGAGACTGCCGGAGCAATGGCCGAGTTGTACTACGCCTCGCTTGCAAGAGACTTTCCGCGGCTACCTGTTGCGGATGCAACCATCACTTTGGTTGAGTACGGAGACCGACTACTCACCATGTTCAATCAAGGCTTGAGTGACTACACCAAAGAAGCCCTCGAGGAGCGTGGGGTTCGGGTGCGACTTGGTGAATCAGTAACCGAGATTACCGGCGAGTCCGTCACGTTAAACTCGGGCGAGACACTCAAAGCTCATACCACTGTGTGGGGGGCAGGACTGTCTGCAGTCCCCTTAGCGAGCGCTCTCTCTGATGACCTTCAGCATGGCCGGGTTCCCACTGAGCCGATGTTGCACCTTGCTGGTCACCCAGAGGTTTTTGTTGTCGGAGACTTGGCCTGGACGACCGACACCAAGACCAACAAGGTGCTTCCGCAGCTTGGATCAGTGGCGTTACAAGCCGGCGAACACGTTGGTAAGACCATCGATCGCATGACTCGCAAGCACAAAGAACCAGAGCCCTTTACCTACTTCGACAAGGGCAGCATGGCAACCATTGGCCGCAAGGCCGCAGTTGCTGCGCTGCCGCCTGATATTCACATGACCGGAACCGCGGCGGCTCTGGTCTGGGGCAGCGTGCATCTGGCACTTCTCAGCGGGGCAGAGAATCGCGCCGTTGCAGTAGCCAACTGGACGTTCGCGTATATGCACCACGATCGCCCATCACGAATCATCATTGACTTAGAGGATGAGGACTGACCGGTTCACTCGGCCACGCTCGGTCCAATCGAAGAGAACAGATCTGAACCAGCCGGACTAACCCAAGGTGGCAAGAGCCGAGGCCAGAATGAAACCAAAAACGGTGACGAGTCCAACCTCTCTCCCACCGTTTGCAAAAGCCTGAGGCATCATCGTGTTGGCCAACATCGCCAGAATTGAGCCAGCAGCAAAGGCTTGAATGCTCGCCACCAAGTCAGGCGAAGCGTCACCCAACAGCCCGTACCCGATAGCGGCCGCAGCAACAGACATGGCAACGATTCCAGCCCAGACCCAAAGAATCCGTGCTCGAGAATGCCCGGCGTTGCGAAGGCCAACAGATGCCGCCATTCCTTCGGGCATGTTTGACAAGAACACCGCTACAACCATGGCCACACTCACCGAACCGCCACCCAACAGTGTGAGCCCAATAGCTACCGACTCGGGCACTCCGTCAAGGGTTGCCCCAAGTACAAGTGAGGGGCCAGAGACGCTTGCCCCGACCACTGGGTCCTCGCCACTTGGGGTGAATCGTTCAAGCAGCCTGTCTCCGGCCCAAAAAACCAGTGCTCCTGCAATGAGCCCAAACACAACGGATGCATCTTTGACCTCGTTGTAGGCCTGCAAGACAAGCTCAAAAGAGACCGCGCTGAGCAAGGTTCCAGCACCGAAACCCATGATCAGGCCGAGCACGCGCGTAGAGACGGGCACAAAGAACCCGATCAGAGCGCCGATCACTAGCGCCGAGGAACCCACAGCCGCCCAGAAGGCTGCCGAAGCCATTTAGCAGGCCCCACGGTAAGGGTGAATCAATCGAAGACCTGACCGTGTTCGAAGCGTTCTGATGCACCCGCAGCGGCGGTCAGAGCGGCCACGTTGTCTCGGGTGAAGAACCCCTCGTACCCGTGGCAACGCTCCACGTATTCGGTAATCAATAGAGAGTATGGCGAACTCTTCGAGAAGATCTGCTTCAGGTTTGGCTCGTCTTTGCATTCACCAACCACGTCGGCCAAGAACGGTGTTCCCAGCTTTGCTAGTTCACTTACAACGAAGTCCACGTTTTTCATCTCGTTGATATCGCCATCACCAACCTCATATGCCATGTGATGCATCCGCCGGCCGAAGTTACGCACAAAATCTTCGGTGGGCATCGGCAGGTTCTCGAATGAGTTCACAATGGCTGGGGTGTTGTTGGCAGTAAAGACGCGGGCCGGACTCAGCTTGTCATCAGCCACATCGGGGTGACGAGTTACGTTGGTAGATGAGTTCATCTCTGTGATGTTGTAGGCACCCCAGAAGTAATAGGGAACCATTGTGAGGTACTCAAGAATTGCGTCCTCACGTTCACCAGCCAGGATTCGCGTTGCTAGGTGATCAATTCCAAGGACCTTGTCTGAAATTCCATGCTCAGTTTGCTGGGTGACCGCTGCCTCTATAAGGGCTTCACTTTCTGAAGAGATCTGCAATCTGTCTCCCAGATTCAGTCCCTCAAGACTGTCAAGAGCAACGTCGAGATAACCAACTCGGTTGTACGTGAAGTCCGACAAGAAGGTGAAGCTGATGTGGTCGCCGTAATAGAAGGAGTTTGCCGTCTCACCGGAATAAACAAAGCGCACTCCCTGAGGCTCAAGCGCAGCGCGAACTGCCGTGACCGAGCTTGCCGAGTAAATCTCGCCTATGTAGCGGGCGTTGGGTTTTGCTGCAGCTAGCGGGTACAACATGTTCCAACGCGTTACCTCGTCTTCGAATGAAGACACCAACGGTTCGAGCACAACCATGCGAGGGAACTCGGGCTGCGACTGCAACAAGTACACCTTGTGTGTGTCGGTCATGCGCGCATCGATCATCCGGTACGGGCCCATGAGCGCAAGTTCTGCGATGTACTTAATTGCATCGCCGTGCTCAACCTGAACGACAACCGCCGCCATGCGATCCACAATCTCGTCGAGCCCCGACTCGGCTCTGCGCGCAAACACCTTGGGCAGGTACTCCTCGAAGAAACCCGAGTTCTTCTTGTCTCCCATAGGGACATACGTTGCAAGATCAATCATGTGATTCAGCCGATCGGTTCAGGGGTCGTGTTGGCCACAAGGGGTACGCCGGACTGAGGCAATCCTGGCGGCATGAAGTTATCCGAACTGCTGAAATCCCACCCCAACTGCTCAAGCTCTGGAGCAGTACCTGCTAGTAGCGAACTAGGAGTGAGGAGTTGATAGTGATGGCTAATTGTGTCGATTTTGCCATCACTAAACCGCTTGAAAATCATTGAAGGGTCAAGTTGAGATGTGTGATCTAGCCCCATTGCAGCAATCATTTCGGCCAACGCTTCGACCGTGTTGTTGTGAAACTGATTCACCCTCGTCGCCTTATCCGGCACGACAAGCGCCCGTTGCAGCTTTGGGTTCTGGGTGGTCACGCCAACCGGGCAGGTGTTGGTCTGACACTTTTGTGACTGGATGCAACCAACTGCAAACATGAACCCGCGAGCCGAGTTACACCAATCAGCACCGAGGGCCATTGAACTTGCGATTGCAGAGGCGGTCACCATTTTTCCGCTCGCGCCGATTTTGAGTTTGTCTCGTAGCCCTGCTCCAACCATCACGTTGTTCACAAGGACAAGCGCCGGCTGAAGTGGGAATCCCATTGAGTCAGAGAATTCGAGCGGTGCAGCGCCGGTACCACCCTCGCCACCGTCTACCACGATGAAGTCAGGGCAAATCCCGGTATCGATGATGGCATGAGCAATTGCCATCACTTCGAGAGGGTGACCCACGCACAACTTGAAGCCGACTGGCTTTCCGCCAGAAAGTTCCCGGAGTTGTGCAATAAACAAGCAAAGCCCCTTCGGATCGGAGAAGGCTTGGTGATATGTAGGAGAGAACACCGTTTTGCCAACCGGTACCTGCCGAGCCTCTGCAATTTCCTCAGTTACCTTTGCCGCAGGAAGGATGCCACCGTGGCCGGGTTTTGCGCCCTGCGAAAGTTTGATTTCGATCATCTTGATTTGAGGGTCAGTTGCATTTGCTGCGAACTGATCAGGGTCAAACCCACCCTCTTCATTTCGGCATCCGAAGTAGCCCGTTCCAATCTGCCAGATCAGGTCCCCGCCATTTTCTCGGTGATAGCGAGAGATGCCGCCTTCGCCCGTGTCATGAGCAAAGCCGCCCTGCTTTGCCCCAAGGTTCATAGCTCGCACGGCTGCACCCCCAAGGGCACCGAAACTCATAGCCGAGATGTTGAGCACAGAAGAGGAATACGGCTGGGTGCAGTCGGGGCCGCCAATAGTCACACGCAAATTCTTGCCGGCGTCTTTTACCACTGGGTGTGGTGCAATCGAGTGCGCCATCCACGCGTATTCAGAGCCGTAGACATCTTTCTCTGTTCCGAATGGCTTCTCGTCTGCCACGCCCTTTGCCCGGCGGTACATCAGCGAGCGGGTGTCACGGTCGAACGGCTTGCCGCTGGTGTTGTCCTCTACAAGGTACTGATGAAGTTCAGGGCCAATATCTTCCAGAACAAACCGGAAGTGCCCAAGAATTGGAAAGTTACGCAGGATGCTGTGGTGCTTCTGGTTGAGATCCCACAACCCCAGCAGAGCTAAGGGCAAAAAGATCAGCTCGAGTAACAGATACCACGGACTCAGCATGCCGAGGGCTGCGGTAGCTATGACAAGTATTACCATGAGCCAGAGCAGCTTGGTTCCAACTTTTTGAATCATTCACAAGTCCTCAATACGCGAAGGTTGAAGACCAATTCTGACAGGTTCCTTGCCAAGCCCCTGCCAAAACAGCAACAACACCACCGCGCTGCTACGTTTCACCGGCACCCTCTGCAAAGGAACACCGCTATGGCTTCAAGACATTTTTCTATTGAACATGACGCTGACGGCTCGGAATACATGCTGGTTCATGCTCGTGGTCCCGAGGTCCTGAACAACCCGCAGATAAATCGGGGTCCCGGGTTTACGCTCGAGGAACGCAAGCAGTTGGGGCTTCATGGAATGCTTCCGAGTGCAGTTGAGTCGCTTGAGGAACAAGTTGTTCGTAGCTACTCCGAGTTTCTTGCTTTTGAAACCGAGATAGAAAAATGGGTCTTCCTGAGCGGGGTGCAAGACACCAACGAGGTGCTTTTTTACGCTTTGCTTGGCGAACACATCGAAGAGATGCTTCCCATTGTGTATACGCCCACGGTTGGAACTGCCATTGAACAGTTCAGCCACATGTTCCGTCGCCCACGAGGCGTCTACCTCAACGTAAAG
>JBIKPA010000233.1:0-4259 GCA_044357715.1 Microthrixaceae bacterium
GGGTTAGTAAAAACTAGGTCGATGCTGCTGTCCGCTATTGCCGGGTGGTCATGCAGAGTTCCTAGGCTGTCACCAATCACAAACTCACATTGACCGTGTAGGTCAAGATTGCTTCGAACAGTCAGTTCAGCCGAAGCCACTGCTAGGTAACTCTCATCAACGAACATGACATCTGCATCGGGGTTATCTAGGGCGAGTACAAGCCCAACTACACCGTTGCCACAGCCAAGATCGATGATCTTGATCTGGCCCGCCTGATCGGGCAGGTTGTCAATGAAGAAGCTTGTTCCAATGTCGAGCCGTTCAGCCGAGAAGACCCCAGGGTGACTCTTAACCTTCAGGTTGCCGGGCTCCAAAGTAAAAGATGATGCCCCCAAGGGCACCAACTGAGACGTGTCTTTTTCTGGCTCGACAAAAATTAGGCGGGACTTTTTCTTTGCAAGCGAAGTTGTGGTTGTCCCAAAGATCCGCTCAAACAAAGCCAAAGTTGAACGATGTATATGCTTGGTCATTCCTGCAGCAATAATGACCGTTTCAGAATGCACCGAGGGTGCCAGCCTCAGAAGCTGATCCTCAAGTAGCGCAAGGGTCTTGGGCACTTTAATGAAGACATACCCCAACTGCTCTGGTAGGGGATCCAAGCTGCCGAGAAGCTCAACCTGCGAGCCCGCAATGCCGTTTCGATCAAGGTTCTGAATCGTTGTTACTTGCGCAACATAGGAATCGCCCAAAGAACTGGGAATGTTCGAAGCCAGAGCAACGGCTAGAGCACCGCAGCGATCATTCAGCAACAAAACGCTCCCGTTCAGTTCGCCCAGCTCATGGATCTGCTGGAGAAGCAGCTCATCGGCTGAATCCCATGCGCGAATTGAGCCTTGTTGCGCAGAGTGGCTTGTGAGGAGAACAAACTCACCTTGGGGAACTTGAAATCTTTGCATGAGGACTCCAAGGTTACTTGCCTTGCAGCGCCGTACCCGCAGTCGATCCTGTAGTTAGCAAACCGAGCGCGGATGTGCTGTGATCCTGCCATGTCAAGAAACGTGCTTGGAACCGAACTTCAGACATGCAGCAACTCTCCGATGACGGGATACACACGAACAGGTTGCTGCGAAACAGATGGGAACGATACGGGAGTTCACACTGTTTGCTCCATCATGACAGCCGAGTTCTTGGAATTTTCAAAAGAGGGTGGCAATGACCTCAGCACACCACGACCCGAGTTTGGGTTCCCGGGTCTTCAACCGGGAGACCGCTGGTGTTTGTGTGCCAGTCGGTGGGCAGAGGCATTTCAAGCTGGAGTGGCACCTCTGGTTGTTCTTGGTGCTACTCATGCTCGAACCCTGGAATGGGTAGACCTGAGTGACCTAAAGAAATTCACGGCAGCTTGATAGAAATTGGTTACTCAAGCGAACCCCTTCTGTTTCACTGAGAAGGGGTATCGAACCGCTCTCTCCGGACTTTGGTTTTCTTGCCCTTCAGCGTGGTGCGTTTCATAGCCCAAAGAACTTCGTCGACTGCCGCCTCGGGCACCTCAACGAGCGAAAATCGATCCTGAATCTCAATGCTTCCGATGTCTTTCCCGCTGAGCTTGGTCTCGTTAGCTATTGCGCCCACAAGGTCCTTGGGGCGTATTCCCGTGGCACGACCTGCGCCAAAGTAAAGCCGAGTCATGCCAGCTGAGCCTTCGCTTCGTCGACTGCCCTTCTTCGATGATTGACTCTTTTTTCCCTGAGAACCGCGCTGCGGTGAGTCTTTAGAGTTTCGCGAGGGTCGGCTCGCAACCTCGGGAATCTCTTCGATATCTTCTGAACCAACGGTAGCCTCATGGGCAAGCTTCACAGCGGCGAGAGCAATCTGAAACAAATCTGAGTCCTCAGAAAGTGACTCAACTACAGATCGGAAACGGTCTAGATCCTCTGCTACTAGCGTTTCACGCAGTGTCGATAAGGTAAGTTCCATTCGCAGGTTGCGTAGATCCTCGACTGTTGGCACCTTCTCAATGCTGATCGGAGACCCTGTCACCCGTTCAATATTCTTCAGCAGTCGCTGCTCACGTGGTTCGGCAAGGGTGATAGCGATTCCCTCACGTCCGGCACGGCCAACGCGCCCAATCCGGTGCACATATGCCTCTGGGGCGGACGGCACGTCATAGTTCACCACATGGGTCAGGTGATCAACGTCTAGGCCTCGGGCTGCGACATCAGTAGCAACTAACAACTCGGCTGTTTGGCCTCGAAGCCGACCCATGACTCGATCTCGCTGCTCTTGACTCATCCCACCATGAAGGCCCTCGGCCCGATAGCCACGACCGTTGAGAGTTTCCGAGAGGGAATCAACCTCGTGGCGCGTCCGACAGAACACGATTGCGGCGGTAGGTGTCTCGACATCAAGAATTCTTCCCAATGCGGCTGCCTTATGCCCACGCGAAACAATGTAGGCAGTTTGGCGAACCAGCGGAGCTGTCGAGGAGTCGGCTGCAGCTTTGCCGATCTCAATTCGGACGGGATCGGTCAGGTGCCTTTTTGCAATGCCGTTGATGCGGCCTGGCATCGTGGCAGAAAAAAGTACAGTTTGACGATCCTCTGGGGTGGCTTGCAGGATGGTCTCAATGTCTTCAGCAAAGCCCATGTCGAGCATCTCGTCGGCCTCATCAAGGACAACCATCTGAATCGACTGCAAGGGCAGAGTTCGGCGTTTGAGGTGATCAAGTGCGCGCCCCGGTGTTGCAATTACTACGTCAACTCCTCGGCGAAGCGCGTCGAGCTGCCGCCCAATAGGTTGCCCGCCATAAATCGGAAGAACCCGAGCGCCTGCAGCACGACCATAACGATGAACTGCTTCAGAGACTTGCATAGCAAGTTCACGAGTGGGAACGAGTACCAGAGCGGTCGGAGCAGTACGGTCGCTCTCCATGACGCGCTCGAGGATTGGCAGCGCAAACGCTGCGGTCTTACCGGTTCCTGTCGCTGCCTGCCCAAGCAAGTCTCGGCCCACTAACAGGGGAGGAATGGACTCGCGTTGGATTGGCGTGGGCTCTTCATATCCCAATTCAGTCAGCGCATCTAGTAATTCCGAACGCAAGCCTAGGTCGGCAAAACCGAGGTTCTCGCTGGGTGTCGTCTCAGTCATCTGCAAACTCCGAACTCAAAAAGCAACTTGCTCGGCTATCACGTTGGCACGCAAGCTGACCAAATCCGAATCCTAAGACTTTCGTGATCACCCAGAACTGCAGTGGATGAACCCAAACCTACGGCTTGGCTGCATTCTCCGCAGGCGCGGGAGCCAGCATAGGAGGCACTAGGGAATATGTGTTGAAACACATCTCATCCTCTGTTCCCTCGGCAAAAACAATGTACTTCTTTGCTCGGAGGGGGTCAGCGTCCCTATTCCAAGAACATTCGATACGAATCTTGTCGCCCTTGGCGACATCGGCAGGTGTTTTCAGTTCGTAAAGCATCTGCCAGCCGAAGTTCCAGTTGGGGATGTCGAGTAACACCTGTTCTTGCGGAGTGTCAGGTCGCAACGTCATGCGAAAGGTACGGCCAAGCGTGTGCATATGCCCGAGCACCTCAATGATTTGCCCATCAAAGGGGACTACAGAATCGCAAGAGGATGAATAGGTTCCGTTCACACCGATGGCGAGCTCCTCGGCAGTCTTTTTGCATGCTCGAAGTAGTGACGGCTCGATGAATGCGCCCGATGGGCCGTACAGTTTCACATTGTCTTCAAGCGCCGCAGCACGATCGCAGAGTGGCTCCGTAGCGCCCGCCTCGCAGGGAATCTCGACTGGGCCGAGCGGATTCATCACTGTGATCTCTCGAATCGGACTTGTTCCACGTTCGGTTTGCATCACCATTGCCGACTGATCCGCTCGTATGGTGTCCGAGTAGTGATAGTGCATTTGCAACACAATCGTGTCACCTGGTTGGAACAAAATACCAGCGCCATTCGACTTTGAAGCTTCGCGACCGGGAGCCCACCCGGCAATGAGTCTGGATCCCGATGAGCGTTCACCAGTAGCCGAAACAACCGCACCTACGCCGGTCCCGGTGTAGCAAGACCAGCCGGGCTGCCCATCAGCAACTTTGGCCAAGTTCTTACCCTCTAATCCAGCAATAGCGGGGCGGGCTTCAGCAGAGATTTGGAACACCTGTGCGTGATGAATCTCTTTAATCTGATCTGGGATGAATTCAAATCCCGTCATAAACGTGGCCTCGGTGAAACCGGGGTCGACTTCGAAGCAACGGTACTCATTCGGG
>JBIKPA010000235.1:0-4242 GCA_044357715.1 Microthrixaceae bacterium
ACAGTTCATCAATCAAGTCCAAGGCATGCAGTTGTCCAAGAAGCGTGGGACCGCCCTCGCAAAGTACGATCCGAACCCCATCGTTGTAGAGCGATCGAAGCGCCGCTTCCAAGTCAACTCCGCCAGAACCCATTGCCCTGAGCTCAACACCAGATGGAACCCCCGCAGTATTGGCACCCTCGGGATGTATCAGGAGCGGCTCTTGGCCAGGGCCCCACAAGAACGGTTGGTCGGCGGGCACGCTGAGCGACCTACTCACCACGACCAGGCGTGGGGCCTGAGTCGAGGTCGTCAGCAGTCGTTCATCAGCCAATTCGGGCACTGGAGTAGGCCGACGGTAGCGCTCGGTCCTTGCCGTTCCCGCAGCTACAAGCACTGCGTCAGCAGAGGCCCGCAATGCAGAAAAGATCGCTCGATCCTCGGGGCTGCTCAAAGCACGAGACACGCCAGACACAGCGTACGTGCCGTCGATGCTGGCGACCATGTTGGCCATTACCCAAGGCCGACCAGCCGGCGGGTGTCTGTCCGAGCGGTCCAAAAAGTCAGCGAGTCCAGCAAAGTCGTTTTCTTTTGGAAAGAGTTGATCCACGAGGTGAGATTAGCCAATTCCCTCTTATACCCAGTTTTCCCCAAGCATTGTGGAAAAGTTTCCCCGAAATTCACATGCTTATCCCCTTTTACCCCACAGGCACCTTTTACTAAGTTGCTCCCCGTAGGTTGTGGCATAGACGATCGGAATGGTGGCTGGCCTTGCTCTGCTCTGGCAGAGCGATGTCTCCTGGGGGTCGGAAGGCGAGAGACTCTTCAGAGTGTTTCGTTGAGCCGACTGGTCTTCGCCCGGTCGTCTATGCCTGCCCAACCCGTCAACAGCAACTGCTTGGCCAGCAGTGCTGTCCGTTCCACCAGCAGTCCTGTCCGTTCCACCAGCAGTCCTGTCCGTTCCACCAGCAGTCCTGTCCGTTCCACCAGCAAGGTTGATCCAAGTGTCTGTTGCGTCTGATCCAAGCAATTCCTCCATCCACCAGACCGGGTCTCCTTCGCGTTTGCAGCGGCACTTCACAGTGCCCGGCCGCTCCCCGTATGCAGATCTCACCTGGGAACGAAGGGACGCCCGCCTGACCGATTATCGAGACGGCTCAGTTGCCTTTGAACAACTCGGAGTCGAGTTCCCCGAGGGGTGGTCGGCCACTGCATCAAATATTGTGGCTCAGAAATACTTTCGCGGGCTTTTGGGTGCTCTTGAGCGAGAGGATTCCCTGCAGCAGGTGATCGATCGCGTCGTCGGGGCAATCACCGCGTGGGGTAAGCGTGACGGGTATTTCGCCGACGATGAAGAGACCGACTGTTTCGCACAAGAATTGCGGTATTTGCTTGCGCATCAGATGCTTTCGTTTAACTCGCCAGTCTGGTTCAACATTGGCGTTCCGGGGGTTGCTCAGCAAGCATCGGCATGTTTCATTCTTGATGTTGAAGACAATCTTCGCTCCATCCTGAATTGGTATGCAGAAGAGGGGGTCATCTTTAAAGGCGGTTCGGGCGCCGGTGCAAACCTGTCAAAGGTGCGCTCCTCACGAGAGCACCTGAGCGGCGGGGGCACTGCTTCTGGCCCAGTGAGCTTTATGAGAGGCGCTGATTCCTCTGCCGGCACCATCAAGAGCGGCGGCACCACACGGCGCGCGGCAAAAATGGTGATACTAGATATTGATCATCCAGATATTGAAGAGTTCATCTGGTGTAAGGCCAAAGAAGAGCGCAAAGCACGAGTTCTTCGAGATGCCGGGTTCGATATGGACCTTGATGGTAAAGACTCCATCTCTTTGCAGTATCAAAATGCAAATAACTCGGTTCGGCTCAGTGATGAGTTCATGCAGGCCGTTATCTCCGACGAAGAGTTCGATCTTGTCGCTCGGTCCACTAACGAAGTCATCGAGAGCGTTTCAGCCAAAGAACTGATGCGACACATCGCTCAAGCCTCTTGGGAGTGTGCAGACCCTGGAGTGCAGTTCGGTACCACCATTAATCGCTGGAACACCACGCCGAACGCAGGCGAGATTATGGCGAGCAACCCCTGCTCTGAGCATCTACGTCTTGCAAATAGTGCTTGCAATTTGGCCTCACTCAATCTGCTTCGATTCCTTGATGAGGAAGGCATTTTCGACGTAGACGCCTTTGAACGCAGTGTTCGCATTGTGGTCACTGCTCAAGACATTCTTGTTGGCGCATCGGATTACCCCACGGCACCGATTGCAGAGATGACCGCAAAGTCTCGTGACATCGGAATCGGTTATACAAATCTTGGTGCATGCCTGATGGCTCTGGGCTACCCATACGACTCCGACCAAGGCCGGGCATGGGCGGCATCGATTACTGCTCTCCTCACTGGGACTGCAGCAATCCGTTCCACCGAACTCGCACAACTTCTTGGCCCGGCTCCGCTGTTCGCTGGTGATGCTGCAGCTTGGATTGGTGTCTACCGGATGCATCTTGGGGCTGCTTCGCACATTGCTTCAGTAGAGGTGCAACCGGGACTGAATTCGCGAGTCACTGAGATCTGGGCCGAGGCACTCGAGCGAGTTCAGCTTGTTGGGAGTCGTAATGCTGAGCTCAGCGTGGCTGCACCGACAGGAACTATCAGCTTCATGATGGATGCAGATACAACGGGAATCGAACCCGATTTAGGGCTAGTGAAATTTAAGAAGCTTGTTGGTGGTGGCAGTTTGCAGATAGTGAATCAAACAGTTCCTCGTGCACTTTCAAGGCTCGGCTATTCCTCCGATCAGGTGGCCGAGATCGTCGCTTACATAGCCGAACAGCAATCAGCCTTAGGTGCGCCACACCTTCGCAGCGAACACCTCGCAGTCTTTGCCTGCGCAATGGGTGACAACGTCATTTCCTATGGCGGCCATTTACGGATGATGGCTGCGATTCAGCCGTTTTTCTCGGGCGCAATGTCTAAGACCGTCAACGTTCCCGCCGAGACCACCGTGGATGAGGTCGAACAACTGCTCATTGATGCCTGGCAGATGGGCATTAAGTGTGTTGCGCTCTACCGGGATAACTGCAAGGTGGCACAACCACTCAGCACCGGCAAGCCAGCGATTGAGGTACCAGAGGAACTCCTAGTTGCGAAGCCAGTTCGAGAAAAGCTTCCGCGGTCGCGTTCCTCTCGTACTTTTGAGTTTCGGGTAGCTGACTGCAAAGGGTTTGTCACCGTCGGGGAGTACGAGGATGGCCGGCCCGGGGAACTCTTCATCAGGGTCTCAAAGCAGGGCTCAACTTTGGCGGGAATCATGGATGCCTTTGCCATCTCGGTCAGTCACGGACTGCAGTACGGCGTGCCTCTGAGAGCATTTGTCCATGCGTTTGTTGGAATGAGGTTCGAGCCTGCGGGTATTACCGATGACCCCGACCTACGGCTAGCAAACAGCTTGATTGACTACCTGTTCCGCAGGCTTGCCTTGGACTATCTGAGTTACCCCGAACGCCTCAACCTTGGCGTGCTCGGCACAGATGAGCGCCTTCAACAAACGCTGCCAGGAGTAGAGGAGCATGCGGTCGGATCCTCGCAGGGCCTTGATTTAGCAAAGCCCGGCGCCGAGGTTGAAGGCGGTTACATCACAGGCGATCTCATTGAAGTTGCAGCCGCGGAGCCTGCAATTGCCGAACCACCGATGGGTATCGCTATGGATGCACCGCTGTGTATGCAGTGCGGAATTCAGATGACTCGTGCCGGCTCATGTTACGTGTGTAGTGCATGCGGCAGCACAAGTGGCTGTTCATAAAAGACGGGTAGTTTTCTTGTCTCCGGCTAGCTCCTTGCGTTGCATGTTTCCCCTTCCAAGAACGTTCGAGGCCCCGGGATCGGGCTCTTCCTTCCAGCTTGGGGCGGGGGAGTAGCGCCGGAGTCTTTAGCTTCTTCAGCCTGCAGACTCTCCACAGATGCCGTTGTCTTCATCGGCGCAGAGGTTCTCTGACGCAAGGTGAGTTGTGATGGCCTCGGCAATATCGCCGAGCGTGTTGAGTTGCTCATCGGTGAGAACGTCTACAAAAAAGCGCCGTACCTCTACAAGGTGCTTTGGGGCGGCAGCCTCAATCGCCTCAAGGCCGGCCTTGGTCAGCACTACGTCGAAGCCACGAGCGTCACCATCGCAAGATTCCCGCCCGATCATGCCTCGCGACTCCATCCGCGAGATCTGATGTGAGAGGCGGCTTCGTTCCCAGGACAAGGTCTGACACAAGTCG
>JBIKPA010000048.1:0-14513 GCA_044357715.1 Microthrixaceae bacterium
CCTGGGCTCCTACCCAGCCCAGAGCCTTACCGATATCTGGAATGGTCCGAGCGCTCGAAAGCTGCGGGCTGCACTAGCGGCAGGGGACTTCTCGCTTGGTTGCCATGATTGCCACAGCTCAATTACTTCTGGGAACTTCAATGCAGTGAACGCAATGTTTGATCAGCAGGTGCTCGACACACCGCATCAGTGGGTCGTTGAGCACCCGCCGCTAGCTGACGATCAGCGTGACCCGTGGCCCCGAATGCTTGAGTTTGCGTTGTCTACCCGGTGCAATCTCACCTGCACGATGTGCAGTGGGTATTTCTCTTCAGCTATCCGAAAAGCCGAGGGTCTTGACCCACTCCCAGAGATTTACGGCGAAGAATTTGTCGCTGAGCTTCGGCCCTTCCTTGAGCATGTAACTGATGTTCGGTTCTACGGTGGTGAGCCGTTCCTTGCTCCAGTGAACTTCGAAATTTTAGATGTGCTTTGCGAGGTCAACCCCAGTTGCAAGGTTTCAATTACTACCAATGGGACCATCTGGAATCAGCGGGTGCAGCGGATAGTCGAAGTCTTACAACCGACGATCGTGGTCTCGATCGATGCGTTCACCACAGAAGGATTTGAATCAATCCGAGTGGGGGCAAGTCGTAGAAAAGTCTTTGAAAACCTAGAGCATTTCTCTCAGGTTCAGGGTGCCAAGGTGAGTCTGGCGGTGTGCGCCATGCGGCAGAACGTCCACGAGATTCCCGACCTGGTTCGCTTTGCAAACTCACACAGTTTGCACCTTGGCTTCAACGTGGTCCGCTACCCCCAAGACCATTCGTTATCTTCGGCAACAGCAGAAGAACTGACCGAGGCGATTGCCATATGGGAAGAGCTCCTGCAGGAGCAATGGTCGCTCGAGGCCCCGCTGTTGAGTCACCCCGGGCAGGAAAATTTGCGGAGGGTAGAGGGCATCCTCTCTGAGGCTCGAGGCTGGCTCGCAGCCACTGGTACCCAAACCTCTGGATTGCAGATCCGCTCGAGCAGCGCCTCGGCGGCCCAGGATCGGCGGCACGACTGGCTTGAACTGCTTGCTGGGCTTTCAGTAGCGAGTTACGACCCAGATGCTGCGCTGACAGAAGAAGCGTTTCAGCTTGAGTTGAGCCGATTGCTGAGCGCGTTTGATCTCAGAGTTGCTCCTCCAGATAGGGGGCGACAGCTTGCTTCGGCACTCGCCGAACTGTGTGATCACGAGCTGGGTCCGGTTGAAGTTGAGCGCTTCGATTGGTTCGCAGCAGCGATTGACGCCGCGGCAGTAGCGCCAAGAATTTTACTCATGTCAGGATTACCCCCAGCGTTGATTGCTCAGGGTGTGATCAACTTGGATCCAGAAGTACTCGCTGCCCGGATCGACTCGTTCTTTCCTCCTCAGAGGAACCAATCATGACCAAATCTGCCTGCTACGCGCCGCATTCTGCGCTCTACTTTCGCCCCGATGGGCTGGTACACGCCTGTTGTGTGACGGGGTTCTCTATCGGCACTGTGGTGGGTCCCGAGCGTGAGAGCCTGAGACAAATCTGGCAGGGAACCGCCCTTGCTGCTCAGCGACAGGCGCTAGAGGCTGATGCGTTCGACCTTGGCTGCCAAGAGTGCGAGTTCGTCGCTGAGTCCGGCGGCCGTGAGGCGACCGTTGCCTATCACTTTGATCGCTTTTCCGAGGGGTCTCCGCACAGGTTCCCAAAGATGCTCGACTTAGCGCTTTCGAGTCGTTGCAACCTGCAATGCGTGATGTGTAACGGCGGGCTCTCTTCGGCCATCCGAACACAACGTGAGGGTCTTCCGCCGTTGCCAGATTGCTACGATGACCTTTTCTTTGAAGAACTCGATGAGTTTCTGCCTCACCTAGAACGACTTCAGTTCAAAGGTGGCGAGCCGTTCTTAGCAAGAGAAAATCAACGCATCTGGGACCGCTTGATTGAACTGGGCCTCACCCCAGAAGTAACCGTGACCACGAACGGGACCCTCTTCAATGACCGGGTCGCACATTACGTGCGAGAGCTTCGCATGCACCCGAATATCTCGGTGGACGGCATGACGGCCGAAACCATTGAAGCAATTCGTGTGGGCGTGGATGCAGAACGTCTTTGGCACAATATCGACAGGTTCCAAGAGTTGGCCGAGCAGGCTGGAAACGGAATGACGTTGAGCTTTTGCCTGATGCCGATGAACTGGCGTGAGGTGCTCCCGTTTTTAGCCGAAGCCGACCGTCGCCAATTGAATTGCAACGTCATCTTCGTGAACCAGCCACAGCAGTATGACCTTCTTCGCCTTCCTCGAGAAGAGCTCGCAGAGATCCTTGCAGAGCTGTCTTCAATCAAGATGGAGCTTGTTGGTGATGCGCCGCGCAACTCCCACGCAGAGGTTCTTGAGCGGATTCGATCCCACCTTGAAAATCCGGTTGACCTTGTTGTGAGCTCGGTGCTGATGGCATCGCGTCCGATCCATCGAGAAGCACAGTCTGAGCTTCGAGCGATGCTCGTTGGGGAGTTTGCCTGCGAGCCGATGCTGGTAGAGGCAGAGGATGGCATTGTCTGTTCGGTGGAGGTGCCCGACTGGGCTGTATGGCTTGGCGCTTCTGAGTTTGTCGGCGGGCAACTCGATCTGCTCGACAAGCTGATTGAGAAGCGCTGCGGCCCCGTGACCAACAAGTGGCTTGTGTCGCCGATGCACGGTGTGGGTGTGCTTGCTATTCAGGTAGCCACTGAGGGCGGCCTGCGAGAGCTTCGGGTGTATCGCCTAGTGGATGCGGATTCGGGCCGGCAGCGGGTCTATGTGGTTGATGCAGCACCGGCAGGGAACACAGCGAGCACCCCTAGCTAGTCGAGTTCGAGTTCAATAGCGGCGCCAGTCCATTCGGGCTGTTCCGTTCGGTCCAAGACACAGTCTTCGAGGACCAAGTAATCCATGTCTGTGGTCATGAAGCACCGGTAGGCGTCCTCGGGTGTGTACACGATTGGCTCACCGCGAACATTGAATGAGGTGTTAATCAGGATTGGGCAGCCTGTGAGGTCATTGAACGCAGACAGGAGTTGATGAAACGCCGGAAAGCGTGTCGCATCGACGGTCTGCACCCGAGCGGAGCCGTCAACGTGGGTAACTGCGGGAATCTGAGAGTCAATAGCATTGAGCTGTTCAAAGATGCTCGCACCCGCAATAGGTTCCCCTTGAGTTCCCCTGCGGCTTGCAAGTACCGGGGCAGTGAACAGCATGTACGGGGATTCATGGTCGAGTTCAAACCAATCTTGCGCATGTTCGGCCATCACCGCAGGCGCAAAGGGTCTGAATGACTCTCGCTGTTTGATCTTTTCATTGAGTACTCGCTGCATGGTGGGGGAACGAGGATCGGCGAGGATCGAACGGTTTCCAAGGGCTCGTGGGCCAAATTCCATGCGACCTTGGAACATGCCAACCACATTGCCCTCGGAAAGCAACTTGGCTAGGTGCTGAGCACGTTCGGATGCGTTGTCAATTCTAGAGAACGGGCGCTGGTGTTCCTCTAGCTCAGCCGCAATGGACTCGCTACTGAAGCCCGGACCGAGTTGTGCGCCAGCCATTGCATCACCGATGTGGACTGATCGGCTATGTCCTCCGATTTGGTGCCAGGCCCACAAAGCTGCGCCAAGAGCACTCCCGGCATCTCCCGCGGCGGGCTGCACCCAGATATTTTCAAAGGGGCCATCAGCATGCAGTCGGGCATTTGCAACGCAATTCAGAGCAACTCCGCCGGCAAGAACAAGGTTCTTCTCTTCGGTCAGTGCAGCAGCATGATGGGCCATTCGAAGAACCACATCTTCAAGGACGACCTGAATCGACCGAGCCAGGTCACACTCCCGCTGGGTGATCTCAGATTCTGGTTGGCGCGGGGGACCACCGAAGACCATGTCGAATTGATGATTCGTCATCTTCGTTCCGGCCAAAAAATCGAAATAGTCCATGTTGAGAGAGAAAGAACCCTCGGTAGAGACGTCAATGAGGTGATCAGAAATTGCTTGGGCAAAGCGTGGCTGCCCATACGGGGCTAAGCCCATGAGTTTGTATTCACCCGAGTTCACCTTGAAGCCGGCCTGATACGTGAATGCCGAATACAACAGCCCAAGTGAGTTCGGAAAGCGCAGCTCCTCAAGCAGTTCAATCTCTTTACCTGAACCTCGGCCAAGAGAGCTCGTCGCCCATTCTCCTACCCCGTCAAGGGTCAGAATCGCTGCACTTTCAAACGGTGAGGGGTAGAACGCTGCTGCAGCATGACTCAGGTGATGATCAGAGAAAAGCATTGGCTCGGGGAGTTCGTAGCCGATATCGCGTATCGCCTTTTCGATCTCGTAGGAGGTCCACAATTTGCGATTCAGCCACTCGGACATTGCAGCGTGGATGCTCTTTAGTCCACTTGGCCCGGCAGCAGCATAAGACCGTAGAACCCTAGAAAAAGTAGAGAGTGGCTTGTCGTAGTAGGCAACAACCGAGAGCCCGTCGGGTGGAACCTGAGCTTGCTCTAAGCACCAGGCAATGGCCGAGGTGGGAAAGCGCGGGTCGTGCTTGCGCCGTGTAAAGCGCTCCTCTTGGGCTGCGGCCACAATCTTGCCATCGTGCAGCACTGCGGCGGCTGAGTCGTGGTACAGCCCGCTGATCCCTAAAACGAACATGACTGGTACAGTAGTAGTCCTGTTCGGGTGCGGGCCCGCAGTTAGGAGGATGACGGGTGGACGAGACTCAATCAGCCCCCAGATGGGCGTTGCGACAGTTTGTTCCAGTGCTTGCACCACTTGCTATTGGACTGGTGTTTTTCCTGCTGGGCTATTCGCTTAGGGCTGTTGTTCTTTGGGCTATTGCCGGTGTCACGCTTGTGCTTGTGCTGTTCGGAGTGCCCGTAGATCGGTATCTGGCGCGCTTCGGTGTGTGGATTGCAAACGGAGTTGGACTGATTGCGAGTCTGTTCGTCGGGCTGCTTTTGGTAGTTGCCGGATGGGTAACCCGGCTAGTGAGACGTGATCCACTCACGCCTCGTCGGCTCAAGGGTAACGAGTGGAAACCGGCAGCGAGCCAAGCAGACTCAAACTTTTTGGCAACTGCAACCTATGGACTTGAGCGCAGCAGTAACTCTTATGGCAGTAAGTCTGGGGGGCTAGCGAGTCAGCCAAGCGGCATGCGCGGTTTGGGCCGTGGTGCCGTCATGGCAGTAGGCGCCGTCACCTTGTTGTTGCTTGCAGACCTAGGTGTTGGTCTTGCTTGGGATCAGATTTCTGGGCCAGGTTCCCAGGCGGCTCAGATCGTTGACCGGGTTAACTTCACTGGCAATACCAATACCGTGGCCGATATTCGTGCGAGTTCACCAGCCATGCAGGACTACCCCTGGGCCGATGAGTACTTTCGCGAGACCCAGACCACGCCCTCTTCTTACTGGCCCTTCACCGAATCTCGTCCGATCACTTTCAAAGGCAAGTACGTCAACATCGAAGGCTGGTCACGGGCCAGCTATGAATCGAGCGATCTTGCAGATGACGCTCTGGTGGTTTGGATGTTTGGAGGGTCGACGACTTGGGGTGAAGGTCAACGAGATGAGTACACCATTGCCTCATACCTAGCGAGAATCGCCGAGGATGCGGGCAAGCCGGTTCGGGTAGTGAACTATGGGCAACGAGGATGGACTCACTTTCAAGAGATGATTCTGTTTGAGCAACTTCTTGCCTCAGAGCCAGCCCCAGCAGTGGCGATTTTCTATGACGGTGCAAATGAGATCAACGCTCAAACCCTTGGGGCTAAAGGAGTGCCTACTCATACTCTCGCTGATCAATACGCAGAAAAGATCAGCGGAGGAATCAGTGATGAGTTTGCCCCTGATGAGGCACCACCCGCTCCGCCTTCTCAGGCACAGCTCGCATGGGAGTCGTATCTGAGCCACTCGGCAATACAGCAGTTTGTTCGAGTGGTGAAGAACCAGTTCGACACGCCAGTGGGTGCAGCGGAGGCAGCAGTTGTTCAGAGCAACGACGGAGGCAGCGGCCAAGCGGGTGAGAGCAGCCAAGACGAGGAAGATTTTTCAGATTCCTACGTCAAGACCCAACTAGATGCTCAACGTGCAGTAGAGGTCTACGGCCGAGGGCGTGTCCTAACAACATTCCTTGCCGAGCAGTACGGGGTAATTCCGGTGTTCTTCTGGCAGCCGGTCTTGGCGGGCGAAGCAGAAAACTGGGCGAACGAAAACATCTCGGCCCCGACGATCAACATCAGTGACGCTCTAGATAGCCGAGAGGATGTGTACATAGACGGGGGCCACACAAATGAAGAGGGCGCAAGAATTGTGGCAGAACGGATTTGGCGTGACCTCGCTCCAGTGCTGAAAGCTCCCCTAGCAAATTCCCCTAGGAGAGCAGCCAAGCCAACAGTTCCAAAGGTTTCAGCAGTGCCACCGGCGCAGGCTGCTCCAACGTCACAAGAGATGTATGAGGCGGCTCGTATTGCGCTCGACGCCACAGAGACCGCGCCCTGCTCGCTAGGTGCTTGGTCTTCGCAACTTGGGTTGCTTCGGGTCTCTGGGCCTGAAGAACAAGCGAAGGTTGTTGAACTCTCGCAAAGGTTTCTTCTTTTGTTAGCGGCGCAGATGCCACCCGAGGAGTCGGCGCTGAGGGCTTCACTCACGGACGCATCTGAACGTCTTGCTAGGCAAACGGCCGCTACAGGAGTTGACCCCTCGCTCCCGTTGCTTGCGCAGTTGCCGCTAGCTAATGATGCAGCGTTCCGTTCAGCTATTGAGTCAGCGCTAGTTGCCCTTGGGTCTTCGCCAGGCTGTATCTGAATGACACGCTGAACGCCCCTGACCACAACAACGCGTTAGTTCATCACTCAGAACCGTTGCCCTCTGCAGCAAGTGATTCGGCCTGTTTTGCAGCCTGCAATGACCGGTCATTGAGTCGAATCGCAAGTTCCGGCAGGGCAACCTGCACCAGCTCGTTATCGTACGGAACGCCTACAAGTTCCTCGATGCACAGTCGACTGGCCCGGTCTAAGTCGCCATGCAGCGTGTACAGGTGCACGTATGCGCCGCGAACGTTTCGTTCCCGTGCGCTGTCAACTAGTGCTGCGGCCCATGCGAATGCTTCGGTGACCTCATCTTGTGAATAGTCCGAGAGTTGGTCTGCTTCGAAGGCGCTTTGGGGGAGCGGGCTGAGTAGACGAAACGGTACAGACCCTGAGTGCGGAACCTGAGCGAGTACTTCAAAGTGCTTGCGGTAACGATGATGCCAAAGGTGAAGCCACGGGGTACACGCGTGAGCCCAGTCTTGCTCAACCACGGTTCCCCCAACTTGTAAGGACCGGTAGAAAGTGGACTTGAGGTGATTCCAGATATCCCAGGTTTTGGCAACATCGTTGAACAAGAACTCGATTGGACGGCTGGCATCCCAAGACTCGTCTGACACGTCGCCTTGGTGCGCAGTAACTAGGCCCCGGTCCCGACCAAGCCGGCTCGTATAGAGCGGCAAAAAAGACTCGCCATTATGAAATCGACCACTCAGTGGCAACTCGGCTGTGCGGTCCTCAATATCTTCAAAGACGAAGAGGTCATACGAGTCGATTGTTGCTGAGTGAACAGTCGAATTCTGCCTGAGGCCTTTCAGAATTCCAATGGTGATATCACCAAGAAAGGGTCCAAGCTCCACCACAGCGCCTGACCCCGTGAATTCGGTGGCCATATAGCGGGTAACCCAAGCCACTTCCCATGGCGAGCAAATATCGACCAAGGCAAGCGGGTCAGTGAAGAAACTGCGTGGGAACCAGCGCCGCAGTGGCTTACCAACCGAGTACTCCCAACGGAATCTGCGAATTCGGCTCTTGACACCGTATGTTCGCTCCTGAAGAGAGAGCTCATTCTGGCTCCAGACCTCTTGTGCCATTAGGCGTTTCCTTCTTTTCGAGAGTCAAGATTCATGGGTCAGAACAACGTGTAAACAGCGACTGGTACCACTGCTTGGGTAGTAGCGACTGCAAGAGCAATCAGGCCCAGCAGCGCCATCATGGGAATAAACCACCAGACGCGATTGACTAGCGCGAAGCTGGCAGTCTCCTTGCAGAGTCGAATCAGATGCTTGACTCGGAGCTTCACGATTGCCCCGAACCTTGTCTGCCGATGTAGACCACGACTGCATCTTCAAGGCGTTCCACAATGACTCGTAACTGCAGACCCTCTTCAGATTCTGTGTGAGAAAAGCTCACCATGCTGTCTGCAATAAACCCGCTAGGGCCCGCTGAGACCGTCATGTTCCCGTGTTGCTTCACGAGTCGACCAAGCACTGCTGCAGTATTGAGGCCTTGGACGTCTCTTTCACTGCTGATCTCAATGACCTCGAGGTTACCGTGAGTTGAGAGGATCTGTTCCCCTAGGTCACACCTCAGTAAGACCACAGACTGTTGACCGCACCACTCGTTGAGCACACCTTGTGGATCCTTTGGTAGCACGGGTGGCTCTGGCGGGTTGCGCACGGCAAGGAACGCAGTGGTCATGGTCTCGGACGAGCTCCAAGCAACCCGAAACTGCCGGCTACCTTCTTCGCTGTCATCGCCAATCACAAGATCCTGAATCAGGTCGCTCGATGTCTCACTTGGCTGTGAATCTCCGTTGACTTGGGAGCAGAGCAGTGAGATGAGTTCGTCAACCCCGGAGATTTCTTGGATGTCGAGGCGAGAAAAATAGTAGGAACGCTCTCCAAGGTCGAGGACAGGAGCAGTGTGGTCAGAGTCGACTGAGGTCTGCTCAGGCGAGACAAAGAACTGAAGTTTGGCGGGTGGTTCATCTCCGACCCATTCGCTAAGCAGGCGACTGGCCTGCTCGGCCCAAGTTTCGGCTTTTTCCCCTGCTTCGCCCCAAGGTCGGATGTACTGCAACTGCCCTGCCTCTAGGGTGTTGAGCCGGTTTCGTAGAGCGGCGAGCTGACCATCCCAGACGGGCCGGAGTTGGTCGAGCGAGGCTGCTACAGCGCCTTCATCTTCCTCCATCTTGCTCACCACCTGTCTCAGTTCGTCAGGTGCCATCTGAAACAAGCTGAGTTCTACGGGGAAGACGACCTCATTTATTCCCACCTGAAACGAGCGGTCCTCGGCAAACCGAAGAAACTGCGAAAACTCCGTCCAGTTTGGTCGCATCAAGCAGTGAGCCAGAGTCACTCTCGTGCCGTGGCGCGCCGCATACGACTCAAAGCGATCCAAATTGGCCATCACCTGATCAAAGTCTGCTCCGACCCGGATGCCCTCATAAGTTGGTGCGGTAATGCCATCAAGCGACAAGACGAATGACATCGGTAGCTGCTCGCAGATTTGCTCGATTCGACTCGACCACTGTGTGCCGTTTGTTGTAACTGCCACTTCAGGAGGGTGTGGCAGTTCGGCCAGCATTGCCATAACGCGAAGGGGTTCTTTACCAAGAAACGGTTCGCCGCCCAGGAAGTTCACCTTCTCGAGATGCGGCAGGAACTCAGCGAGTTCTTCGAAGAACGAGTCCTGATACACAACCGGTAGCGGAGCCCGATGCTCTCGGTGTGACCGAATCGATGAGGACCAGTCACCGTTGCACATCTGGCATTGCAGGTTGCAGGAGTTCGTCATAGAGAACTCCATCTGCACCGGCCAACGGGGATGTTCTTGTGTCACCGTGTGGTCATCAAAGATCCGAGCAAACACGATTGCTTCATCGCCCTGATTGACCTGCCATTCGCAAAACCCGCATCCCTCGGAGTAGTCCCCAACTTTGAGTGCAGAGCGCATTCGTGCAGTAGTCGCACTCTCCCAGATTTCTCGGATGGATTGTTCGGCGACGTCGCCCATCAATGCTCCGGTGTTCTGGCAACAAGCCCGAACCTTGCCGAATTGATCAAAGTACATAGACACCGTCGGCGCGTAGCAGGTCGACGGGAAGGCCTTTGCAGCGATTTTTTCGGAGCGAGTTAGGGGTGGCGCCGTTGATGAAGGTGACGCTGCCTGAGCAGCTATCGAAGGAGCGCCGACTACTGACCTGAGTTTCTTGGTCATCCGCTGCTGCAAGCTCATGCGCTGCGCTCCTTGGCTCCGATTCGCCGTCCAAGACTTGCACGAAGCCGTGAAAGCTTGAGTCGCTGAGGCTGCCGGCGAATTCTGAGCCAGAGCAGGCCAAGGTGACCCTCTAGCGACCAGAATGCATCTCGCAGTGCCAAGCCGAAACGCTGTTTACCTTGAGCGGCCCCTTGCCTTGCGTCTTCATATTCCGACTTGGCTTTTTGTCGGAGTTCAAAGCGCCGCCAGCGATTGGCCCGCACCAGTGTCTGACGAATCACTGGAGCTTCGACATCACGGCCTAGTTCCCATTCAGGGTCTTCAAGGCGACTCGTATACAAGTGCATTAGCCGAGCCTGATGCCATGGGCCTGCCGGGTGAAGTGCCCAGCCACGCTCGGGATCCAAGCACAAGTCACCGTTGCCGAGGTCGGCAATAAAGTTGAACTCGGCGGGCAGGCGTGGGCAGTCCTGCTGAGCCAGTGTCCATGCAGTGGCAATGAGGGCGCCTTGGTCTCGAGTGCGCCATTGCGGCCACTCAAAAGAAGCAATGGCCCGTTCGTTCCACATGTCTAAGAACTCGGCGCTATCAGGTCCAAACAGAAACACCCCGCCGTTCCAGTGCACCCAATCGCCTGGAACCTGTGCACCAAAGCGTTCGCTGATCTGTTCGCGTAAGTGCGAACAACTATGTGTTTCTCCGAAGCCCGTGCATTCGCAGTTCATCGCCCATGGGCTAAATCGGTCAACCTGATTTACTGAGATGGTCAGATCAGAGGCAAACGCGACTGGTCCGTGGCGATGTTCGAAGATCTCTTCAACACCTGGCCGAACGGCAATGATGTCGGAGTCCAAGTAGCACCACTCGCCAACGGGTAGGTGGTTATGGATGCCAGTCTTGAGCCAGATGCTGGCCTGATGGTCATCGAAATGCTCGGGAGTTGCCACATCTACCACCGTGTGAATCCCATCAAGGTCAATCTGGCGGACATTGCGAGTGGAATCGGTGACAACCCAAATTTCAAGTGAGGTTAACGGAGCAAGGTTTCTTACTGCAGTACGCAGGGTTTCGGTGTGCATCTCTGGGCCGCAGACAACGAACACCCATCGGCATTGGTTTTTGGTCTCAGATGAGACCTCTGCAGGACCTGCTGCTAGAAGTGCCTTTCGGTTCGCAGCCACCTTTCGGATGTTCCTGCGCGACTTTCGCTCATGCGCGAGCCGGTTCATTGCGTCTGGAAGGGCTGGCAGATCCCTGCGTAAGAACTCAACGGCGGCATTGTCAAAAACCACTAGGTAGACAAGCACGACCAACCACAGCAGTGGCAACTTGAGCGCCAGAGCGATGAGTGCTGCTAGCGGAAGCCACTTCTCTACAAACTCGTTGAGCACGACAAAGCCCAAGAATCGAATGCGGCCACCTGAGTGGCGCAGCGAACGAAGATGCACGGGTTCTGACCACAGCACCGACATCTGGAACATGCGGTACACCACATAGGCCAAGCCAAAGAACGGCAGCCAAGTCTGGCCGGTACCTCGAGCGACTATGACAAGCGCTGCAGCGGCGGCAACGAACTCAAAGATCACCATGACGCCAAGGATTCTTCGGGAGTGCGTGACGCCAATCTTGGTTGCCAAGGTGGCGACTCCTGCACGCTGATCATGCGCAATATCGCCGATCTGATGCCAAAGAATTCCGCGCAGGCCCATCAAGAGTGCCCAGAGGCTCACTGACAGGGTGATCGCCAAGCCTGGCGCAGAGATGCCCGCAACTTGGGTAAAGACTTCAATGCTAAGAAGTATCGGTATGACGTATGCGTACAGGGCGTCTGCAAGAACTCCCGCTGCTGATCGGTCTTTGAGTCGAATTGGCTTGAGTGAGTAGACCAGCAGCAGGGCAACCTCGGTAGCTAAGAGGACTAGGACCGCTGTGGTGTGCGGCAGCCAGATCCATGGCAGCAAACCGCACAATGCTG
Organism: Microthrixaceae bacterium; assembly: GCA_044357715.1. GTDB lineage: Bacteria > Actinomycetota > Acidimicrobiia > Acidimicrobiales > Microtrichaceae > IMCC26207. Next base: position 12,017 of record JBIKPA010000048.1, read on the forward strand.
TTGTGGCGAGTACGCCTAGTCGTGCCTGAGTTGAAAGCGCTGCCATCTGGTTTGGTGCGCCAGCAAGTTCATCAGTTGCGATATCGGCTAGATCGTTGACTACGTGGCCAAAGGCTGCCACTCCCACGGCTGCAACTAGAAACAGAATCAGGTCTACCAACAGTTCCAGACCGTTCGGATTCAGCGCCGGCAGCGAGGCCAACGCCGCTGCTGCAATGAGCGGCGGAATCTTGTGGTCCCACCATTGACCAGACCTGACTACAGAACTATCGACTCTCATAACCAGATCACCCTCATGAAAAGGCCACCGTCATGACGAGACCATCTCAGTGCGGCATCGGGTCCACCAGATTGACAGCATGAGCAGGTTCCAAGTGCGCTGATCGTTGTTCGCCCCGAGGGACTGCACGGCCTCTCGATCAACAAGGTCAAACAAGGCCGAAGCCGGGTCTGTCAGATGAGCATGCTTGAGTTCAACAACCTCTGGGAGGTCAAGCCAAGAGGCCATGGGGGATCCAAACCCCTGTTTGGTTCTTGCAGATACCGAGTCTGGCCAAAGGTCTCCGCAGGCTCTACGCAACAACAGCTTCTCGTGAGTCTCATTGACCTTGTGATGCGCTGGCAATGCCAGACATCCTTCGGCAACCTTTACGTCCAAGAACGGAGATCGCACCTCTAGGCCGTGCGCCATAGAAGCGCGATCAGTCTTCACTAAAATATCGCCCGGCAAGTAATGATCAAGATCGAACCGGCTGATGTCATCGGCTGTTCCGTAGGTGTAGCGAGAAACATCCACGCTGCTTGCATCGATGGCTGGCAGGCCAAGCTCGGCGAGCTGCGCTGCCGTGAAGTATTGACGAAACGAGGCGTATCGGCGTGCAACCTCTGACCCGCCGCTCGGTGCTGCGAGTGACGGTAGATGCGTGGGTGCACTGCGCCTAGCGCGCAATCCTGCTTTCATCTTGGTGAGCAAAGAGCCAGAGCCGGTGAAGTCAGTGCTTGGGTTGCTCAGACTCCGGTGCTCGGCTGGCGGCGCTCCCGGAGTACCCGGGTCTAAGGTGCCACGAGCCCAGACCAAGTAGCCACCGAGTAATTCGTCGGCACCATCACCAGTGAGTGCCACTTTGACGTGTTCACGTGCGAACTTGCAGAGCATGCTGGTTGGCAACGAGGAGGAATCGCCAAATGGTTCGTCCCATGTGGTGGCGAGTTGCAGAATGTCATCTGCAAGATTCGAGGTATCAGGGGTGATCACATGCAGGGTCATTGCATGTTTAGCTGCTGTGTCTTGAGCAAATGCAAGCTCTGACTCGCCAGGCATATCGAAAGTAAAAGCATGCAGGTCTGGGTGATGAGCCGCTGCTAGTGCCGCCACTGTGGTGGAGTCCACCCCGCCAGACAAGAAGGTGCCAATTGGAACATCCGCCTCAAGTTGTTCCTGCACTGCGTGATCAAGCGCACCTCTGAACCAGACCGCAGCGTCTTCAACAGAAACTCCCTCGGTCACCTCGGGGGGAGTCCACCAGCGATCCACCTTCGGCGAACTCCCAAGAGACCAACGCAAACGAGATGCATGCGGTACCGACTCAATATCGGCCCAGATTGATTGACCCGATGGGACGTATCCCTGCCGCAACATCTCTGCCACCATCTTGGGATCAGGAGTTCCTGCAGAGAAACCCGCTGCGCGCAATGCATGCGATTCAGATGCAAAGGCCAAGAACCCGTCGGCAGTAGTTGCGTAGTACAACGGACGCTCACCAAAGCGGTCACGCGCAAGAAGCAGTGATTGTGAGCGTTCATCCCACACAGCTAGCGCAAAGGTTCCGGGAAGATGCGGAAGTAGGCCGGGGCCGTACTCATCAAAAAGTGGCAGCACGACCTCGCAATCAGACCCGGTGCGGAATGGGTACTGCGAGTACTGCTCTCTGATTCGGTGGTAGCCGTAGATCTCACCGTTGCATACGGTTGCGGTTTGCTGATCAGGACTCAAGATCGGCTGCCGTCCACCGGATGGGTCAATAATTGAGAGGCGGGCGCTGCCGAGAACGGCGTTTTGAAATACAGCTAGGCCTTGGTCGTCAGGCCCGCGGTGGTTCAGTGCAGAGATCATTACTTGGACGCGGTCAGCAAGCGCGTCTGCGCCTGCTCCGACTATCCCGGCAATGCCGCACATGTACTGCTCCTTTGAGACCCCGTTATCCCCTTTACGCTACCAACGAAACGGGCAATTCCGACTGTTGTCAGCTAGTACCAGTAGCCGCTTCGACGTTGCGGGCAAGTGAGTTGAGTGAGAACAAGAGCCTTTCTGCGTAGCTTGAATCATCAAGTCTCGGTACCATTGAGATTGAAAGAAGACTCGAAAGGGGACGCAGGTGACTGCAACGACAACCAAACCTCCGCCCCGTCAGGTACTTCAGGACAAGTTGGCTAATCAGGAGTTCTTTCAGCAGGGCGTGGTGACGCTGCCGTTCTTTAGCTCTGAACAACTCGCCGA
>JBIKPA010000049.1:0-14477 GCA_044357715.1 Microthrixaceae bacterium
GTTTTTGGATAATTCCCCAAGAAAGCGGCTGCCCTTGAGACATGCCTTGGCTGATGCCGCCAAAGGAACTCAGTGATCAGGATCAAAGCTTGGCCGAGCATCCTCACTAGGGTCAGCCTCACGCAAAAAGCGAATCGGATCGCGCAGGTCGTCCATATAACCCAGAGCGTACGCACCCATCTGATACCCCATCAGCCGTTGCACCTTCTCGGGCAAAGCTGCGGCGATTTCTCTTGGTACAGACAAGTACTGGTTCTCTTCTTGGCGGAGCCAACCCAGCACGTAGTCAACGTTGATTCCCACACGGTCCACATCAGTGGTGTTCGCTCCACCACCGTGAACAGTTCTGCCGGTGTAGATCACCACCGAGCCACGCGGCATCGCTGCAGCAACCGTGTCCTCATGTGTGAGGGCCCCGACCTGAGCATCGCTCAGGCTGTTCTTGCCAACAGCTACTCGGGTTGCCCCGTTGGCCTCGGTGAACTCAGTGAGCGCCCAGATGGTCGATACCTCAACCTCCATTGCGGAAGGGAACTCAAAGAAATCAAAGGACCACTGATCGCGATGCAGCAACTGAGCGGTCTCTCCTGGGCCAATGGAAATTGCTTGAGTGAGATGTAACTGAAACGTGGTCTTGTCTGACCACAACACCTTGTCCACCACTTCGAGTACTAGGTCATGAGCAATCATCTCGACTGAACTTGGCACCCGTGCCAAGAGCGCTCCGGGCCGGCGAGTTTGTGAGCCTTCGAAACCATCCCGGCCTGGCTGAGTAACCTCAAGATGCGGTTGTAGCTCTGCCTGCACTCGGTCACAGAGTTCGTCAGAAATAAGGCACTCGATAATAACCGCACCGTGGGTTTTGATCGCTGCAGAAACTTCTTCGGCATTGGCGGATCGGGTGAAGCGAGGAATGTTCGTTTGCATCAGATTCAGGCTAATCCAGAGGCTGGATCGCGAACATGTGCAATCGGATGCGATACTTTCCTCGTTCGAGCAGCAGATTTGGAAGATTGCAGCAGAAGGGGGAGACAAATTGCCTCGCGATCAGAATCCAGTTGATGAAGGAAAGTATTTCCTTCCAAGTGGATACCGAGAGAATCCGTTGGCCTCGGCCGATGGTGTCGAATCTACCTTCTGGGATTCGAACGCAGAATATGGAAACACTCGCTTTCAAGAGGGGGTCTACAGATGGGCGTCACGCTTGGTCGACTCCAAGCAGGCAATGGTTATCGACGTGGGATGCGGAACCGGCCACAAGCTCGCTGAAATCCTTGGACCAGTAGCACGAGACTGGCTCGGCGTCGATCAAGACAGCGCAATATCAATAGCCAAGCGCGAATTCCCAGATGGAAACTGGCTCTCTTCGGACCTCTCTCAGAGTGAAGTTTGGACAGACCTCGCAGAGCTTCAAGCCGACTTTGTGATCTGCTCCGATGTCATTGAACATCTACCGGACCCTCAACAACTCCTGCAACGACTTGGCGGACTTCTGGGTCCAAACGGACAGGTTCTGATCTCTACACCTGACCGCTCCCGACTCGAGGATCGAGAACCATTAGGACCGCCCAAAAACCCCTTGCATATTCGAGAGTGGATTCCGGCGGAGTTCAGACTCTTAGCCGAGTCAGCAGGCTTTCAAGTGCTCGAAATGCGACACTTCTTCCCCCGGGGGTATTCGCTAACGAACGCAAATTTTAGGCGCTTTGTGAAGCGTTCGCTGAAGTTCAGAGCACTACCAGACAGACGAAACACCATGACGTTCTTACTCAAAGCTTCATAGTCTTCCGTTCGACTAGAGAAGCGATGATGCTCTGAGTTATCGGTTCGTACAGGGCCAACCGGCATTCAGCAGTCTACTTCGACGACGTTGTACTCAATCAGTGGCTTCTCAGCACCCGCTGGGCCAACAAGCAACAGGATAAGCCGGCCGCGATACTCCATCGTGGTCATACAGTCTGGTCCGGGAACGTTGAGTTCCACTTGCAAGATATCCATACCCTCAACGGTGTAATCGACGGAGTTGACCCCGGTAAGTGCAACGTCGTTGCGGTCCACCCCAGTTCCAATTGCGAAGTAGCTAGCACCAGGACTCAGGGTAGGTGCGGGCCGATCTACCCCCGAAGCCTCGGTACAACCCGCCGCGGCTAGCGAAGATGCCGGATCATCACCCAAGCTCATGAGGGCTCCGCTACCGAGGTCAATCAGTTCCTGCGCCAATGGTGAAACTTCTGCGCCAGCGGAAGCGATGTCTCCGCTACACAAAAGCGAAGTGCCCTTCCATCCGCTGTTTTCTACCGATGTAGTCGTACTTGCTTCCTTGCTAGTCGACTCTTCTCCGCAGGCCACAACGACTGTTATCAGCACAAATGCCATCAACAGCATCGCAGCCACGCCCTGGCCTCGGGCTCTCGCTGCGCTCAATGATTTCCGTATCAATTGAATCCCATCTCTACCTAGAGCGCTGCCAAGTGACTGAGGAACCGACCGACTCAGTCCCAACACCCTACGACTCCGAGGAAGCGCGAAAGTGAATTTTTGGTCGCAAGCTAAGGCTTTCTGCTTGACGAACCGAAGACAATGCTCGGCGGTTCATAGTCGCTGGCAAAGCATGACGTGCGAACAGATCCAAAATAATCTTCAGGAGAACAGCGAATGCGAAGGTCAAAGATAAAAGCAGCAATGTCAGTGGTCGCTACCATCACGGTGCTAGCTAGTGCTGTTGCTCTCACCGGAGTATCAGCGGCAGCCCCGATGACCGCCTCATATACCCGCGAGAACTCGTGGGTAACCGGGCATCAGGCCAGCGTGACGGTTCGTAACCCCACTGCAACCACCCAACGCAATTGGGTCCTGACCTTTGATCTGGTTCCCAAAATCTCTTCCCTTTGGGGTGGAAAGCTCACCTCGCAGGTTGCGCAGAAAGTCACTGTCAAGGCACCGAGTTGGGCCCCGAATCTGCCGAGTGGCGGATCGATCACCATTGGCTACGTTGCCGCCGGGCCCGGCGTGGCTCCGACCAACTGCAAGCTAAACGGTATCGCTTGTGGACTGCCCGCCCCAACGACCACAACGGTCCGACCCACCACAACGACGACGGTGCGACCCACCACAACGACGACGGTCCGACCCACCACAACAACCACAACCGTGCGACCCACCACAACAACCACAACCGTGCGACCCACCACAACAACCACAACCGTGCGACCCACCACAACCACTGTCGCACCCACCACAACAACCACAACCGTGCGACCCACCACAACCACTGTCGCACCCACCACAACCACGGTCGCTCCGAATACATCCGCAGCAACGCTGGCCATGGCGGTCACCTCGGATTGGGTCACTGGCTATAACGCAGATTTCACTATCACCAATCCTGGACCAACCACTTGGGCCTCATGGTCGGTCACCTTCTCTTCCCCGCTCGCAGTGAGTTCCATCTGGAACGGGATCTACCAGCAAACAGGAGCCTCGCATCAGGTCAGCAACGAGACTTGGAATGCAACAGTTGCTCCCGGTGCATCAGTCAGTTTCGGCATTACTGGTGTTGGAGACTCACGCGTCGCCACCCCTTCTTCGTGTCTTGTCAACAACAAATCCTGCATCGTCGACTCGACCGTGACATCTCCCGACACTCCAGTAACCACCATTCCAGGTAGCCCCACCACGACTGTCCCAACAACTCCAACCACGCTGCCAACTCTGCCCACCGGCCCGACGAACGTTCCGTATTCCCCGTATGTCGATGCCACCAACTGGCCTACCCCGGACCTTGTTCAGACCGCGGCAGCGCGATCTACCCGCGAACTCACACTTGCCTTCATCGTCTCCGGCTCCACCCCATGTCGGGCTTCTTGGGGCGGCTACTACGACCGCGATGCCAAGTTCATGACTGCACAGATCGCAGCGCTTCGAGCTGCTGGAGGTGACGTGATCATGTCATTCGGCGGTGCAGCCAATCATGAACTCGCGCTCACCTGTACCACGGTGCAAGCCCTAGCTGATGAGTACCAAGCAGTCATTGACGCTTACCAACTCACCTCTATTGACTTCGACATCGAAGGCGCAGCCACCCACGACACAGCTTCGGTACAGCGTCGATCAGCAGCGATCGCAATTCTGCAACAGCGGGCTCGCGCAGCAAACCGCAAGCTAGACGTCACGCTCACCTTGCCAGTCATGCCCTATGGCCTGACCCCAGACGGATTATCTGTGGTGCGCTCCGCCGTAAACGCAGGTGTGGTGCTGTCATCAATTGACATCATGACCATGGACTACGGCTTGGGCTCTGCTCAAGGAAAGATGGGCATCTGGGCCATCGAAGCCGCTACGGCAACTCATAATCAGATAGCACCCCTGTACCCCACCCTCAGTTCGGCTCAGCGTTATGCGCTGGTCGGAGTGATCCCCATGATTGGGCAAAATGACATCTTGGGCGAGATCTTCACGCTGAGCGATGCGGCATATGTTCGAAGCCAGGCAACCACTCTTGGTCTAGCCCGAATTGCCATCTGGTCTGCGAGCCGAGACCAGCCGTGCCCAGAGGGACCCAACACCCGTGCACAAAACAACTGCCACAGCGTGAACGCTCCGGCCGGCGCCTTCTCGAAGGCCCTCGCTGGGCTCTAGCCGCAAGGAAAAACCCAACTGAGCACACCTAATCTGTGGGCGTGAGCGAATCTTGGGATGCAATTGTCGTGGGCGCAGGACCAAATGGTCTGGTAGCTGCGCTCACACTGGCTCGGGCCGGCTGGCGTGTCGTGGTCTATGAGGCAAACCTGCACCCGGGCGGCGGTACCAGAACCGAGGAACTTACCCTTCCAGGTTTTGCTCACGATGTCTGCTCCGCAATCCACCCCCTGGGCTTGGCCTCACCGGCCCTTCGAGACTTGGGGTTGGAGTCTGCGGGAGTCACTTGGATTCACCCTGATGCACCGCTCGCCCACACGCTTCGACCGGAGCGCGCTGTGATGCTGGAGCGTTCAGTTGCCGCTACTGCAGCCGGACTTGGAGTTGATGGCAAGGCTTGGACTCGACTCTTTGCTCCTGGCGTTACAGCTGGGTTCTCTCTCACCGATTCAGTACTTGAACCGCTCAACATCCCTCCTAGTCATCCGATCCCATTAGCTCGCTTTGCTCGCAATGCTGTGCGCTCGGCAGAGTCGCTGAGCCGGTCTGCCTTTTCGGGCGAACTAGGACCCGCTCTGCTCGCTGGCCTATCAGCACATTCGGTTCTTCCTCTCTCTGCCGCAGCGACTGCAGGAGTGGGCATGCTGCTTGGAACCTTGGGGCACAGTGTCGGCTGGCCACTCGCTCAAGGCGGTTCTCAAGCAATCGCAGACGCTCTGGTTGCTCAGTTGATCCAAGCCGGAGGCACAGTCCGCTGCTCAGAGCGCGTGACTTCGTTGAAGCAGCTTCCACCGGCTCGCGCTGTGCTGTGTGATGTCACACCCGTCCAACTCATCACGCTGGCGGGTGAGCAGATGCCGGCGCGTTACCGTCGGTCACTACAAAAATTTCGCTACGGCCCAGGCGTGTTCAAACTCGACTGGGCGCTAGACGGCCCAGTCCCATGGAAAGACCCTCAGGTTGCCCGTGCAGCAACGGTGCACATTGGCGGCACATTCGATGAGGTGCGAGAGTCGGAACTAGCAGCAACTCAGGGGCGTATTTCGGAGCGGCCGTTCCTTCTGGCAGCTCAACAATCGTTGTTTGACCCCAGTAGGGCGCCACAGGGCAAGCACACTTTTTGGGCATACTGCCATGTTCCTCATGGCTCCGAGGTGGACATGACGAGCCGGATTGAGGCCCAGGTCGAGCGTTTTGCTCCAGGGTTTCGTGATCTGATCCTTGCTCGACATGCCATGGGCCCATCTGCAATGCAATCCCATAATGCCAACTACATCGGGGGCGATATCACTGGCGGTGTTTCAGATTTGCGCCAGTTTGTTGCCAGGCCTGTTGCCTCACTTCACCCGTGGGCAACCTCAATGAAAGGGGTATACCTCTGCTCGTCTTCCACACCTCCCGGAGGAGGAGTCCATGGCATGTGCGGCAGCGCAGCCGCGGAGCTCGTACTTCGCCATGCATCAAAAGGCCAACTGGCGCTCTAGACGCTCCGGGGCCGCCCGGGAGTATCGTGGGTGCGTGACTGAACCGGCCGAGGCCAGCACTCCCCCCACCGCAGACAGCAAGAGCACAACCGCCAACATCGAGCTGTCTGGGCGCACCAACCACGCTCAACAGCGGTGGACGATGTTTAGCGTTCTGGCCGCGCTCTTGGTGTCCAACATCATGGCAAATCAGGTTCTTCCGTCATGGGCCTATGTGCCATGGAACTTGACGGTGGCAGCGCTGTTGCTGCTCATTGCTGTTCGTTGGGACGGGCGCACGGTCGATGACATCGGCTTGGAGCCAAGAAAGGTTCAAAGCGGTTTGCGTTGGGGTGGCGGTGCATCTGCACTGCTGCTCAGCATCTACCTCATCGGGCTTGCTATCCCGTTTACCAATCAGCTCTTTCAAGACAGCCGGGCCAATATCTCACTGGGCGAACTGGCTTGGGAAACGCTCATCATGGTGCCGCTCGGAACAGTCCTGATGGAGGAGGTTGCCTTTCGGGGGGTCCTCCCTGCCATGTTCCGCAAACGCCTTTCCAAATATGCCAACGGTGCCCTACGTGCCGACTTGTTGGCTGCGCTGCTCTTTGGGTTCTGGCATGTATTGCCATCATGGAATGTGAACGAGGTCAACCCGGTTTTCCGTGATCTGCTGCCCGGACCACTCGGCCAAGCAGCGGCAATTACTGCCGGAGTCATTGGCACTGGTGTTGCCGGCATGGGGCTCTCTTGGCTTCGAAATCGATCAGAAAGCTTGATGGCACCTGTGTTGATGCACTGTTCCTCTAATAGTCTCGGTTATCTGCTGGCCTGGATTGTTCAGCATTAACCCCTCGCAGCAGTAGTTTCAAGCAGCACTCACTCACGGCAGGAAGACGCTACCCATGACCAAAGACGACCCATTTCCGCATTCAAAAAAATCGGGGAAGCTACTGAGCGAAGCCTTAACCGAGACTGAGCGAATTCCTTCTGGTACCCCCCCGCTCAGAAGCCCAAACCAACCCAATGACGATTGGGACGGCAAGAGCTACATCGATCCCGACCCAATGGCTACCACTCCCACACAGCGCATGAGGATCGGCGAGATCGTTCGCAAATCCGTCCCGCGTGAGGTCCTCGGCGAGTGGAATGCTCCAGCGGATCGTCCAGACCCCGTGCAACAGTTGATCGAGCAGAACCGAACCCGCATTCCTGAACTAGTTCCCGTTCGCAACGCTCGCATGGCTGTTTCGTCCTTCACTTACCTCCGCGGTTCACCGCTGGTGATGGCTAGAGACCTTGGTAGTGGCCCATCGACAGGGCTACGCACCCAACTCTGCGGCGACGCTCACCTCTGCAACTTCGGCTCCTATGGCACACCCGAGCGCAACTTGGTCTTTGACCTCAATGACTTCGACGAAACCCTTCCGGGCCCGTTTGAGTGGGATGTCAAACGCCTAGTGACAAGTTTTCTGATTGCAGCACGCACCTCTGGCCAGGGAGAAAAAGCGGGCCGGGCCGCAGCAAAGAGGGCAGCTCAGATCTACCGTGAAAATATGCTGCGCCTAGCCGAGTCAGATGTCTTAGATATCTGGTACGAACACATTGAACTCAGTGAGGCCCTGCAGGAATTTGCGGGAATCGTCTCACCAAAAAAACTTGCCAAGTCTCTTGAAAAAGCCAAACATCGCACCTCGGCTCAGGTTCTCACCAAGCTCACCGAAATGGTGAACGGCGAGCGTCGCATTTTGCATCAGCCGCCCCTTCTCACGCCGCTTGACGCTCCTGAGTGGCAAGCAATTACTGAAGAGGCACTTGACCTGTATGCAGAGAGTCTTGATGCAGACCATCGACAACTGCTTCACCGGTTCAAACAGATTGAGTTGGCCATCAAAGTTGTGGGTGTCGGCAGCGTGGGAACACGGTGTTTGATTGTGATGATGCACGGCAGAGACGAAGACGATGTGCTGTTCTTACAGATCAAAGAGGCTGAGGACTCCGTTCTTGCCCCCTATGCCGGGCCGAGCGAGTTTGCCCACCAAGGTGAACGCGCAGTGGTTGGTCAACGCAAGATGCAAGCAGCAAGCGACGTGTTTTTGGGTTGGACCCGCGGCCCCGCAGGAAAGTTCTATTACGTTCGCCAATTGCGCGATATGAAGGGAAGTGTCGACATTGACGCTCTTTCAGCCGCTGGCCTTGTTGCCTATGCAGACTTGTGCGGACGAACCCTCGCCCGAGCGCATGCTCGATCGGCAGACCCAATCGCCATTGCTGGCTATCTCGGCAAGTCAGAACGATTTGATGAAGCAATGGAGGCCTACGCCGTGAGCTACAGCGATCAGGTCGAATCTGACTTCAACCGCTTTACAGAGGCGATCCAAGCAGGCGAGATTGAAGTTGCCGAAAACTTCTGACTCACGCCCACGCTGACTCGCCACAAGATGACTCGCCGCAACTCGGCGACTAGGTATCTGTTAGGTGCCAATAGGAACAGTGAAGACTGCCGAGAGCGTCTCGAACTTGCTGATACGCGCCGTCACCAGCACGGTCCACTCCCCCGCAAAGGGGAACCGCGCATACGACACAGAGTGAGCTGCAGTGATTCTTTGCATCTTTGGCTTGAGCGGGCCGATGTTGTCTGCAGCAAGAGAGAGTGAGAGTTCAAAGTCTTCAACGCCTGGCATCAGACGCCCATCAACACCCAAGGCCGTGACATGTACCTCGTTCACACCCCGTAATCCGGGGTCAACGCGCAGTTCAACTTGTCCTGCACCGAATGCCGCACGTTCGCTAAATGATCCACCAGCAGTTCCGCCCACCCCAGCCGCAGGTGGAGCAACCTGAGCAAGAGTCGCACCCAACAGAAGTGCTACCGCCAGCAAAATCATTTCGACTTTTACTGATCTGCGTAACTGAAATAGCGCCACAGGTCCGCCGGCTACGGGCTCATCGGCCAGAGATTCGGTCAAGAGCTTCGGGGTAATTCGGTAGCGGTTGTTAAGAGCCAAGCCCACTGCCACCAACAGCACTGCCAGCTTGAGTAGTCCAAGTCGGCCGTACCAAGAACCTAGAAGTTCACCGAGCGGAACGCGGTCGAAGAGCAAAACCGCGCCGGTGAATCCCAAAACCAACACTGCAGCAATTGCCCACGGAGATCGCCTTGCAACATCTGCTTGCAGGTCAGTTGCCGAGGCCGAGCGAGTTCTTGCCTCTAACCACACCAGGCCCGCTCCCCAACACAGTGCCGCCATAACATGCCCCAAGGTCATGGTGGCCGATAGCGCAACCGGCTGAATTGCAACTGCATGGCCCTGCAACGCAATGGCCCCAACAGTTGCTACTGCAAGAACGATGAGTAGCCTCGCAGACCAAGATGTGGGCCGATCAGACTCTGTTTTCAATGAAGCACTCTGCGCACTGAGCAACAGACCCACAAGCGTGAGCAGCAGTGCTAGCAGCGCTAAGCGGCCAGTTGAGGTTGACAAACTCACTGACCAACCGCTCGAACGAATTGAGCCAGCAGCGGCCACCGCACTGAGCAGACTCAACAGAGCGCCCAAAGAAGCAGTAGCCCATAGGCGGAACCCTGATTGGCGCCGCCCGCCCAAAAAGAGCGCAAGTGCCGCGAGTGACAGCACGGTGCCCAAAATCCGCAGCAAGCTCGGCCAGAGTGCAACGCCAGATTCTGAAGCCACAACCGGCTGAGTTAGCGTTGCCACGCGCATATGAAACAGATACGCGCCGCTGACTGCATGACCGTCCGCAGACACTGCTCTCCATGCAACCGTGTACGAACCATCAGTACTGAGCAACGGAACCTGCGCTCGCATGGTGTTACCACTTGCAACCGCTGTTACTCCCGGAATCTCACTCCCGCTGGGGTCAAAGAGGCGAATTCCCTGAGCTGGAATCGAGATTGTTTCAGTGAAGCTCAGACTGATCTCTTTAGGTGACTCGTCTAGTACGGCATCGGGTTCGGGGCTCACTCTGGTGACAATGGCATGCGCTGAAACTGGAGCAGCTCCAAGAACTAGTACTCCGAGCAGCAGAAGTAGCGCTGCCAGAAGCCGAAAACCTGGTGGATTGAGTCGGCCTGAGTCCGCTGGCTGAGCCGTTATGGAAGTCCGCATCACTTATTCCCAAGTTATCGCGTCGGGTGGACCTAGGTCCTGCGGCGGAAGCGGCGACGGAATCTGCGCAGCAGGCCCTGCCGCTTCACCGCCATGGCCCCCTGTACTAGCTCGACTGTCCGCAACAATCCCTGCTCGTACAGCCTTGCGCTGGCGACGTTTGCGAATCCACCTGACCGAGAAGAAAACCAGCGCAATCAAAACAATGAAGGAAATGACCGGGACGAGTATGGCGAGAAAGACCATCACCACAGCCATAAGGTCCTCAATCAAGCTCACCACAGGGTTTCCAACCCCTCCAGTTCCAGCGCTCACCACGGGCCGCAATGCGCTACGGCCAGCGTGCATAGTTCCGCCCAACACAATTCCAGCAAGGGCAGCAAGCACCGGATGCGATCCTGACAGCAGCTCTGCCTGAGCAGAAAATACGATTGCTCCAGATGCCGGAGCCACGACGAGACCAAATGCATGCAACACGTGATCGATCACCACGATCTTGTCGCCAATCAGGTCGATGAGGAACAGAACTCCCAAAATGGCAAGCGCCCAGTTTGCACCGAGCTGCTCATAACGCCCTGAAAGCTCAACCACACCAAAGCGCTGAGCTAAACCCAAGCCCAAAAGCGGGATCCAAGCATTCAGACCAGATGAGGCGCCGAGCCCTATCGCACCAAGCAGGTTAGTGATCAACATAGGATCCACCCCTTGAGTCTTACCCATCAGAGCACTGGGGGATCCACTCATTGAAAACAATGCCAACCCAGCCTCACACTGACGCATCAGTTGGGGTCCGAGGCACCCAACACGAGATAGCGGTAGGTACACGATGGGGATCGACGAACAACAACCACAAAGTTGCTCATCAGTTCTTGACGTGCTCGGGGCGAAGCCCCGAACCAAGCGCTCTTCCGTAGTATCGAAGCAACGCAAGCGCACTGCAATTGTTTTGGGTGCCGGTGGAACCGTTGGCATTGCATTTCATGCAGGTGTCCTCAAAGCAATGGCCGAGGCCGGACTTGACCCTGCTGGAACTGACCTAGTGGTTGGCACTTCTGCTGGTGCAATTGTTGGCTCGATCATGAGGACCGGCAATGACCTTGATGTGGTGTGGGCCATGGCGCATGAGGACCAAAACCCCTTTGCAGAGAACCAGCCGTTCTTTCGACCGGAGGTGGTCTTTAGCCAAGGTTGGCGAACTCCCGTCGGTCTCGCTAGAAGAGTTGCCGGTTCGGCCTATGTTCTGCACCGCACAGTGGTTCGCTGGCCCGCAGTAAGACCACCACTGTCGCTACAGCATTTCTATAGGGCAGGCATCGGATCGGTTACCGAACAGCGCATGGAGTTTTCGAACTGGGCTGGTGAAGACTGGCCCGAGGGACCGCTCGCCTTATGCAGCTTCGACATCGTGACGGGGCAACGAGTTGTTCTTGGGTCCCCTGATGCTCCGCGGCCAGCACTGCCAGATGCCATGCGCGCTGCCTCGGCAGTACCACTGCTCTACCCTCCCATACGCCTTGGTCGGCGCCTGCTTGTGGATGGTGCGGTGAAGTCCTCTACCAATGTTGATGTAGCTGTTGAAGCCGGCGCGGAACTCATCGTTGTTGCTGCGCCGCAATCCTTTGATCCTGCTCACAAGCCGCCGCTACATCTGCGAGCAAGCAAAGAGTTGTTCAATCGGCAACTTGATCGAGAATTAGTTGCAGCAGACAAGGCTGGTGTGGCAGTACTTGCAATCCGACCCACCCTCACCGAGGCTCACGCACACGGCCTCAACCTGTTGCGTTCGGGTTCTCATGGTCACACAGCTGACCTGTCTCGTGACCACACCAGAGAGATTCTGACAACACCCGAGGGTCGATCATTCGTGAAGGCCTGGAAGCTATCCGTCGCCGCCCAGGCAACTAGTCAGGCTGCAAGCTAAAGCGATTACTACAAGAGGCCAGAGAAAAAATCATTTCCCTTGTCATCGGTAATGATGAACGCTGGGAAGTTCTCGACCTCAATTTTCCACACTGCCTCCATGCCAAGTTCTGGATACTCCAGAACCTCTACTTTCTTGATTGCGTCCTGCGCCAAAATTGCTGCCGGCCCGCCAATCGAACCCAAGTAGAAACCGCCGTGGTCATGACATGCCTTGCGCACCTGAGCAGAGCGATTGCCCTTTGCCAGCGTGATAAAGCTTCCGCCATGTTGCATAAACAAGTCTACGTAGCTGTCCATGCGGCCAGCCGTGGTTGGGCCAAAACTGCCTGAGGCCATGCCTTCGGGGGTCTTTGCCGGGCCGGCGTAATACACCGGATGATCCTTCATGTACTGCGGTAGCCCCTCGCCGCGATCAATACGCTCTTTGAGCTTGGCGTGAGCTATATCTCTAGCCACAACTACTGTTCCAGTGAGCGACAAACGAGTGCGGATCGGATACTGGCTCAATTGGCTACGAATCTCATCCATGGACTGATTCAGATCTACCTGCACTACCTCGGCACGAAGGTCGGCTTCAGAAATCTCTGGTAAGTACTGTGCCGGGTCAGTCTCGAGTTGTTCAACAAAGACTCCTTCGGATGTGATCTTCCCGAGCGCTTGTCGATCGGCCGAGCAACTCACACCAATGCCAACCGGGCAACTAGCGCCGTGCCTTGGCAAGCGAATAACTCGCACATCATGGCAGAAGTACTTGCCTCCGAACTGAGCACCGATACCAGTTGCGGCGGCAAGCTGAAAGATCTGCTGTTCAAGCTCAAGATCTCGAATAGCGTGGCCGAGTTCATTACCCACTGTGGGTAGACCGTCAAGGTATCGAGCACTCGCATACTTGACAGTCTTCAGGTTCATCTCGGCAGAGGTACCGCCAATAACGATCGCAAGGTGATACGGCGGACAAGCCGAGGTGCCAAGCGTGCGGATCTTTTCATCAACAAATTTGAGCAGCGACTCCGGATTGAGCAGCGCTTTGGTTTCTTGGTACAGGAAGGTTTTGTTTGCGCTTCCGCCACCCTTCGTCATGACCAAGAAGTTGTACTCATCGCCATCTACAGCGCTCAGATCAATCTGTGCAGGCAGATTCGTTCCCGTGTTGCGCTCCTCGAAAGTAGTAATAGGAGCAAGCTGCGAGTAGCGCAGATTGGTCTGGGTGTAGGTGCGATACACCCCCTCTGCTATTGCAGCCTCATCCCCGCCGGGGCCATCGCTGCCACCATGGGTCCAAACCTGTTGACCCTTTTTTGCCATGACGATTGCAGTGCCAGTGTCTTGGCAACTCGGCAGGATCATGCCGGCTGACACACATGCGTTTTGCAACATGGTCCGCGCTACAAAACGATCGTTCTCTGTGGCCTCTGGATCATCAAGAATCTTCGAAAGCTGCGCAAGGTGCCCCGGCCGAAACAGATGCGAGATGGTGTGCACGGCCTCGGCAGTCAGCAAGGTCAGTGCTTGGCGGTCAACTTCTAGTATGCGGCTCCCCTTGTACTCGCCGACAGACACGAAGTCTCCGGTCAGCTTCTTGAAAGCAGTGTCTGGCTTTGGCTGCGGAAACATTGGCTGGTACTCAAACTCAGGCATCCCCATACGCTACGCGAGCAGCCTGCTTACATCTATTTCGCCCGCTGCTACACGCTCTACTCGGCTACAAAATTCCCGTGAAAACCAAACGGAACACGCTGAGGCAGGTGAATAGTCGCTAAGGGCTCGGCAAGCAGATCCTGTGCATCCAGAATCACTAAGTCTGAACAATCCATACCTGCGTCATAGACCATGCTCATCAGATAGCCATCCCGCTCGCCAGCTGTCTCTGAGGCGGGGACAAATACTGCTTCTCCTGCAAATCTGCCGGGCCCCATCTCGTGGCGAGTTAGCGAGTCGGTTTGGAAGTCATAACAAGCAATACTTGCTCCATCGAAAATCCCAGAAGCGCCGGGGTCCCCGGTGCCGCTGTACACACTCGTAGCCCATCCATAGCGTTGTTTCTTACCGACTAGCCGCTCATCCACTCGCGGAAACTCAATGGGCTGGTCACTCAGTTGTTCCTCAGTAACCCTGCCGGACTGCAGGTCAAGCGTCCATCTCCAGAGATACGGAATACTCTCATCTGGGCCTAATCGACTCTGGTCGAACACCCGGTCGAAGCGAATTACATCGAGCACAATCAGTGGCTGCCCGTTCAGTCCGACTGCGTCATACGCGTTCACTGCGTGGAACACATAACAGGGGTTTACCTCGAACCATCGGAGCTGATCAGTGCCGG
>JBIKPA010000236.1:0-4169 GCA_044357715.1 Microthrixaceae bacterium
GCAGTGGGCGAGGCGCTCACTGCCGTTGTGGTGGCCGATGTGGCATCTGCTCGAATCGCTCTTGACGCTCTGGTGCAAGGTGATCATCGAGGCGCAGTTCTGGCTCTGTCGGGAGCGCCAGCACCTTCGGCACCTGTCCCAACAGCAGGCGAGCCGCTACGCCGTCACGTCCGTGCGTTGCGAAGTGGCGCTGCTGCTAGTTCCTCAGAGGGAATCGAGAGGGTGCTCGATACCTTGCTCGGCTCTGCAGTGCTCGTCGATGGAGGCTGGCAGGCGGCACTTGAACTAGCTGCGCAGCACCCTGGCGCTGTGGTTGTCACACGCGTTGGCGACCGATTTGGTGCTGCGGGTTGGAGAGTTGGTGCAGCGCGCTCTGGAGCGACTGGGGCAGCGCTCGAAGAGGCACTAGAGCGTGAAGCCATCACGTTGACAAGCCGAGATCTAGCGCGTCAAGGCGTCGAGGCAGCTCGCGCGGCAATGGTTGCTGCTCGGACAGAGCAACAAGAGACTGCTAGAAATCGCGACAGCAACGATTCGCTTCGTCGCACACTTGCCGAGTCAGTCGCTCGCCTCGAAGCAGACGCTCTTGAGGCCGCAGCAGAACTCGAATCGCTCAATGCGCACCTTGCAGAACTAGCCGAGCGCCTTCGGCGAGAGGAAGTCCGCGTTGACGAGCTTGCTGTTCAGCTTCCAGAACTTGAAGCAGCTGACGTGGCCTTGTCTTCTCAGGCTCAGGTCATGGCTGCAGCGCGGCAGCGACTAGAAGAGCACAGCGCTCGTGTTGGCGCCGTTCGCACTGACCTTGAGGTGAGGTCTGCTGGGATTGAGGAGCGTCGCAGGTATGTAAGCGAGCGACTGACCCAAGTCGATGAGCGACTCTCTAGAAACATCGAACAAAGAGACGCAGCAGCACGGCGTCGCGTCGAACTCGTCGCTCGCTCAGAGGCCACCGATCGTCTGAGTCAGTTCACCATTGAACGTGTGTCGGTTATCGAAGCAAATCTGACTGCACTGCGCGAGGAGCGTCAGCGACAATCAGAAGAAGCTCGCGTTGTTACGAGTGGCCTCGAGGAACTGAGAGGCAATCGGGTACAGGCTGAGCGACAACTTGAGCAGCTTCGGGCTCACGTACAAAAAGCCGAGATTGCTGATGCTGAAGCACGCTTGCGGCTTGAAGCTGCAACAGAGAGTCTGCGTAATGACCTTGACTGTGAGCCCGATGTGGCTATGGCAGCAGTGTGTCCGCCGTTGCCAGAAGGGGTCGCACTTGGGGCTCGAGTTCGCGAGCTTGACCGTGAGCTTCGACTGATGGGTCCAATTAACCCGCTTGCACTGCAAGAGTTCACCGAGTTACAAGAGCGCCTGACCTTCTTAGAGGCCCAACTCGAAGACATTCGATCGAGTCGCCGGGAACTCTCTAAAGTGATTCGCGCTGTCGACGAAGAGATCGTCAAAGTCTTTAGCGCCGCATATGCAGATGTAAGCCAGAACTTTACGCTCCTGTTCGAGACGCTGTTCCCTGGCGGTGAGGGCAGATTGCGTCTCACCGACCCGAACAACCTGTTAGAGACCGGCATTGAAATTGAGGCCAAGCCTTCAGGCAAGAACGTGCGCAAACTCTCGCTGCTGTCTGGCGGGGAGCGTTCGCTTACGGCACTCGCCTACTTGTTTGCAGTATTCCGCTCCCGACCTTCTCCGTTCTATGTGATGGATGAGGTAGAGGCTGCGCTTGACGATGTGAACCTGCACCGTTTCTTGGACCTAGTGGCCGAGTTCCGCCAAACGGCGCAACTCATTATCGTGAGTCATCAGAAGCGAACGATGGAAGCTGCAGACATTCTGTACGGGGTCACGATGGAGCCAGGAGGCTCATCGAAGGTGATCTCTGAAAAAGCGAACTCAGCTCCCTAATCAGATTCTTCGGAGAGCTGGTTTTTCAGGGCAATCGGGTTGACCAACGCAGCGAACACGCTGCAGCAATCAACATCATGACCAACCCGGCGCCAATGAACCGGTAACTCACGTCGGTGTCTTCTTCTTCAAATCCGATGGTCGAGCCGAGCTCCTCATAGACCTGAGCCAAATCTGTGGCGCTCTCGGCGGTGTAGGCGGTGCCGCCAGTATCTTTAGCTAAGCCTTTGAGTTCTTCAACGTTGACGGGGACCCCCGTGAGCTGACCGACTCCATCGCCGTCTTCGTCCACCATGATCTGCCCATTCGCAGTGCCGTAGGCAATTGTCGACACCGCAACACCAGCTTCTTGGGCCAGCGGAATGGCCTCTTCGGTGGGCAAGCCAACAGTGGTCTCACCATCAGAGATCAACACAATCGCAGCATCTGGAACACCATCAGTTACCCCAACAGCTTGATCCGCGATGACCTCGAGAGAGAGTTTGACCGCATCTCCAATTGCTGTGGCTTTATCAAGTTCGAGCCCGTCGATTGCGACCTTTATTGACTCATGGTCTTGAGTAGGTGGAACCAAGAGCTGTGCGGTTCCGGCAAAACTCACCAAGCCAACGTTCAGGTCATCGGGGAGTTCGTCTAGGAAGGCAACTGCTGCAGCCTGGGCGGCCTCAAGACGGTTTGGGGCCACATCCTCGGCTGCCATAGACAGCGAGGTGTCGATTGCCAACATGATGGTGGTGCGCTCTTGTGGAACCTTGACCTTCATGATGGGTTGTGCGTAGGCAATCACCAACGTGGCAAGCGCGAGGGCGAAGAACCCTGCCCCAAGATGGCGTCGCCAGCCGGGGCGCTTGGGCGCGACTTTGTCGAGCAGGTTGAGATTTGAAAATCGCACGGTGTAGCGGGGGCGCTTGAACTGCATGAACACATAGATGCCTATGAGTGCAACAACGCCGAGTAAGCACCACAGGCGCATGGGAACGAGAAACCATTCGGTCATCGGGTCCGCCTCCCAGCGGTCATTTCTGCTCTGTGGCGACGACGAGAGACGTACTGTGCCAAGTCCATCAGCCAATCGCCATCTGTTCGAAGGATTAAGTGGTCCGATCCGGCAGAGCGAAGATGCGACGCTATCTGCTGGTGTTGTTCAGCGGCCGCTGCGGCGTAGCGCTCGCGCAGTCGTTTGTCATCAGTGTTGACTTCCCTGATCGAGCCATCTGCTGGATCTTGGAACTGCAACATGCCAATTGCGGGTAGGTCAAGATCTCGGGGGTCAACCACTTGAATGCATAACACCGAGTGTCGAAGTGCCAAGGTGCCCAGCGGGTTCTTCCAGCTAGCAGGGTCGGACAAAAAGTCTGATATGACCACCACAAGGCCACGTCGTCGAGCCACGGCGCTGATTCGTTGAAGCCCAGCTGACAAATTGGTGGCACCGGAGCCATCTTCTCGCGGGGACTCGAGCACGCGATCCAAAATCCCGAGCAAGTTCCGCCGGCCTTGGCGTGGGGGCATCGTGGTCACCTCTGCACCGCGAAGCATGACAGCCCCAACTCTGTTTCCCCCGCGAGCAGTCATTAACCCAATGCCGGCAGCTGCTCCCAGAACAAGGTCGCGCTTCTCGCACAGCGCTGTTCCAAAGTCCAAGCCCGCCGAGCGATCTACCAGCATCCACGTCTCGAGTTCGCGGTCCGCAATGGTCTCTCGCAGGTAGGGGTCCTGCATGCGGGCAGTTACGTTCCAGTCGATGTGGCGAACGTCATCGCCGGGGGAGTAGGCGCGAGCCTCGCCAGGCTCACTTCCTCGACCTGGCACAATCCCCATAAAGTCACCATGGAGCATGCCGTCAAGTCTGCGCGTGATATCTAGGGTGAGCCGTCGAACGATCTCTTCGGCTGGTCGGTCGCCGACCAATCCTAAGGTGTCAGATAGCCCTGCCATCTGGGTCAGGCTCCCCAAGCAGCGGGAACAGGCGTGCTGTTGCTACTAGTTTCAGCGGTCATCGTGGGTGTCTGGGTCGGACTCACCCGCGGTGCTGGCACCGTTGAAAGAATTCGATTCACCACCTGTTCCACATCAATGTCCTGAGCAAGAGCCTCATAGGACAACAACAACCGATGGCGCAAAATCTCTGGTGCAACGTCAAAGACATCTTGTGGTGTGAGGTAATTGCGTCCCCGGAGCATTGCAAGTGCGCGACCGCCGCGAATCAAGCCAATCGAGGCTCGCGGGCTTGCGCCGAGTTCGATGTAACTGCGCAG
>JBIKPA010000237.1:0-4129 GCA_044357715.1 Microthrixaceae bacterium
TGTAGGGATGTAGGGATATAGGTAGGGAGCTAGGGAGACAGCGATGAGAGGGCTGCAGAGGGAAGATGGAATGGGTGCCTACTTGGGAATGGCGGGGCAAGACCTGCTTGCCTCGCAAGTTCCGGGGTCGGGTCCAGAGGAGTGCCCCGTATCTTCAGTGGTTGGCTGCCAAGGGGGAGCTGAAGTTTTCGCTAGGCGTAGGACAGGCCGTCGGACGAGGGCAGGGCCGCGAAAGACCGTGGACGGCATGCGCTGCGCATCCCAAGAAGGAGGCCGGTTCGCGCCAGGTTCATGAGAGCTCATGCAAGCGGTGGTAGCTAAGAGGATGGCAACGAGTACCGCTCGAATAAACAGGTTAAAAACAAGTTGTATCTGAGCTAGGAATCGGTTCTGCATGGGGCTCCAATGGGCTAGGAGTGGACCCTTGCACCATATGGATTGCAGGCTCGATTGTCAGCGGGGAGCAGTGCCCGGTACTTGATCCGATGCTTCGTCTGCCCGGCCGAAGTCATCATCTAAACGAATGATGTCATCTTCGCCGAAGTAGGAGCCGTGCTGAATCTCTATGAACACGAGCGGCACTGACTCACTTAGGTTCTCGATCCGGTGAGCGCTGCCAACTGCAATGTCGACAGCAGAGCCGCTTCTCACTACCGTTTCAACCTCATCAAGCACAAACTTTCCTTCGCCCTGAACAAAAAACCAATGCTCTGAACGGCGAAAGTGCCGCTGATAACTCAGCCGCATTCCTGGGTCGACGGTGATGCGCTTGACCTTATGATCGGCGTCATCGCTGAGCACCAAGTATGAACCCCAAGGCCGAGTTGAACTCTCCATGTAACTAGTTTGCCCACCGAAGGTGTCGCGGTCGAATCCGTTTGGGGGGAACACGCCGAATCCCTATGGTGTTTGCGTAATGAAAGTCGACTTTGGAGGAACGAAAATGGCTCGTGCAGTATGGAACAACGCAGTGATTGCCGAGAGCGATTCAACTGTAATTGTGGAGGGGAACCACTATTTCCCGATGGAATCAGTCAAGAGCGAACTGCTTGAGGCCAGCAGCAAAACCACGGTATGCAGTTGGAAGGGCACGGCGAACTACTTCACGCTAGTTGTAGACGGACAAACCAACCCCGACGCAGCGTGGTACTACACCGACCCAAAAGATGCAGCGAAAGAGATAGCGAATCATGTGGCTTTTTGGCGTGGCGTGAGCGTGGAAATCTGAAAGCTGGTGACATCAGCGGAGATCACTTACGCACAGAGCCTGATTTCGGTGTCTAACAAAATCGCGGTTTTGAGTGGGGCAGGCATTTCTACCGATTCTGGCATTGCGGACTTCCGCGGGCCTGATGGTCTTTGGACCCGTGACCCTTCCGCAGAGAAGTATTCGACCATTCGTTACTACATGAGCGATCCGGAGTTGCGGGCACGGGCTTGGCAGTTTCGTCTGTCAAACCCGGCATTGACTGCTCGGCCGAATATCGGCCATGAGTCGTTAGTCGAACTGGAGCGCTCAGGAAAATTGTTGCGCTTAGTGACTCAGAATATTGATGGGCTTCATCTAGTTGCCGGGACGAGCCCAGAGATCTTGATTGAAGCTCATGGCAATATCCGTGAAGCGATATGTACCTCCTGTACCTGGCGTGGTTCAATGATCGAGACCCTCAGCAGAGTGAGAAATGGTGAGGATGACCCGGCCTGCACCGAATGCGGTGGGATACTCAAGTCAGCCACCGTGTTCTTTGGCGAGAGCCTTGACCCAGCGTGTGTTCAAAGCGCTCACCAGGCGGCCGCAGACTGTGACCTGTTGGTTTGTCTGGGCACAACGCTTGCTGTGTACCCAGTGGCCGAGATGGTGCCGATAGCGCTTGAACAAGGGGTTCCGGTGATGATTGTGAATGCTGGTGAGACTCAGTTTGATGATGCTGCACTTGTCATCCGAGGCTCCCTCAGCGAGTTGTTACCGAGGATTCTCAGCAGCCTGTCGGAATCTTGACCAGTTTGGTAGGGTATTGATATTCATCTGATTCGCAGACCCACCGAACGCTGAAATGAGCAGATACAGACATGAGTAACTTCCGAGAACTTCTCAACACGACAAAGTCCGGTATCCGAGAGGTAGACACAGCCACCGCAGAGGCGCAGCGGGCCGATGGGTCCGTACTTCTTGACGTGCGTGAAGCTGACGAGTTCGAACAAGGCGCTGTGCCGGGATCGGTCTTTATTCCAAGGGGGCATCTCGAGGCTCAAGTTGAGGGCCGCCTGAGTGACAAGTCTGCTCCGGTCATCGTGATGTGCGCCGGTGGGGTGCGTTCAGCCTTTGCTGCAAAAACCCTTGGCGAACTCGGCTATAGCGATGTGGTATCGATGGCCGGTGGCTTTAACAAGTGGAAAGACGAGGGTCGAGACTGGAAACGCCCCGAGGTTCTCACTCCTGACCAACGCAATCGTTACAGCCGCCATTTGTTGCTGCCCGAGGTGGGCGATGAAGGCCAGCAGAAACTACTCGGAGCTCGCGTGTTGCTCCTTGGCGCAGGTGGTTTGGGTTCCCCGGCTGCTCTGTACTTGGCTGCGGCTGGAGTCGGAACAATTGGCATTGTGGACATGGATGTCGTGGATGAGTCGAATCTGCAGCGCCAGATTCTTCACAACACCGATCGCATTGGTGAGCGCAAAGTCGATTCAGCAAAAAAGACTCTCACGTTGCTCAACCCAGATATCAACGTCATCACTCATGACATCCGCCTAGATGCGTCAAATATGGAACGCATCATCTCGGAGTACGACATCGTGGTTGACGGGGCCGACAACTTCCCGGTTCGGTACATGCTCAATGACGCCTCGGTAAAGCTGGGTATCCCCGTAGTACATGGCTCAATCTTCCGCTTCGAGGGCCAAGTCACCGTCTTTGATCCCAAGAACGGGCCGACCTACCGAGACATGTTGCCGGAGCCCCCGCCACCAGAAATGGCACCAAGTTGCTCAGAAGCAGGAGTCCTAGGCGTGCTTCCTGGAATCATCGGCAGCATCCAAGCAGTGGAAACCATCAAACTCATACTCGGTTTCGGCGATTCGCTGATCGGCCGCTACCTCACGTTCGACGCAGCCGACATGGACTTTCGTGAGTACAAACTGCGCAAAGATCCAACCAATCAGATCACTTGGGAAAACCGCGCGCAGATTCAAGTGGTGGAGCTAGAGGATCAGTGCCAGCCCGCACCTTTGCAGGCGCCAGCGGCCTGAGGGGCGGGCAATAGACCTAAGGTTCTGGGCACTTTTTGCCGACAATAGGTCTATGTCTGTTGCCCGCTCTGCCCCTGCTTGCCCTGCTGCTGACCCGGCTCTTTCACCGCAAACCTCGGTTTTTGCTGTTTCGTTCACGAAACAAAGGTTTTTCATAGGGCTTGCTCTTGTGGTCGCACTTGTTGTTTCGCCCATGTTCGGTGTTGCTTCGGTGTCGACTGGAAGTAGTTTCGGTGATCTTGGGCTGACTGCTTCAGCCGGTGCAGCGACGCCCGCCGTTGCGCCTAACCGCTCGACGGTTCCCGCTTCGGAGGAGTACTTCACCTCCATGTGGAACGATCCGATGAACTTCTCAAATCCCGAAGACTTCGATCCGACTCAGCGACACATGATCCAACAGGGTTGGGCCAATCTCAACTGGGGGCAGCTCAATATCTCGGGTGCTCAGCAGGTATTCATGTTGCGCTCCGATCCTGGGTCCTACCCCACCACAGCTATTCGTGACCCTCGGTCGCGGCCACTCGATGCAAACAAATACCGACGCGTGACGATGCGGATGTACTCAGACCGCGACAGCAACGCTGCGATGTTCTTTCGGCAGTGCAACTCGTGCGCCGATGGCCTGAAATACTTCCGCATTCGTGCTGGCTGGCATTCTTATGACCTTGACATGACCGGGCCTTGGGATTGGGACGGTCTTGCGAACTCAAGCCTTCCTGCTGTTCGAGGTGCCCCATGGGCGGGCTGGGTTGAGATGATGTGGATGATCACTAGCTTCGACCCCTTCAGCCTGCCGAGTCTGTCTATGGATGACTTTGGGATTGTTGATCCGTCACCTGATCTTGGCCTGACCGTTGCAGCCACCGGCGGTCCTACAGAACTC
>JBIKPA010000238.1:0-4125 GCA_044357715.1 Microthrixaceae bacterium
ATCGTGAGCAGCGTGCAACCCCTACCGGCAACCGGTCTTTAGATGCGCTCCGTGAGGCCATTGAACGCAACCTTGATTCCACCCCACGCAAAGCACCGGCAGCTCCGGCAACTAGGCCGGCAGTATCGGCTGAGACAGCACGTGCACGCAGGTTTGTGGGTGACCTCGGATGAATAGCCTCACAAGACTTATTGACGAACGTGCTGCAATCAGCAGGCTCAAAGCTGGCAAGGCAGCAAGCGAAGCAAGGACTCATTCGGGCTCAGTTGCGCACCAAGCCCGAGCAGAAACGGCGCTTACGGATCTCCAGCACTATCTGACTTTGCAAACAATGATTCGCCAGCAGCAAAACAACGTCTACCACCAGCACGGCAGTCGGAGTTTCTTCTCAGACTTCCTAAACCAACGTGCCGACAAAGACGCCCGCTCCCGTCTTGAAGAACAGCGTGCCATGAGTGATTACGGGGGGCTTGTAGTTCCTCAGTACTTGTCGGATCTGCTGGCATCGTCTGGTCATTCTGCGAGGCCGCTGTGTGATCTGCTCACACAGCCGCTTGGCAATCTTGGTGGCAGTGTCACGCTCACAAGGGTTACCACTGGTTCCACTGCTTCGATGCAAGCAACCGAAGGTGCAGCGCTCACCGTTGACGATCCTGCAAGCACCGAGCTCACCGTGCCAGTAAGAACGGTTTTCTCGATGGCAAGCCTTGATATGCAACTGCTGGAACGATCCGACAAAGCAGGACTGGACCGGCTGATCTCAAGAGAGATTCTTGGTGCCGTACTTGCACAGCAGGAAAGCCAGTTGATCAATGGTTCCGGCAGTAGCGGTGAAGTGACTGGATTACTGCAAACCGCTAGTGCTGGCAGCATCACGCTCACAAACACCACTGCTTACGATCTTCTAGACAGTGTTGCTCGTGCCGCTCAAGCCTCTCACGAGGCCACCGGAAACCATCCTGACACCGTGATTCTGGCACCGAGACGCTGGATGTGGTTGTTGGCTAACGCAGGAGATCGAAGTGCTGCTCTCTCGGTCGATACGTCGAGCTCACCAATCGCTGGCAAGTGCATGGGCCTAGATGTTATTGCCAGCGCATCCATGCCGCTCACGCTGTCAACAAATCAAGACAGAGTGATCGTGGCCCGCCGAGACGATCTGTTTATGGGCGAGACACCACCAACGGTTGAAACATTCCAGGACTACTCAGGCGGTGCCCAGTCCCTAGCTTCTCGGGTTCGAGTAGTCCGCTACATGGCGTTCGGAGCGATTAGGCCGACCGGTGTTCAGATCATCTCAGGTAGCGCTCTCGCCAACCCTTACACCTGACACTTTCTCCGTTGCCTGCTCTTTATCGGCTGGCAGGTAACCGAGTTCAGAGCCCACGCTTACACCCCCCACAGTGCAGGCGTGGGCTCTGTCATTTCTAGATTGCCAATTCAGCCGAGCATGACCCCGATCCTTGCCCACATCTAATTACGAACGACTAGGGGCATGCGAGTCTTGTCTTGGGATACGGATAGCTAGCATTTGTTGTGAAGCCGTGTCATCCTGTGATCTTGCGGCAGATTCAAGCCGCCTGAGCGTGGGAGAGACGCCAATGCGTAAACAAGGTTCACTTCTAGTTGTCTTGCTTGCGGCATGTGTGGCGTTATTCGCAGCATGTACCCCCGCACCAGTCACACCAACTAGCACCACGACGACGACCACCACGGTTGTCTGGCGAGACTGCACCGCACGCGGGGCGGGTGTTGATCTACACGGCTGCGACCTGTCCTACGCTGACCTCCGCGGCGCAACGCTGCGCCTCGCTCACATGACTGGTACAAACCTGTACTCCGCCTACCTCGTCGGCGCCGACCTGACCGGCGCCAACCTGACGAACGCAAACTTGACTGCCGCCAACCTGTACCAGTCCCGAGTGATCGGGGCGAATCTGACCGGCGCCAACCTGCGTGGCGCTGACCTGAACTACGCCGACCTGACCGGCGTCATCTGGTCGAACACGACGTGTCCGAATGGTGTTGTGCGATCAACGGAATGCCCACGCACATTTCCAAACTGACCCGCACACTCACTAACTAAGCGAAGGCCGACACAACGTCGGGGCCTTTCACATTTTTAGGGTCTCAAAAAATTCAGGGTATGACCCCGATCCTTTTAGGTTTCTCTCTAAGTGAAAATATCTAGGGTGATTGCTACTCAGGGTGGTGCTACTGGGTGGCCTTGGTCTGGGCGATTAGCACCACACGTGATAGGACCGCCTGACCTGTACTGGCGTCAATGAGAACAATCTTGGGCCGCCTTGGTTCCTGGCGTTTCTCTGCAGTCATGGTGACTAGCCTCGCCGGTGTTGTCGGCTGATCGCCATAGGCAGAATGCTGAGGTGTTCACTAGCAAGCGATTACGAGATTATGGATACCTGCTCACCGCTAGTACTCAGGGAAAAACCGGAATAGCACAACGCTGGGCCGAATTCGACTCATAATCGCTCGGTCGTGGGTTCGATCCCCACCCGGCCCACACACCCATATGAAATAAGGGCAAACTCGATTCTCAGCCCTCCAAAAGATCGAGCACAGCGCTCCAAGAGCAAGCGATTACAGAATTGCTGATATGGTCATAATCAGCAATCTGCGCACCTCTGCGCAGACATAAAGAGGCCGGGCGACGCTTGCAACGCCCCCGACCGTGACCCATGAAGGATAATTTCATGAGCGCTAAAGATTCTACAGCCGGGCTCCCTCTCGAGACGATGCGCGAGGACTTCTTAGACTCTCGCCGCCAAAAGCGGCGCAGTGCTAGAACCATCGAGCTCTACCGCCAAGCCGTTACTCGCCTTGAGACCTGGTTAGTGAAACATGACCGCCCCGTAACCGTCGGAGCAGTCACCCGTAAAGACATCACCGGCTTTATGAACGACCTTCTCGACGAGGTCGCCCCGACCACAGCCGCGATTCATTACCGATCACTGCGAGCCTTCTGGAACTGGGTCACAGATGAGGGAGAGATCGACGTCTCTCCCATGGCGCGCATGTCTCCGCCTTCGGTTCCAGATGAACCGCCCCCAGTACTGACCGCCGAGAAACTCAATGCACTGTTCGCAACGTGTCGGGGTCGAAGCTTTGACCAGCGGCGAGACCTCGCAATTCTGATGGTCTTTGCAGATACGGGCTCGCGACTTGGCGAGGTCCACGGCCTTGAGGTGGATGACCTCAACCGCGAGTACCGAACACTGAGCGTGACTGGCAAAGGATCAAAGACACGAGTCGTTGCCATCGGAGACACAACCCTTGACGCGCTGAACAAGTACCTACGCGCCAGAAGAGCGCACCGCCACGCCAAGAGCGCCCAGATGTGGCTCGGGAGACTCGGCCCGCTCACCGCTTCAGGAGTCGCCCAGGTACTCAACAAGCGCGCAGAAGAGGCCGGTATCGGCGCGATACACCCGCACCTCTTCCGGCACACTTTCGCCCATGAGTGGCTCGCCTCTGGAGGCCAAGAGTCCGACCTCATGATGCTCGCTGGGTGGACCTCTCCCGCGATGGTTCGCCGCTACGGAAGATCAGCCGCAGCAGAACGCGCCCGCGATGCACACCGCAGACTCTCACCCGTTGACCGCCTCAACTAGGAAAAGCGCAAACACAGCACCTAAAACGCACTAGTAGCAGAAATCTAGACAAATGTGGTTGATAGTATGGACGTGGGGTATTACATGGATGAAACTACTCTTGTGCTGTTTCGCCTCTGGAACCCAGATACCGCTATGCAAGCTCATGAAGCAGGGCGTGAACTGCTGAATTGCGAGCTTGAGTTGCTGTTCCAGACGTATGACCCAGAGACACGATCTGTAATGCCTGCAGACCCGGCGGTGCTAGCGGCGCTCTACAAGGTTGCAGGCAGAGAGATCAGGCGAGGCAAGAGAAAATGGATTGGCCGGGACAGGTACGAGCTCACAGATCAGCTCCCCCAACACGACCCCAATGAAACTTGGACCCAAGAGGATTGCTTTGATCACTACATCGGCCTGATCCTTACTTATCTGCGACACCTTGCTGCAAGCCGCAAAGCCCTTGCAGCACTCATCACCGATGTTGAGCAGGGTCCGACTCTTGACCAGCTCG
>JBIKPA010000239.1:0-4116 GCA_044357715.1 Microthrixaceae bacterium
AAGCCCCGAATTGGTGTCTCGAACAGGGTGGTCGAAATACATAGGAACGCCACCGATGGCTTCGACTAGCGACTGAAACCCAGAGAAGTCGACCTCGACAAAGTGATTGATTGGGATGCCTAACGAATCTTGCACCGTATCAACAACTGCTTGAGCAGATTCAGCGTAGGCCGTATTAATACGCTGCTTCTCGCCCTTTCCCGCAATTGGAACCCACAGATCTCTGGGCACCGAAAGCAAGTCAATTCGATCGCTTGCCGGGTCGATTCTTGCTATCAGCAAGCTGTCGGACCGCTGACCGGTCGGCGCATCCTTACCGAGCATGCCGCCCGCACCTGGGTCGCCCTCTTCAATCTCGGCCCTGCTATCAGAGCCGACTATCAGCACATTCATTGGTTCGGTCGGACTGTCCACCTGAGCCAAATTCAGATCAACACGCTGAATCTTAGAAAAGCTCCACAACCCCCACGCTGCACCTGCACCAGTGATCACTGCGACCAACAGCAAACCAGCCAGTACTCCGGCAGCGACTCTCTTGGGGCCCGACCACCCAGACGACCCCTTGGGCGTTCGCCGGACGACGCGGTATTCACCGGTGTCTTCGGGTTCAGGGGTAATCGGAGGAGTATTCACAAAAGAATTCGACAATGACTGCCAAGAACCTCTGCAAGCAGGACTTGCCAACAGATTTCTTAGGAGAGGTGATGCAAATGTTACTAGTTGCAGCACCTGTTGTGGTGAGACCCTCGCCCCAATCGGGGAGGCTTCTCAGGCGCAAGGCACAATTCAGTTCGGTTTTGTTTCAACCTTTGGCTCTCGGGGCAACCCAAGCACCTTCTCTCCAACGATGTTGCGCTGAATCTGCGAAGTTCCACCCCAGATCGTCTCTGATCGAGAGAAGAAGAATGATGAGATCATCAGGCTGACGGGGTAGGTCGGTCTGCCTTCGCCACGAAGTGCCGCCGGCCAAGAACCACTCTCTGGGCCACTTGTAGAGAGCATGGCCTCTGCACCCCAGATCTCTAGTGCCAGCTCCATGGCTGCCTTGTGGGTCTCTGACCAGAACATCTTGTTTGTGGCGCCAAGAACAGTGACACCCATATCTCGTTTACCGCTCACCGTCGCCGTAAGAGAGCGCAAACCATTGATGCGCATGATCTGGATCTTCGAGTAGTACAGCGCCAAGCCTTGACGAATCACCGGATCACTGATCTTGCCGTTCTCTGTGGCCTTTTCAACCATCAGGCGGTATTCCTCCGCGAACCGTCGGTAACCAGTGGTAGCAGACATGCCGCGCTCAAAACCAAGGGTGTCGTTAGCAACCTTCCATCCGTTGTTGAGACCGCCAACTACGTTGTCTACGGGGCAGCGAGCATCCGAGAAGAAAACCTCGTTGAACTCATCGGTACCGTCAGGCTGGACGATCCCGCGCACCTCGACTCCGGGCTGCTTCATCGGCACGAGAAGATAAGAGATTCCCGCCTGCTTCTTTACATCTGGGTCAGTTCGTGCAAGCACAAAACAGTAATCAGCAAACTGCGCTTGTGTCGTCCAAACTTTCTGGCCGTTAATGACCCATTCGTCGCCGTCAAGCACTGCCGTAGTCTTGAGCGAAGCAAGGTCAGACCCCGAGTCGGGCTCGGAGAAGCCTTGGCACCAACTCATTGAGCCATCAAGAATCTTCGGCAGGAAGTACTTCTTCTGCTCTTCGGTTCCATTCATCAAGATGGTGGGGCCAACGAGGGTGTCACCAAAGAAGTCGGCTCTCATCGGAGCCTTTGCCTTCGCGAACTCCTCTGCAAGAACTACCCCCTGCATCGTTGACAGGTTCTTACCCCCGTATTCCTCAGGCCAAGTTGCGCAGATCCACCCGCCCTCGAACAGGGTCTTGGTCCAGTCAAGATTCCACGCGGCCTTCTCATCGACAGACATTTTGAAGCCTGGATCAAACCAACCTTTCGGCAGATTGTCTTCGAGCCAAGCTCGAATTTCTATCCGGAACTCTTCTGCGTCGGCGGGGTAAGTCAGGTCCATGGAGTCAATATTGACCGATCGGTCAAGTCAGAGCCAGTCAGTAGGGGTTAGAGATTTCGCCTGGCCTAGGGTTTAGCCATGAAACGCACCTCTCACCGCCCGTTCGATCTGATTGTTTTTGGGGCAACTAGCTTCGTGGGGCAACTTCTGTGCCGCCACCTCGTTGAGCGTCACGGGACGAGCGGAGCACTTAAATGGGCTATCGCGGGCCGCGACGCGGCGAAGCTTGATCAGGTTGCACAAGACACAGGTGCAGACGTTGAGCGCATCATCGCAGATGCATCTGACCGTCAAGCACTCGCCGGACTTGCTGAATCCACTCGAGTCGTGGTCTCCACCGTTGGTCCGTATGCGCTCTATGGGTCCGAGTTGATCGCAGCAGTTGTCGCTGCGGGTACCGACTACTGCGACCTGACCGGCGAACCGCAATGGATGCGCGCCATGATCGATGCCCATAGCGAATCTGCTGTTGCGAGCGGTGCTCGTATCGTGCACGCATGCGGCTTTGATTCCATCCCATCGGACCTTGGCGTGTGGTTCACACAGCAGCGTTCCATTGAGAGATTTGATTCACCCTGCGACCATGTCGCCATGCGCGTCTACGCCATGAAAGGTGGCGCTAGCGGCGGCACCATTGCCTCGATGATGAACCTGATGGAAGAGGCCGCCGCCGACCCAGATCTGCGCAGGCTTCTAGCTGACCCCTATGCCCTCGCTCCAAAGGAGATGAGATCTGGAGTTCAGCAGCGTGAGCTCACTGCACCAACCCATGATGCGGCCTCGGGCCAATGGATTGCGCCTTTCGTCATGGCAGGAGTCAACACGCGTGTTGTGCAAAGAACCCATGCGCTGCTCGGCCGGCCTTGGGGTGATGACTTCCAGTACGAAGAGGCAATGGTTATGGGTTCCGGGTTGGCCGGCGGGGTAAAAGCCGCCGGGCTTTCAGCTGGAATCCTTGGCGGAATGGGGCTTGCCGCTCTCTCGCCAGCCCGCAAGGTACTCACCCAATGTGTCCTCCCGAAGCCTGGGGAGGGCCCATCACCCCAAGCGCAACGCGATGGATATTTTGAGCTGCGATTCTTTGGGCTTACACCCACAGGTCGAGCAATCAGAACCCAAGTCACTGGAGACCGAGACCCTGGCTACGGCTGCACCGCTCGAATGCTCGGGGAGGCTGCGGTGGCGCTAGTTGATCTAGATCCGCAAGAGGTTGGCGGTGGATTCTGGACGCCCTCCACAGCATTTGGGGATTCGCTGATAGAGCGTCTTGAATCTCACGCTGGCGTGGAGTTCAACGTACTCATCTGAATCCAGCCGATCCAGAGTCGCTCAAGTGAAACACGCAGAGATGAACTGTTCTAACGAGGCCTCGTTAGAACGGACTTGAAGATTGCCAAGGGCATCTCGGCTGACGTCAAGGGCGGGGCAGAAGAAGTCCTTCGTGGGGGTGAAAAAGTGAGGAGACCCAATAACTCCACG
The DNA here is from genome assembly GCA_044357715.1 of Microthrixaceae bacterium. GTDB lineage: Bacteria > Actinomycetota > Acidimicrobiia > Acidimicrobiales > Microtrichaceae > IMCC26207. Next base: position 3,514 of record JBIKPA010000239.1, read on the forward strand.
GTCCCGGCCAGTGACGTAATCGTCAAGGACTCGATCCTGGTGCGCAGCCTCAATCCTCACACCATATTGTGTGGCAAGGCCTGAAAGGACTTCGGAGTCACTGACGTCAAGGCCCTGCTCAAAGAGCAAATCTCGTAAAGCCAAGCTCACTGACTCACCCACCTGTGGGCTTACGTCATAGGCCGCAAGCGCCAGTGTGAGCGCCGGCAGCGATGATGCAGGGAAGTTCCCCATCTTGAACCCTGCGAATAAATCAGGAGCGAGTTGTTTGCGAATATCTTCGATTTCCTCCGCAATAAAACTCGCGTCAAGGGGTTTTTCATTCACCACTTCGAGGGGCCACGAACGCACCCAGAGCAGAACATCCTCACGGCCGAGCTCGGTTCGCCGGTCAATGAACCTTCGAAGCCCGACATGGGTGAACGGGCAGCCAACATCGGCGTACACCTCAATCATGACAGCACCCTTTCTCGTTCCTCGATCGACTGAAAGCAGTTCTCACTGTGTGGTGTAGCCACCGTCAACTGCAATTGCCTGACCAGTGACAAAACCTCCACCAGTTGAGCACAGCCAGATCACAGTCGCTGCGATTTCTTGGGGTTG